>DATJAK010000254.1:0-3048 GCA_035516375.1 Bryobacteraceae bacterium
CGATTTCGACGGCCTGCGCGGACGGCTGCTCTCGTCGTCGTACATCCCCAAGTCCGGCGAACGCTACGACGCCATGATGAAGGCGTTGCCGGAGCTGTTCGGCCAACATGCCGTCGACGACCGGGTCACGCTGGAGTACGATACCAAGATCTACTACGGCCATCTCGACCGATGAGTTCTCCGCACTCTCAGGCGTCGATCCCCTGTCCCGCATCTATAATGGTTCTGTTAGCTGCTGGGCCGGACGGTCGCTGCGGGCGCAAATCCGCAGAGGAAAGTCCGAACTCCACAGAGCGGTGTGCCGGATAACGTCCGGGCGGCGTCTCTCAAAGGGACGTTGACGGCCAGTGCCACAGAAAACATACCGCCTCGCCTGACCACCCCAGCGCGCAACTGCGAACCTCGCTGTACGAAATGCGAGGTCCCGCCGCGGCTAAAGCCGAGTCTTGATTCGGCACTCGGCGGGGCCAAAGCCCCGCCCCTTCGCTGAGGCCCCGCCCCTGTCAAAGCCGGTCGGGCCGGCCGATGAAGGGCTTCGGTCAGCCCGCTGCGCGTTGAGGTGGTCAGGCGGGGTAAGGGTGAAAAGGTGCGGTAAGAGCGCACCGCGCCGCCAGCAATGGCGGTGGCAGGGTAAACCCCACACGGAGCAAGACCAAATAGGGGAGGAGCGCCGGCTCCGGTTCGCGAGGATCGGACTTGGCGCGCGTGCCGGCTCGGCGCGCCACAACTCCCGGGTAGGTCGCTAGAGCCGTGCAGTAATGCACGGCCCAGAGGAATGACCGTCCTGCCGCTCGTTGTTCCTGTCGGCCCCACACATGCGAACAACGCGCATGTGCGGCGACCCGCAGGAAGAACGAGCGGCAGACAGAATTCGGCTTACAGGCCCGGCAGCTAAAAATCAGTTTCCAGTTCCAGTCAGGCACGGCGTAGGGAAGCCTGCGCCTGGAATCCGGAAACTCGAAACTCAAAAAGCGGCGATTGCGCGGCGGCGCCGTTCAAGTTGAACATCATCCCTGTGACCACTATCACAGGAGGCGGTGACGCCGGCCATCGTCCCCCCACCGCGCTCAGGGTATTTCTATTTCTGCAAGCCAAATTCATTCTGTCGGGAAGCAGAAATGATCGACCTCAAGAAAAAGTGCTGGCGTGAGAAAGTCACCGCCGAAATCACCCTCGCGCATTTGCAGCAATTTGCCCGCGAGGCGGGAGCGAACATGGATGCCGCCGAAGTCGCCGCGTTCCTCAACGAAAAGGGCCGGGCACAGGCGGTTTGGACGCACATGATGCAGGCGGGCGAGGACTACGTCAAATCCACTCTGGCCGCCAAGAGCATCCGGTTTCATAACCCTGGAGCGGAGCGCGGAGCCGTTGCGCGCAACCCTCTACCGCGGCTCAATTAGCCGCATTTCATACCGGTCGAACATTACTTTCGATTCGTTCGCCTTGGCTCACCACAGGGAGACGGAGGTTCCCAATCAACAACTCCTCCGTGTCTCCGTGGTGAGTTTTCTTTCCTACTCACTCCACACCGCCAGTTCGTTTTCGTTGGGATCCAGGAAGTGAAAGCGGCGTCCGCCGGGAAACTCGAAGGTCTCGCGCACAATCTTGCCGCCGGCATCTTTCACCTTGGCGTAGGTGTCCTCCAGCTTCGCGCTGTAAATGACCACCAGCGTTCCGCGGGAGCTCGTTCCATCGGTCCCGGCGGGCTGCGATTCGGCATTGAAGCCGCCGCCCAGCCGCCCGTCATGAAAGCTGGTGTAACCGGGACCCCAGTCCTGGAAGTCCCATCCGAAGACTTGGTGATAGAAGCGCTTCGTCGCCTCGATGTCGGTGGCGGGAAACTCGATGTAGTCCATTTGGAGATTGTGCTCGTGCTGTGCCATGTGCCGTCCTTGTGGAATAGCCGAGCGTAGCACAGTTGCGCAGGCGGACCGCAGAACTTGCCCCACAAATAGAAAAGGCGCGGTCCGCCGCGCCTTTCTGCTCAATCTCAGGTTAACTACTCGTTGTCCGCCGCGCCTCCGGGGCGGGTTTCGTTATCGACCCCCAGCTCATGCGGCGAAGGGATGTTGGCGGTTTCGGGATTCAGCAGGCCCTTGTGGTCCGGCCCCAATCCCAGCTTGATCAGCGCGCGCGAATCGGGGGTAATCTTGGTCTGCCAGCCATTGGCCGCCTGGTACCGCAGCATCGCGTCCTTCGAGGCCTGGTCCCAGGCTCCGGTGGGATCGCCGCTCAGGTAATGCTCGCGGATTAGAGCCGTCTGAATTTCGCGCGTCCGCTCCTCATCGATGCTGTGCTGCCCGTGGTGGCGTGCCGTCTTGACCGTGTGTTGCTTCGAGGAATGATGGCGGGAGGTACTGTGCGCGCTGGAGAGCTTGGCATGATGAGACTTAGCGTGGGTGGTTGTGGCGGCCGATGTCAGTGTGGCCAGTCCGAAAAGTGCGAGCAGGACCGTAGCGACTTGAGCAACGCGATGTCCGATAGGCAACGTCCACCTCTCCGGCAAGTGTTTGTGATGCACGAAAGATTCCTTATTGTAATGAGCCGTTAACCGTTTTGGGAACCATAAAAGCGACCCCGGTTCCCAAAAAGGAACGGCGCTGGACATCGTTCAATTTCGATGCACCAGCGCCGCTGCAGAGTTTGCTTGTGAGTCAATGCTGCTGCGAATCCGGAGTACCTTCTGGTTAAGAGAGGGGCTGGAGGCCGGGGATTGGAGGCCGGAGTGAATGCGCCGCGCCACTGGCTCGCATAAAACCCCAATCCCCAATCCCGCCTTCTTACGGCAACGTGCCTCCCATGAACACCGTGGTGTTGTCGCGGCTGCCGCGCGGACGCACCAGGAAGACCACATCCTGCCCGCTCTTCATCTGCGACTCGAGGCGGTGGAAGTCGGCCTCAGTGTTTACCGGCTGCTTGTTGATCTCCAGGATCACGTCGCCGCGGCTCAACCCGGCGGTGTCGCCAAAGCCGTCCGGCTTCACATCCTGCACCATCACGCCCTTGGTGTTGGGGAAGTTGAAGCGATTGGCCATGTCCTGGGTGATG
>DATJAK010000255.1:0-2316 GCA_035516375.1 Bryobacteraceae bacterium
GGCCGCGATGTCGCCCAGCGCGCCCGCCTGGATGCGCTTCACCAGCTCGATGAACGGCGGCGCCATGCGGATCTGGAAGCCGACATCCAGGCTTAACTTTCCCTCTGCGCGATGGCCGATCTCGATCACGCGTTTCGCGCCCGGTACATCCACTGCCACCGGCTTCTCGCAATACACGTGCTTGCCCGCCGCTACCACCGCCGCCAGATGCTCGACGTGATAGTAGGGAGGCGTGGCAATCACCACCGCATCCACGTCCTTCGACTCAGCGATCTGCTGATAGGCTTTCGGACCGATGAACGCCTTTTCGATACCGGCGTGCCCCTTTGCAGCGGATAGCTTGTCGACGAACTGCTTCGCCGCATCGGCGCGATCCTGAAACATGTCGGCGACCGCGATTACGCGCGCGTCAGTGTTCTTCAGAATGGTCTCGACATGGTTGCTGCCACGCCCGCCGCAGCCGAGCAGCCCCACGCGCACCGCCGAGTTCGCCTGCATGCCGCGCACGATCTGCGGCTTCAGAATCGTGAATGCCGCCGCAGCCCCGAGAAATCCGCGCCGTCCAATTTCTTTGTCACTCATGGTCTTGTCTCCTCAGCCAATCAACTTTTCCAGATACGCTTTCGCCGCGAGAATGTCCTCGGTCTGCTTCGCGCCTTCGATCTCGCGTTCGATGGTCAGGGGATTCTGATATCCGGCCTTCTTCAGCCGCTCGATCAGCTCCGGAAAGTTCACCTTACCCTGGCCGATCGCCACCTCGCGGCCCAGTTGTTTAGGGTTCGTGGGATAAAGCCCGTCTTTGGCGTGAATGCCCATGACGTAAGGTCCCAGCAGCTCGACCGCATCCACCGGATTTGCCTTCCCGTAGAGGATCAGGTTTCCCACGTCGAAATTTACGCCCACATTGTCCAGTCCCACGTCTTTGATCGCGCGAACCAGCGTGATGGGCGTTTCCTGCCCGGTCTCGCAGCGGAAGGTCTGGCCGTTGTCCTTGCAGTACTGCGCTACCGTGCGGATGGCATTCACGGCTTCCGTGTAGAGCGGTTCGTTGGGGTTCTCGGGGATGAATCCGCAGTGCGTCTGTACGCCCGGGATTCCGGCTTTTTTGGCGAAGTCCGAAACTTGTTTGATGCGCGCGATGCGTGCATCCCGGTACTGGCGCGGCACAAGGCCGATAGTCAGCGGCCCTTTGTAGAAGTCGTAGACCTCAGGAGGCGGACCTGTCGCAACGGCCGACGTCACTTCCACGTTGTACTTGGCCAGCGCATCTTTCAGCCTGGAGACGGTCGCGTCATCCAACGCGCCGATGCCAAGCTGGCAGGTGGGGAAGCCGAGATCGTGCACGTGCTTGATGACGGCTTCGGGATTGGAAGAGATGTAAGTGATGACGCCAAGGCGCATCTTCTTTGGAGGCGCGGCCTGCGCGGCCATCGCGAGGCTCGCGGCTGCGGTCGCCCGCTGGAGAAGTTCGCGGCGATTGTAGAAGGCACTCATAGAAACTAGTGTATGGCTCATTCGATCACCGCGGCTTCCCCGATCTGCATCACTACCGACCTCGGCGCGTCGGCCATTCCATCCGAAAGCTGCACCAGCATGATACGGACGAGATCGTTCTTCGGATCCATCCAGCCCTCGGTGCCAAACGCGCCGCCGTGGCCGAATGTGCCCGGCGAATGCAGCAGCAGAGTTCCTTCCGGCTCATTCACGATTTCGAATGTGAGGCCGTAGCCCGTGCCACCGCCCATCCAGCCCGAGGGCTTCACGTTGGGTGTGAAGACGCGCGTCATGGTCGCGATGGCCTGGCGCGAGAGATACCGCCGGCCCTCGAACTCGCCGCCGTTAAGTAGCATCTGGTAGAACCTGGCGAGATCCGGAGCCGTGGAATAGAGGCCGAATTCCGGCGCCGGATATTTCGCGCCCTGGCGGTACTTGGCCGGGTCACCCGCCAGAATCTCAGCGCCTGAGCGAACCAGTTTGCCGCCGGCGTGTTTGTATACCAGCGCGATGCGATCCTTCTTGTCCTCCGGTGGGAAGATGAAGGTGTCTTTCATACCCAGCGGATCGACGATGTGCGTGCGGAGGAAGTGCACGTAATCTTCGCCCGAAATCACCTCGACCAGGCGGCCCAGCGTGGCGATGCCCATGTTGCTATAGCTCCACCGTGCACCCGGCTCGAACAGCAGATGCGAGTGCGCGTAATAGCGGACGGCATCCGCGAGCGGGACACGCATGGTGCGCGGGTTATCGGACATCTCACCTTCCGGATCGCCGCCCAGCCCGGAGGTATGATCCATGAGCTGCCACACGGTGGGCGGA
>DATJAK010000256.1:0-34460 GCA_035516375.1 Bryobacteraceae bacterium
GGCAAACCGTCACCATTTCCGGCTTCGGCACCAAGGACGGTACGGACGACTTAGGCTGGGTCAAGAAAATCCAGTTCGCCGACGGCCGCGTGCTCCAAATGACAGCCGAAGAAGAAAAGAGTAAATAGGAGGCCTGATGAAACTCCCGATGTTGGCGCTACTCCTGTTACTCACGGTGCACCTGGCGTTCGCCCAATTCGGGCCGCTCAGTCCAGCTCAGATTGAGGCCCAGAAGAAAGCCGCCGCCTTGCCGACTCCCCAGACGGCTGACGGGCATCCGGACCTTTCCGGCTTTTGGGGATCCAACCCAATGGCGGCCGCTGCCTCCATATTCGCTGGTGGCCAGGTAACCTTAGATGGTCGCGTCCCTGTGGTAGGCGCGGAGTCACTCGAGCAAAAACTCAATGTGGCCGGTGTGGCGGCGCGGAAAGCCAATGCGGCCGCGCGTCCAACTTACAAACCGGAGTTCGTGGCGAAAGCGAACGAGAATTTCGAGCGAGCCGCTTTTCTCGATCCTTCTTATAAGTGCATGCCCGTGGGTGTTCCACGCCTGGGACCGCCGACCGAGATCGTGCAAACACCCAAAGCAACCTATTTTCTATACAACAATCGAAACGTGTTTCGTGTCTTCCCCACCGATGGGCGTCCGCACGATCGCAAAGCGGATCGCATGTCCATGGGGGATTCGATCGGCCGCTGGGATGGCCAGACATTGGTGGTAGACGTCACCAACTTTACCGATGACACGTGGTTGGATGGAGACGGATCGTTCCACACCGAGAACATGCACGTGGTGGAACGCCTGACGCGCAGAGGCAACACGATCGAATACCAGTTCAGCGTGGAAGATCCCGCCGTCATGGCGCAGCCGTTCCTCTCGCGGACGCAGACGCTCATGCTGGGCGAGCCAGGTGCGCATGCCACGGAAGACTACCCGTGCCGTGAAATGGAACAGGAACACCTAAGGACAACCGAGCGTCACTAGAGGCGGTTTCGAAGACTATGAAGAATTACACAGCTCTGTGCCGGCGCCGGACAGCGGCGCAATGGCGCGCTTCGCACGCCCTGGCAGACCGCGAAAAACGACGGTCTGCCCCACGCAAGGCGGGGACCATTAGCTACACGTTGTTTTTGCTAGCCTGCGCTCTGATGGTGCACGCCCAGGATCTGCCAGTCTACAAAGTCGACCCGTTCTGGCCCAAGCAGCCCTTGCCGAACAAGTGGCTCATACAAGGCGTGCCGACCATGGTCACGGATAAAGACGACCATATCTGGGTCTTCAATCGTCCGCGAGACATTATGCCCGATGAGTCAGGAGCGGCGACAAATCCGCCGCGGACGGACTGCTGCATCGCGGCACCGGCGGTACTGGAGTTCGACACAGAGGGAAACGTTCTGAAAGCTTGGGGAGGGCCGGGCTACCACCCGGACTGGCCGGCTCCCGGCATCGCTCGTCCGGGGCCTGCCGCCGAGCATAACATCGTGGTCGATCGGGAAGGCAACGTGTGGATTTCGGGAAGCAGCCAGGGCGATAGCATCCAGAAGTACACGGGCGATGGCAAATTTCTATGGGATTTCGGACACCGCGCGCCGCGTCCGCCAGCCCCCAGGCCGCCAGAAAACAACCAGCAGACCGAAGTGTTCCCCGGGGGAATCTTCTTCTTTGATCTGGACGAAGATGCGCGGGAGATCTACATTGTGGATGCCAAGCGCGTGCTGGTCTACGATTACGATGGAAAATTCAAACGGGGATGGGGCGGGCATGGAATTCCGCTGAGCGAAATCGATAACAATCCCACTCCTCCCTACGACACATCCGGGTCGCCGCCCGATCAGAAGCAGTTTGCGCCGGCGCTGCACTGCGTTCATATCTCAGTGGATGGGTTGGTATACGTCTGCGAGCGGGGCAGCGATCGGGTGCAGGTCTTCACCAAACAGGGCAAATTTGTCATGAGCTTCTTTGTGCATCCCTCCACGCCTTCTCGTGGGAAGGAATGCGGCGGTCCGGGCAGCACCATGTTCGGCATGTGCGGAACCATCTATAACCTGACGTTCTCCCACGATGCGGAACAGAAGTATGTGCTGGTGGCGGACGGCACGAACGATAAGATCTGGATCCACGAACGAAAGACCGGCAAGCTGGCAGGCTCGATTGGCGATAATGGGCGGATGGCCGGGCTATTCCATTGGATTGACGCCATCGCCATCGACTCTCGGGGCAACATTTACACCGGAGAAGTGGACACCGGGAAACGCGTCCAGAAGTTTGTTCTGACTAATGCCGATGGCGTGCGCCGGCCGCGGCCGCATGAGTGAGCTGAGAGGGAAATCCCGCATGAAAATTTTACGGATTACGGTGGCGCTTGTCGCGCTGGCCCTTTTCACCGCGTCGCAGCCAGTCTCCGCGCATCACGGCGCGGCGGCATTTGATACCGCCCAGACCATTACGGTGAAAGGGACGGTCACGAATTTCGTGTATTTGAACCCGCACGTCCAACTGTATTTCGAATGCAAGAATGCGCAGGGAGAGCCGGAGAAATGGCAGGGTGAGCTTACCGCTCCCAACAAACTCAATCGGGCCGGCTGGAACAAGAACACGTTGAAGCCCGGCGATGAAATCACGGTCAGCGGAAACCCGGGCAGGAACAGCCCCCACACAGTGTGGATTCGTAAGTTGATTGGACCCGACGGCAACGCCCTGCCCCTGTTCGAGGAATAGGAGATTTCATGTACAGGAGACTCGTTCCCACGCTTGTTGCTCTGGCGCTCGTGGGTTTCCTCGAGGCTCAAGCGCCCGCGCCGCCGCCCGCCCGCGATCTTACGGGTATCTGGATGATTCGAAATCCGGAGTCCATGCGAGCGTTTGCAGGCGCGACCCTCACCAAGGAGGAGCCCGAACTGACTCCCTGGGCGCAGGCTACGTACAAGGAGGCCAAGAATTCGAATAACGGGATCTACACACTGGAAACCACCAACGATCCCGTGATCACCAAATGCTACCCACCGGGAGTGCCGCGGGTCTACTTCCATCCTTATCCATTTGAGTTTGTGAGCACCCCGAAATACCTGCTGATGCTCTACGAGTACGATCACATGGTGCGCCGGATCTACACCGATGGACGCTCGCTTCCCAGTGATCCGGATCGAACATGGATGGGGACGTCGATCGGCCGATGGGAGACTGATACGGCCTTCGTGGTCGAGACGGTCGGCTTCAACGACAAAACCTGGTTGGACCGCCTGGGGCATCCTCACAGCACGGAGTTGCATGTCACCGAGCGCTTCCGACGCACGGATCGCGATCACTTGCAGATCGATTTCATCATCCAGGATCCCAAAGCGCTGCTGAAACCGTGGACTTCTACTTTCTACGCTGAGCTTCGGCCTAAATGGGAACTCGGCGAAATCTCCTGTTCCGGCGATTACCTCGACTTCAAGAGTTTCGAGAAATAAGAAAAACCTCAGGCTGTCGTGGTCTAGTGTTGTGAGTCAGCGCCCGTGTGGGGCCAGGCCTTCTGGCCTGCCGCCGCCCTTCCGGGCGGCGTCTCCGGTTGGGAAACGCGTTCGCAGGTTGCGGGCCACAGGCAGTTACCGAGCCGCGACCGGAGGAAGCGGCGCTTTACCGATCTGCCCATGAAACGGGTCCGCCCCGATCGTTCCAACCAGTTCTTTGACATACTCCGCCGCACTCACGCGCGCCAGCTGCTTCCGAGCCTCAGCCAATCGGCATTGCACATCGAAACCCGCAGCCGCTGCCCCGGCCGAAAAATCTTCCAGCGCCCGAATGTGGCGCTTCCACAAAGCCACGTCGCGCTGCCGCTTCACCTGCAAACGCTCCCGGTACCAATCGCTCGCGAGTAAAGCCTCGCGCGTGAACATGCCGCGTACTTCCGGGTCATCCACGCCCTTGGCCTTATAGGAGCCGCAAGCCATGATGTGGAGCAGCGCCTCGAGCGGCGGACAAGCAGCCTCCACGCTGCCATCCTCAAAGTACTGCTTGGCGACGCGCGTCTGCGCTTCCACAATGGCATCGATGCCCGCGGCGAATTGAGTCCGGTCCTGCAATTCCGGCTGCAGCAGCTCCTCTGTGAACACGGCATCGGGCGTTTCGAACAGGCGGCCGAAAAACCGCTCGACGAACAACGATGTGATGCGGTAGCCGAGCCGGCTGGCCAGCACCGTCCGGCCCTCAAAAGGAAAATCGTTGACCTTCTCCAGGTAGCCGTTCTGAATCAGGAACTCCGGGGCGCGCTCATGCACACGCATGCGGCACCACATCTCCGGGGCCAACAGGCTCACGTCGTGGTCCACGCGGAACTTCGGGCCCACGTATCCGGCAGACGTGGTGAAACCCGCATAGCCAGTGAGGATCGCCGACACCAGCGCGTTGTTCAGATCCACTACCGGCCACAGCGCGTTAAACGGTCCTTTGGTAAGCGCGCCCTCGCTGCCGAAACCCGTTGTGGCAGGCGATTTTCCGGTCAGGCTGCACACGAAATCCATGAACAGTTCCGGCAGTTCCTGGTAGTGGATCGGATTGTAAACCGCCAGCGGCGGCAATCCGGCTTTGGGATCAGCCGGGCTGTTCCTTCGGCCCGCCAGCACCGCGTTCACCGGTTGATACACAGGATGCCCGGCCGGGATCTCGCGTCCCAACCGCGTGGCGACTTCGGCCAGGTACGCGTCGCGCGGATTCACCAGGTCAGGCCGGCGCTGCAGATAACGCGGGTTGGTGGAGCGCGCGCCGTTCACCAGCCGCGGCAGCGCCGACGAAACCACGTACTGCGCTTGCGGGTGCCCGGCAAATTGTTCCAGCAGCCGCTTCATGGGCTCGGTGTATTGATCGAACTCCACCACGTGGTCCACCATGGCGCGCGCCTCTTCGGAAGTGATGGCCTGGTAGTTCGAAAGAAACGTGCCCGGGCTCGCGATATCGGCTTCGGCCTGGCCATCCACACCTCGGTAAATGGCGTCATCGGGGCGCTGAAAGAGAAGCCGCTCGCAGTTGTCCACCAGTTTGACGCTGGGATTGGCGTATTCCGGATCGAGATCGGTCAAACTCTCGCGCGGCAGAACCGCCGACGCGGTGATGTCATCCTCCATCTGCACTTTGTCCGATGGGTAGAAGTCGGGCCGCAGTTTGTAAATGCGCCACGAACCATCGGGATCGTAGCCCACGCGCAGGTAGTTGCTCACCAGCTTCTGGTCATCGAACTTCAGCTCGTGGCCCAGGAAGCCGTTGATCCGGTCCACCGTGAAGTGCTCGCGCCAGTTGTCGCCCCATTCCGGCCGATAGTAGCGCTTCACCGTAAAGACCAGTTGCCGGATGGTCTGTGTGAGCTGCCGCACCCACGCATTGTGTTCGGCAGTGTAGTCGGCAGAGGGAGTAAGCATCTGAATCACGGACCCAAGTGTGCGCTCCGTGCTTAGAATCGGCCGCCGTGTCCGCGCGTCCGGAGCCCGATTGCGATAGATGCAGGAAAAATCCCCCTTCAGGATCTCCGCCACCTGGTCCATGTCGCGGTGGTATTCCTTCACGAACACCGGGCCGTGCAGCACGGCATGCGCCATCGATTTCGAGATTTCCGATTTGCCGCCCCCCGATACCGTGCACGGCTTGTGAATAAATGTGCCGCGCGGACGCGAACCGATGAACCGCCAAGCGCTGCCCTGCTGCTGCTTCTCCAGGCGAATGCGAAAGCCCGACGGCAGGAAGTAGGCGGCGCCGGCGCGCAGCGTGAGCCGCGAGGCATCACTTCCGTTCCCCCAGGTGATCGAACCCTCAAGCGCACGGAAGGCCGCATTTTCAGGCACGTAGTAAATATCGGGAAAGCGCTTGTCCACCCCATAGCCTTCCGGATGCTGCTCCACCATGTCGCCGAGCAACTGCATGGCCTCGGCAAAGGTGGTTTTCTTCAGGCTGACGGTGCGGTCCGCATAAAATTCCTGCCCGAGTACGTAAGTCGCAAAGGCCAGCGCGCCGCCGGCGTGTTCCTCCTCGCACAAGCCATAAAGGTTGGCGGAGAAGCTGATCTGCGTCTTCACCTCTTTCTTGCAATAGCCGTAGTAGTTGTCGGCGATGATGGTCACCATCACGCCGCGCTGATCGCGGCAGGTTACTTTGAACGCGCGCCCGCCGTTGTAAGGCTCATCCTCCGCGGTCCAGCACATGCCGTCGCGCTTCTGCCGTTCGGTGGCTCCGCTCACGTGCGGCAGCCCCAGCTGTTTCTTTCGAATGCCAACCAGGTGTGGCGCCAGCACAACGCATCCGGTGTGGCCGGTCCAATGGAGAGCATCGAGGGCGGCATCATTTTCGGGAAGGTACGGATCGCCGGCGTTGCCGAAGATCGATTCCACGAAATCGAGGTTGCTCACCAGGCTTCCCGGCGCCAGGAAGCGAATCTCCATCGATTTGGCGGGATCGCTCCCGGCCGCGGGGCAGACGAGCGGGCGGAGCAGTAGCGAGATCAAGCAGCGGACCTGCTGCTCCTGATCGGAGGTGAACGGGAGGGTCATCAGATCGGACGGAGGTTGGAGCGCCGCAGCCCACAGAGCCGCGAACGCGCGCCTCGGAACAGCAGCCTTATCGGCAGGAACGGGAAGGCCGCCCTCGGCGATGTGGAACAGGCCCTGAGTGGTGCGCCTGTCACTCGTGGGATTGTGCAGCACGCCTTGCGGCACGCGGTACGAATCGAGACACGGCGATGAGAAGTGATCGACAGTCACTGGCAACGAAAGCACGCGCGCCATGCCCTCGCGATCGAGCACGAACGTGTTCGCGGGAAACCGTGCAACTCCCTCGGGGCAAACGCCGCTCAAGTAGTCATCGAGAAAATTCTGTATGCGCGAATCGGCCGGACATAAACGCCCCGCGAGCAGTTGATCCTTCTGATAGAAGTTGCGCAGCAGCGGCCCGGCAATTTCCACCAGGTCGGCCCCCGCCGTGTTGCGGCTCGGCGGCTGGCCCAGCGCCACGAGTTTGAGATTGATGTAGCGGTCCAACTCCTCGTTCCGCTGCGGATACCCGAGAATTGCGGTGGACTGAGGCATACCGTTCGACTCCGGCGCGAAATGGATTCAGGAGGGACGAACACGGGGTCCGGCGTCCGTCTCCGCACTGAGAAGCGGGACGCCGAGCAGCTTCGCTCAAGCTCTACTCTAGCTTAGTACACGCCGCTATACTGGTTGCGCGTGGTGGGGAGCCGTGGCGCCTGGAGCAGAATCCGCCGGATTGGGTGGGGCCAAGCCTTCCGGCCTGCCGCCGGGCTTCTGCCCGGCGTCTGGAGTTTGGACATTCCCCACTGACGACGCAAAGGTACCGCTCCCTTTGGTCGCGGCTCGGTATGCGTTCCGTTTCCGAGCCGCGACCGTAGGGCGCGGTGGTTTGTCACAGCACAGACCTCCTGGTCTGTGTCCCGCCGGGCTGCCCGGCGTTCCTTTATCTCCCCGACGCCGCCCCGGTCGAGAGCTTCATCTCCTTGTCGATGACCACCGTCTTCACGGTTTCGCGCTTGACGCCGTCAACCGCCATGGCGTCCGCAGTGGCCTGCGACTCCATCACTTTCTGGAACGTCTCCAGGCTCTCAACATCGCAAAAGACGGTAATTTCATTCCCGTTGATCGCGTAATGCATCGCATCGCGAACTTTCATGCTGCGGAACAGATCGCCGTGCGTGCGGAAACCTGCTTCCCACTTCACCGGATCTTGCACCTGTGCAATGACAATCACTTTAGCCATAATCCGTCTCCTTAATTGGATTGAGCTCTGCGCTCGTTAGCAGGCTTCCTAGCGTATCACCTTGCGGCGGCACTGGCGTTTCGCGCGCGGTTCCCACGAGGAGAACCCGCTACACTGGATGGTTCGCATGCTCTGGTACGCCGCCACGATTTTCCTTTCGGCATTCCTCCTCTTCCAGGTGCAGCCGATCATTGCCAAAATCATCCTGCCCTGGTTCGGTGGTTCGTCGGCGGTGTGGAGCACGTGCATGCTCTTTTTCCAACTGGCGCTGCTGCTCGGCTATCTCTACGCGCACCTGGTCTACCGCAAACTCGGACGGCGCGGGGCCATCCTCCACATCCTCATCCTGGCGGCCAGCTTGGCCACACTGCCCATCCTGCCTCGCCCCGAATGGAAAACCGTCACCTCCGCCAATCCCTCGTTTCGCATTCTGGCTCTGCTGGCGGTCACTATCGGGCTGCCTTACTTCCTCCTCTCGTCCACCAGCCCGCTGTTGCAGGCGTGGTATGCGCGGTCCCGCAAGAGCGCCATGCCCTACCGCCTCTTTGCGCTCTCCAATTTCGCCTCGATGCTGGCACTGCTCACTTATCCCTTTCTGGTGGAACCAAACCTGACGGCGCGGGCGCAGGCCTACACCTGGTCTTGGGCATATGTGGCGTTTACGTTGGTATGCGGCGTGGTCGCCTATCGGAACCGCGCTCAGGGAGTGCCTATAACGGCTGCGCAGCATATGCCCGCATCACCGCTCGGGTGGCAAGTCCGACTGTTATGGATTGGCTACGCCGCATGTGCGTCGATGCTGCTGCTTTCCGTGACCACGTACCTCACTCAAGATGTCGCCGCCATTCCGTTTCTGTGGATCCTGCCGCTTAGCGTTTATCTTCTGAGTTTCATTGTCTGCTTCGATTCGCCCCGCTATTACCGGCGCGCCATTTTCTTTCCGCTGCTGGCCGCGGCGCTCAGTTTCGTTTTGTACCGGCTTTGGAAGTTCCGCCCCAGTATGCCGGTGGTGGAGTTGATCGCGCTGCTCTCCGCCTGCCTGTTCGTGTACTGCATGGTTTGCCACGGCGAACTGGTGCGACGCAGGCCTGATGCGAGCCACCTGACGTCCTTCTATGTCTCGGTCTCCTTGGGCGGCGCTTTGGGAGGCCTCTTCGTCGGTCTACTGGCGCCCAACGTATTCAGCGGTTACTACGAGTTCCCTCTCGGCCTGGCCCTGTGCGCCGCTCTGGTAGTGGCACCGCTATGGAAGGAAACGGGCCGCTTCGGCCTCTTGCCCCAGCGGCTGGCGAAGGCCGCGGTGGTGTTAGCGTTCAGCGGCTGTCTGGTGTGGGTCGGCGTGATCATCCGCAGCACCGTCCATCCCTATCGCATGCTGGCTCGCAATTTTTACGCGCAACTGAAAGTCAAGGACACTGGCGATCCCGCCATCGAAGACGACGCAGCCCGCATGCTCGTGCATGGCGTCATTAACCACGGGCAGCAGATGTTGCGCGAGAAGTATCGGCGCATGCCGGTCTCCTATTTCTGTCCGCAGAGCGGGATCGGCCGCGCGATGAAGGCTCTCAGCGGTGCGCCGCGCCGCATGGGAATTTTGGGCCTCGGCTGCGGCACCCTGGCTGCGTACGGGCGCACCGGCGATAGCATTCGCATCTATGAGATCAATCCCCTGGTGATCCAGATTGCCCAATCGGAATTCACGTACCTGAAGGACACGCCCGCCAAGCTGGAATTGGCCCTGGGAGACGCGCGCCTGGTTTTGGAATCCGAGCCCAGCCAGCAGTTCGACCTGCTGGTGATGGATGCGTTCTCCGGGGACTCCGTGCCCGTCCACCTGATCACCCGCGAGGCTTTTCAGACATATTTCCGCCACATGCGGCCGGGCGGCATCGTGGCCGTCAATGTTTCGAATGCGTACCTCAACCTGGCGCCCGTGATGGCCAGCGCAGCCGCAGCCTTTGGCAAGACTGCCCTGCTCTACGACTTCATTCCGGATGACGACGATATCCTGTGCTTCAGTTGTTCGTGGGTGCTGGTGAT
Organism: Bryobacteraceae bacterium; assembly: GCA_035516375.1. GTDB lineage: Bacteria > Acidobacteriota > Terriglobia > Bryobacterales > Bryobacteraceae > PSRJ01. The sequence continues at coordinate 9,779 of DATJAK010000256.1, forward strand.
GGATCCGGCAACCTTAGCCAGCCATCCCGAATTGAAGCACGAGGCCGAGCAATTGAAGCCGAAACCCGGCTTCCGCCTTTGGACCGACGACTTTTCGAATTTGTTCAGCATTCTGATGTGAAGGTAGAACATGACTTCCAAATTCATCTGCTTCGTATTGCTTTCCGCGATGATGGCTCTGGGGCAGCCGCCACAGCCGGCGCGCCGCGTGCCGCTCGCCGGTCCGATGGAACGCATGGCGGCGCAGCCGTTGTTCAACAACAACTGCGCCGGCTGCCACAAGAATTCCATGTCCAGCACCGACCAGACTCTGCTCCGCGAGAACAACGCGCCCGATACGGACACGCTGGCCAGGATGACGCCGGAAGCGATCTACGCCGCTCTCACCACCGGCGCCATGGTCGAGCAGGCGAGCAAACTGAACAACGACGAAAAGCGCGTGCTGGCGGAATTCTTCGGTGGCCGGCCCTTGGGCGCAGCCGATAGCGGCGATGCCAAAAACATGGCCAACCACTGCTCATCCAACCCTGCGATGAGCGATCCCGCCGCCGGCCCTTCCTGGTTTGGTTGGGGAAATGATTTGGCCAATACGCGATTTCAGCCCGCCAAGATCGCCCGGCTCTCCGCGGATCAAGTGCCGCAATTGAAACTGAAGTGGGCGTTCGGGCTTCCCAACGGCGCGGAGACTTACAGCCAACCGGTGGTCGTGGCAGGCCGGCTGTTCCTCGGCGGCGATAACAGTTTCCTCTATTCGCTGGACGCCACAACGGGATGCGTCTACTGGTCGTTCCAATCCGAAGCGCAGGTGCGGACATCGATCGTGATCGCGCCCGTGGGCGGCCACGGCAGCACGAAGTACGCTGCCTATTTCGGCGATCGGAAGGCCAACGTCTATGCGGTGGATGCCCACAACGGCGAGCTGCTGTGGAAGCGAAATGTGGAGCCGCGGGTATTGGCGCACATCACCGGCTCGCCGGCCGTGTATCAAGGCCGCGTGTACGTGGGTGTGGCGGGCTCGGAAGAAGTCGCTTCCGGCGATCCGCATTACCCCTGCTGCACGTATCGCGGAAGCCTCTCGTCGCTCGATGCCGGCACCGGCCGCGTCATCTGGAAGAGCTACACCATCGCCGAGCAGCCGAAACCCACGAAGAAAAACTCTCTCGGCACGCAGCTTTGGGGGCCTGCGGGCGCGTCCATCTGGAGCACTCCGACCATCGACACGAAATTGCACGCTATTTACGCTTCCACCGGGAACGCCTTCACGGCACCGGCGGCCAAGACCTCGGACGGCATTGTGGCGTTCGACCTCCAGACGGGCAAAATGTTGTGGTCGTATCAAGGCGTGGAAGACGATGCCTCGCCCGCCGGCTGCAACGGTCCAAACAAGGGTGAGCAGTGTCCGGAACATGTGGGACCGGACTGGGATTTTGCGAATTCGCCGATCCTGCGCGTGCTGCCGGGCGGCAAGCGCCTTCTCGTGGCTGCGCACAAAGGCGGCATAGCCGTAGCATTAGATCCCGATCGCAAGGGCGCGTTGGTATGGACGGCCAACCTGACGGATGGAGCGAAAGCCGGGCCGGGCGGGCAGATCATGTGGGGCGGCGCTGCCGACGATCAAAATGTTTACTATTCGCTCCAGACCGGAGCAGTCGCGGCGGTGAAGCTCGCCGATGGATCCGTCGCCTGGCTACGGCATATCGACCCCGCCGATCCTGGCGGCCGCGGCGGGAGGCCCCGGCGCGGACTGCTTGCCGCAGTGACCGCGATTCCCGGAGTCGTCTTCGCGGGCGGCTGGGACGGCGTGTTGCACGCGCTGGCAGCCGGCGATGGCCGGGAACTCTGGCGCTTCAACACCGCGCAGGATTTCATGACCGTCAACGGCGTCATGGCCAAAGGAGGGTCGCTGGGCGCGCCCGGCCCGGTGATCGTTGGCGGTTCGCTGTACGTGGGCTCCGGATACATCGGCACCGGCAACGGCATGCCGGGCAATGTGCTGCTGGCGTTTGGCACCGAATAGAGCACCTTGCCGCCGCGACCGTGGCGGCGAGAACAATCGAAGCAGTTGATAGTAAAAGGAAACGGAACCAATCCGCCGCCACGGTCTGGCGCAGAACCGTTGTCCGCGGGCGCACAAATGGCCGCCGGATCTGCGTGCAATCGTACTGCGAACAGCACTCGCCTTGTGCGATATCGGTGGATAGGGAATGATATGTCTGCATCGGCCAAAATCTCACCGACACGGGAGCTGCAACAGAAGATCAAGCAGCGCGCTGAAGAGATTTACCGCGAGCAGGGTAATCCGCATCACTCGGATCTGGAGAACTGGCTTCAGGCCGAACGGGAAGTGCTCCAGGCGCGCGAAGACGCTATCGACGAAGCATCCATGGAGTCGTTTCCCGCGAGCGATCCTCCGGCCTGGTAATGCCTCAGGGTTCGGCGGGCGCCGTTCGGTTACCGAAGAACGGCCTTCCCGTCACCCGCTCCAATACCTGAATAGCGGACTCTGAGGGACACCTCGGCATGGCCAGGTGGTTGGCCACTGCCGTCTGCCACTCCTCCGGCGTGCCGAGCTCACTGTCGGTGGTTTCTCCGCCGCGAGAAACGCTCATCGTGCGATCCAGCAGTTCGATCGAATGGTCTTCAAAGAAACGGCAGATGCGAATACAGTTCAAGAAACTGGCGGTGGGCTGAAACGAGTTCTGCATGCTCGGAGCGAAGAAATCCAAAGTTCGCGGAGACTCATTGACGAAGTAGCCGTGCACCCGATTCTCTCCCGCATAAACGGCCATCTCGTAGCGGGACTCCGTGGCGTTCCAGCCGAACACATAACGCCGCGCGCCCTCGATGATCTCGTGTGGGAGACGGTCCATTCGAATGGGCTCGCGGAACGGTCCACCGTAGCCGACGTCCACGTGATACGCCACCGAATCGAGGCGCACGCGCAGACAGGTGTGGCAATTGAGCCGCGGCGGCATATCCGCGCCCAGCAGATCGGCATCGTAGCCGAGCGCGCGCAGCAGCTCTGCCAGGAATGGATTGCAGGCGTGACAGGTGCCTCCCAAATCGAGTAGCTCGATGCGATCCAGAAACTCGGAAATGCTCACAAACCTTCCGGCGCCCTCGCGGCCGAGCAGGCACAGCTTGGAAATATTCTCAAAAGGCGCACGAAACAAGTGTTGCCGAACGACCGTCCGCAAGCCATCGAGGCCGGACGGAAGCCCCGCCACTCCAATCGCGCGCAAGTATCTGGGGTACGGTGGTGGCAGCGTCGGCACGGCTAGCCATGATTCTAGCCTGAGTGCCCCTCTGACAACTGGTATCGCGGGAACCAAACTGCTACAATTTGCTCGATTTCGTAAGGAGCATCCGATGAGCGCAGCATCCAACACAGGAGCTCTGTTTTGCGCCGAATGTGGCCGCCCTACCGCCGCCGAGGAGCTTGCCCGTTTCGGCGATTTGATGATTTGCCCGGCCTGCAAGAACAATTACGTTCAGAAACTGCGCGAGGGAGCGGCGCCGGTTGCGGCGCAGGCGTACGCCGGGTTCTGGATCCGTTTCGTGGGCTGGCTGATCGATGCAATCATCGTCGGAGTGGTTGGCAGCATCGTGCAAGTGATTCTGGTCGGCTCTATGATCACAATACCCCAGCCCGGGACGGCGGTGGATATCGGGGCGATGGGCGCCATGATGGGACGGTTGGGTCTGGCCAGCTTAGTTAGTCTCGCTATCGCGGCCTGCTATGAAGCCTTTTTTGTGGCGAATCTTGGGGCGACGCCCGGCAAGCTGGTGATTGGGGTAAAGGTGGTACGGCCAGACGGTTCGCGGGTTGGCCTGGGACGCGCCTTCGGCCGCTACTTCGCCAAGATTCTCAGCAGCCTGATCCTTTTGATTGGGTACATTATGATCGGGTTCGATTCCGAAAAGCGCGGACTGCATGACATGATTTGCGATACGCGCGTCATCAAGAGCCGAACCTAACCTTGCATGCCTGTCCCGTGCGCCCGCTGCAGCATGCCGCTTCCCGATCGGGCGCTGGCAGCTGAGGATCTGACCCGCTGCACCTTGTGCGGCGCCGAGAACCAGGTACGCGTCTTCCCGGCAGCGCTGCGTTCGTTGCCGCAGGTGCAATTGGAAACTGCGCTCGAAGGAGAAGCGGCCTGCTTCGACCATCCCGCCAAGCGTGCCGTAGCCGCCTGCCGCCACTGCGGGCGCTTCGTCTGCCAACTGTGTTCCGTAGAGTTCAGCGGCGAGATCTGGTGCCCCGCTTGCGTGATGGCCCGGGCCGGCAGCGCGGCCGAAGCTAATCTCGAGACTTCGCGCACGCTCTACGACTCGATTGCCCTGATCTTCCCGCTGATGTCTTTAGTGGTATGGCCCTTAACCATGGTTACCGGCCCCGGCGCCGTCGTCTACTCTATAGTGAAGTGGCGGGCGCCCTTAAGCCTGGTGCGCCGATTCCGCTGGCGATTTGTGGCCGCCATCCTGATCGGTCTGTCGCTAGTAGCAGGATGGCTGTTGTTGCTCGGATACGTGCTGGTGCGGGCGCGAACGGGAGGCCGTTAGTGGCAGAGCGGGTTTCCTATCGAAAGCTGCCGGGACACCGCCGCGGGTTCATTAAAGGCGCGAGCACCTGGCTCGGGCCCGATCATCTGCTACTGGTCCGGTCGATGCGGTTCCGCGAGGAGTACAAGCGCTATCAGTTGCGCGACATTCAGGCGGTGGCGATCGCCCACCGTCCGCGCTTCCACATCTCGACGCGCGCGTTCGTCATCGGAATCCTTTGGGCCATCGCCTATCTGGTTCTGAGTTCCTCCCGCGTTCCCCGCGGCTCGCTCGTGGCTTGGGCGTTGGCCCTGGTCCTGATCGTGTCATGGTTTTATGTCTCGGCGGTTTGTAGTTGCACCTGCCGGATCTACACGGCCGTCAGCCGCGACGAATTACCGTCGGTCTATCGAACTTGGGTGGCGAAGAAGTTTCTGCGAGTGATCGAGCCGCAGATTACCGCCGTGCAGGGCGCGTTGGAAGGCGGGTGGATGGATGCTCTTGGAACGCAGGACGTGGGGCCGCAGGTGGCCTTGCCGCCCGCCGGGTCCGCGCCAGACACAGCGGCAGAGCGCGCCGGCGAGGGCGCACCGGCGCCGTCCAGTTACTTATTGGTGGCAACACTGCTCGCCGACGGTTTGTGGCACGCACTGGCCCTGTTTCGTCCGTTCGGCTGGGCTTCCGTAGTGTCTAATCTGCTCGCGCTGGCGGTAATCGGCGTTGCGATCCTGGTTCTGGTGATGCAACACCGGCAAGGGGTGAGTCCGGCGCACCGAGGATTGGCGATCGCTGCTTTGACCGCAATGGGGCTGGTCTATTACGTACGCGTGACCCTGGTGGGAGCGGTCGCCGGCGCGCGCGCTGCCTTGGAAAAGAAAGCCATTGCAGTGGACTATACGGGCGGCACGCTTTCCAGCAAGATTGAAATGGGAATCACGCTGGGGCTGGGCATTGTGGGACTCGTGATGCTGGTTGCGCACAGCATTCGCCAACCTGGCGAAAGGAGCGGTCCCTCCTGATATGACCCTGCCGGCGCTCCACCAACGCTGCTGGAATCACGAAGGGCGTGAAGCCGTATGCCGGTGCCCCCAGTGCGGACGGAGCTTTTGCCGCGAGTGCGTGGCCGAGCACGAGATGCGCTTCCTATGCGCAGCCTGCCTGAAGGCGGCGGTAGCTGCCCGGCCTGCCGCACCGAAGAGAAGCCGTTTTGGCCACGCGGGCCTGGCATTGGCGGGCGTCCTGCTGGCGTGGGCGATCCTGTTTTCCGCGGGCGAGACGATCATGACCTTTACCGGGCGCTTGGAGCAAACCGGATGGCAGAACCGCTAGCACGCTCCCGAGCCATCGGCCATTTGGAGGATGCGGTGGTCCTTCTGCGCCAGGCGCCGCCGGGCACCCTGATGTCGCACTGGATCGGCAGCGTGCCCCTCGCATTCGGATTGCTGCTCGCCTGGAGCAGCGTCACCAACACACGCACGACGGACACGCACTGGGCCAGCGAATCCATGATGCTGGCGCTGCTGCTGGTGTGGATGAACTGCTGGCGCACCGTATTTGCGGGCAAGCTGCGCAGGCATTTGAGCGGCGCATCCGGCGCTCCCTGGACGGCGCGCCGTGTTTTCCGATTGGCGGCGCTTCAATCCTTCTTCGGCGCAACCAAGCTGCTGGTGCTGCCGTTCAGTTTGTTGATCCTGTTCCCCTGGGCCAAGGTGGTGGCCTTTTATCGCACCTTGGCAGTGGTGGCCGATCATGAGAATCTCACGCCGCGGCAAATCATGGCGCAGGCGCGCCGCCTGCCGAGCTTTCAACCGGGCGGGAACTGGGCGACGCTGGCACTGCTGGTGTTGCTGCAGGTGGTGGTGACGCTGAATCTGGCCATCGTGCTGGCGGTGCTCCCCCAACTGGTACGGATGCTGACCGGGTTCGAATCCACCTACAGCCGCAGCGGCGTTTATTGGGCAGTGAATCCGCTCTTTTTCCTGCTGGTGTTGACCGTTTCGTGGCTCGCATTCGACCCATTCGCGCAGGCGGTCTATTGCGTGCGCTCGTTTGCAGCGGAGTCGGTGGATACGGGCGAAGACTTGCGCTGCGGTCTGCGCCGCATTCGCATTTCAGCGGCCGCCGCGGCTTTACTCGCGATGCTGTTCGCCATGGCGCCCAGAGCCCGCGCGGATGTCTCGCCAACCGATCTGGAAAACGCCGTGCACCAGGCCATGCAGGCGCCGGAATATGATTGGCGGTTTCCACCGGCCCCGGCCGCAGCCAACACGCCGTGGATTGTCAACGTGGTGGACCGGATGGTGGCGGTCCTGCGGCGCGCAGCTGAAGGTTTAGGAAAAGCATTCGACGCCGTCCTGAACTGGCTGAAGGACAAGTTTTTTCCGAACACGTCCCCAGCAAAAGGCGGCGCGCCACCGGGCGCTGGCTTGAATTGGACGGTGGCCGCATTGCTCGCATTAGTCGTTTGCGCCGGCGCTTTGTTCGCCTGGCGGCGACAGCGCCGTCGCGCGCGCCCGCAAGCTCCAACGCCTGAGCCCGCGCTCGCGGTGCGGCTGGATGCGCCGGACCTGACGGCCGACGCGCTCTCCGAAGACAGTTGGCTGGAACTGGCCGAACGCTCGATGGCCGAGCAGAACTTCCGCTTCGCGCTGCGCGCCTTGTATCTCGGAAGCCTGGCGTGGCTGGGCCGGCGGGGCGTTCTCTCCATTAATGCGGGCAAGACTAACCATGAATACGAACTCGAACTGAACCGCCGGACGCGCGCCATGCCTTCCGCGCAGAACCTGTTTGCCGGCAACGTGGCTGCTTTCGAACGCGCCTGGTACGGGTTGCACGAGGCTTCGGCCGAGGAAGCCGCCGCGTTTCGTCTGCGCAGCGACGAATTGAAATCGACGTTGACTCGTTCGGAAGGAGTGGCTCTGTGAGAGGCCTGCAATCGGCTGTCGTGGTCATCTTGCTGGCTGCGGGATTCACTTGGGGCATTCTGCGGCTTGTCGGGAACGAGTTCGCCGCCGGAAATTTTTATCCGGAGTATTCTTCGCTGCGCAGCGATCCCAAAGGAGCCAAATTGCTTTTCGATAGTCTCGGACGAGTGCCCGCGATGACCGTCACCCGCAATTACTTGCCGCTGGAGTACCTCACCGGCAAGGCCGCGGTGATGCTGCTCGGGCTCAGCCCCAAATCGCTTGATGCCGACTTCTTGAAGCGCGCCGAGGGTCTGGCGCGAGGCGGCAGTCGAGTCGTGGCGGCCATGAATTTTCGCGGTGACGAGCAGTTCGATCACAGGCCGCTGGCCGACGCGTGGCATGTGCAGTTGGTGATCGATCCCGATACGAAAAACCAGCATCGGCTGTCGTTCTCCGCGGGCCCGGAATGGACGGTTCGGGAGCGCGCCGGGGCTCAAACCGCGCTTGCTAACGCGCGCGGCTCTGAAAGGAGCCGCGACCGTAAGGGAGCGGAGCCCACGGTTACAGCGCTAGCCATCGAACGCGCATTCGGCGCGGGCACGGTTCTGTTGCTGGCGGAGAGCGGCGATTTCACCAACGAATCCACCATCGCCGGCGACCGCCTCGATCCGGTGTCCGCCGCGATCGGTCCGTACGCGCGCGTGGTGTTTGACGAACAACACTTGGGCATCGCGGAATCGGGCAGCGTCGTGCAATTGGCCCGGCGATTCCGGCTGCTCGGTTTCGCCTTAGGGCTCGTGATCGTGGGGGCACTTGCGATTTGGAAGAACGCCTCCGCATTTCCGCCGCCCTCCGCCACGCTGGGACCGGCGCAGCCCTCGGGCCGCACTTCGTTTGAAGGACTGGTGACCTTGCTGAAACGGCACGTCCGCCCCAAGGATGTAGTCGAAATGTGCTGGGAAGAATGGTTAAAGGCCAATAGCCGCGAGATCGCGCCCGGCCGTGCCGCGCGCGCCGCTCAGGTTGCCGCGCAAGCCTCCGACAATCCACTCCAAGCCATGCGCGAAATTCAGGCCGGTTTGGCCTTGCCGCCGGCGGGCCGCGCGAAAGGAGAACTTTGAACCTAGATCAATTTCAAGCTGCGGTGGAACGGATGATCGGCGAAATCCGCCGCGTGATCATCGGGCAGGATGACGTGATCCGTTATTCCATGGTGGTGGTGCTCTGCAATCAACATGCGCTCATCGAGGGCGTTCCCGGCTTGGGCAAGACACTGCTGGCGCGCACGCTCGCCGCCGCGCTGGGCTGCGAGTTCAAACGCATCCAGTTCACGCCCGACCTGATGCCCGCCGATATCACCGGGACCAACGTCTTCAACCTGCAGCGCAATGAATTCTCGCTGGTGAAGGGCCCGCTGTTCACCACGTTTCTGCTGGGCGACGAGATCAACCGGGCCCCGGCCAAAACGCAATCGGCGCTGCTCGAAGCGATGCAGGAGCGCACTGTGACGATCGATCGCGAAAGCTACAAGCTGCCGCCCAATTTCACCGTGTTCGCTACCGAGAACCCGATCGAATCGGAAGGCACCTATCCATTGCCGGAGGCCCAGAAGGACCGCTTCATGCTGAAGATCCCGATGGGATGGCCGGCCGCCGATGAGGAGCTTTCGCTGGCGCAGCGCAGCTTAACGGAAGCCGCACCGGAGTCGGTTCTGCGCCGGGGCGAAGTCTCGGCCGTGATGAGCGAAGCGGATCTGGAGTGTCTGCGCCAGGCGCTGGCGCAGGTCCACGTGAGCGAGCAATTGGCCGAGTACTCGGTAGAGGTGGTGCGCCGCACACGCACCGACGATAGCGTTCTGGTAGGCGCCGGTCCGCGCGCCACGCAGGCGCTGGTGCGGGCCGCGCGCGCGTGGGCAGGGCTGGCTGGCCGCGACTTTGTCAGCCCCGACGATGTCCGCGCGATTGCCATGCCGGTGCTCGAACACCGTGTGCTGTTGCGGCCGGAATCGGAGCTGGAGGGGGTGCGGCCGGCGGAAGTGCTCGAGCGGATTCTGGAAGAGGTGCCGGTGCCGCGATGATCGTCCCTTCTTCGCGCCTGGTGTGGATAGCTGCCGCGGTAGCGTTGCCGGCTGCGACGGTGGCCGGCCTCGCGCCGGGATGGGGCGCGGCGGGAGCGGCCGTACTGGGCCTATGCGCGGCAATTGCGGCGGTGGATGCGGTGCTTGGAATCGAGCGCGTGTCCAAGACCACAGTGCGCGCGCCCGCCATTACCCGGTTGACGAAGGACATCGCCACAGCCCTCCCGGTCGTGTTAGAAAACAGCTCCGGCCGCGATTTGCGCGTGCGGGTCGCGATCGTGATGCCTGATGGGGTCGCTTCGGAACGGGTGGCGGAAGAGTTAGCCGCGCCGCCCGGCGAGGCGCGCATCGATTGGCCCACGACCGGCCTCCGCCGCGGTGATCACGAATTGTGCGAGGCGCACATCGAAACGGTTTCGCCGCTTGGTTTGTGGCGGGCACGCCGGTCGCAACCGCTCGCCAACATGATTCGCGTCTATCCCAACCTGCGCGACCGCGCCACGGCTTTTTTGTTTTTGCGCACCGCCGAGGCCGGCCTGCGCAAGCGGCGACAGGTGGGCAAAGGCCGCGAGTTTGAGAACCTGCGCCATTATCTGCCCGGTGACAGCTTTGAAGACATTCACTGGAAGGCCACCGCGCGCCGGGGATTTCCCGCTGTCAAGCTCTATCAGGTGGAACACGCGCAGGAAGTCTATGCGGTGATCGATTTCTCGCGCCTGGCAGCGCGCGAAGGCATCCTCGATAGTTACGTGGACGCGGCGTTGCACCTGGCGCTGGTCGCCGAACGCCAGGGCGACCGGTTCGGCCTGGTGACGTTCAGCGATCGCACCCGCCACTTCGTGCGCGCGCACCGCGGCCTGACGCACTTCCGGCTCTGCCGGGAGACGATTTACAATCTGCGGGCGGAGCGCGTCAGTCCGGACTTTCGCGAAGTATTCACCAACCTGCAAGTCAACCTGCGCCGGCGCGCGCTGCTGGTTTTCTTTACGTACCTGGACGACGCGCTTCTGGCGGAAACATTCGAGCGTGAGGTGCCGCTGCTGGCGCGCCGGCATGTAGTGCTGGTAAACGCGGGGCGAACCCGGAATTTGAAGCCGCTCTTCACAGGCGAGCCGCCGGCCGATCTGGAAGGGGTGTACCACGGCCTGGCCGGGCAGATGCTTTGGAATCGCATGCGCGCCCTCAAGCTAGCTCTCCACAACCACGGTGTGCGGCTCAGCCTGGTGGACCCGGCGCGCATCAAAGCGCAAGTGACGGCCGAATACCTCGAAGTGAAACGGAGACAGGTGCTGTGATCGTCGATTGGTCTCGATTTGTCGGCGCGGAGAAAAGTTATTGGGACGAGCTGGAACAGGTCCTGGCGAAGCTCGAATCCAATCCCGAATACGGCCTGTCGCTCGCGGAGGTGCAGCGACTGCATTATCTCTATGAGCGGTGCTCGGGCGATCTCGTCCGGCTCGATCAATTTTCCGAGCCGCGCCTGCGGGCTTCGCTCGAGTCGCTAGTTGCGCGGGCTTACGGCGCGATTTATGAAACCCGCGCGCCAGTTCGCATCCGGTGGAAGGCTGCGATCTATGCGTTCCCACGGGCGTTTCGCCGCCATCTGGGGGCATTTCAACTGGCGGTTGGAATTACGATTCTAGGTTGCGCATTCGGTTGGTTCGCCATCCGCAAGGATCCGCAGACCAAGGCAGTGCTCATGCCATTTTCAGGCCTGATGATTTCGCCGCGCGACCGGGTGGCCATCGAGGAGAGCTCCAAGACCGACCGGTTGACAGGCGTGAAAGCCTCCTTCTCCGGCCAGTTGATGACGCACAACATACAAGTTGCCATCATGACGATGGCCGCGGGAATCACGTGGGGCAGCGGCACCTTCCTGTTGCTGTTTTATAACGGCGTGATCCTGGGCGCTGTGGCAGCCGACTATATCGCCGGGGGCCAAGGGACCTTCCTCGCCGGTTGGCTGCTGCCGCACGGGTCCGTGGAGATCCCTGCGATTCTGCTGGGCGGCCAAGCCGGGTTCATCCTGGCGGGTGCGCTCATCGGATGGGGCAGCGGTTTGCCGCGGAGCGCACGGTTACGTGCGGTTGCCGGAGATCTGTTCGCGATCATCGCCGGCGCCGCCTGCCTGCTGGTATGGGCCGGAATGGTGGAAGCGTTCGTCTCCCAGTACCATCAGCCGGTGTTGCCGTACACCCTCAAGATTGCGTTCGGAGTGTGTGAACTGGCCGCGCTGGCCGCGTTCCTGGGGTGGACGGGCCGCGAATGAGCGCAGCTGCGCAATCGTCTCTCAGCATTGCGACTCCGGAAGGGGTGGTCTTTTCGTACCAGCTGGCAACGCCAGTCTCGCGTTGTTTTGCCTGGATTATCGATGCGGTGGCGATCGGCGGCATGACCTATTTCGTCTCGCGCGTGGTCAACATCGCCGGTTTCTTGAGCGCAGATTTCGCCAATTTCCTGTCAGTGGTTCTCTATTTCGTGATCTCGGTAGGCTACGGAATTTTGTTGGAATGGCGCTGGCGCGGGCAGACGCTTGGCAAACGGGTCTTCGGTTTGCGCGTGATCGACGTTCACGGGTTCCGCTTACAGTTCCCTCAGATTGCGCTGCGCAATCTGCTGCGGCCGATCGATTCACTGCCGCTGTTCTATCTGGTGGGCGGAGTGGCGGCTCTGGCGACCCGCTGGGGGCAGCGACTGGGAGACCTGGCGGCCAATACGGTAGTGGCTCACGAGCGCTACTGGGACGAGCCGAATCTCGATCCGCTCGCGCCAGCCAAATACAATTCGCTACTGGCCTATCCGCGGTTGGCCGGGCGCTTGCGGACACTCGCCAATCCCGAAGCGGTCGCTTTCGCGCTGCGCGCCGTAACCGGGCGCGACAGCTATCAACCAGCCGCCCGCCTGGAGTTGTTCGCGGAACTGGCGGACTATTTTCGCTCGCTTGCCCACTTTCCCGAAGCAGCTATCGAAGGCCTGAGCGACGAGCAATTCGTGGGCGCGGTTCTGCGCGTCATTTACCACGCTCCAGGCCGGCCACATTCGTAACCGCGTCTCGAATCGACAGCGGCGCTGCCGCGGGCCGACTCAACAATCCGCCGGCGGTCAGGCTTCCAAACAGGAGAACGTGAGTGAAAGCCGTCGCTCGAAAGGAAGCGAGATACCGAGAGTCGTGGATCGCATCCCAGCCGAGCCGGATGAGCCATGGAACGTTGATGGAAAGTTCCGGACCAAGATCCCAGAGCGTGAGGGTTAACGCGAACACCAGCAGACAGAGCTTCCAAGCGGGCTGATGCCAGCGGGCGATGACCCAGCCAGTAGCCGCAAGGATCAAGCAGTCGAGCAGAACACTTTCTGTGGAAAGCCAATCCCTGCCCACGAGAGGTACCATCCAGATCAGCACCGGACGCTCGACGAGATAGAGGAAGCCAAAAAGCACCACCCAGCCGACCAGAATCGAACGTCCGCAGAGCACCAACCACGGGACCCGCATCGCCACCATTTTACGATCCCGGCCCTTTTCGCTCGCGAAGCGGGTTTTGATACGTTAAGGTCATAGGTCATGTGCCGGAATATCAAAACGCTCTATAATTTCGATCCGCCGGTCACGCAGGAAGAAGTCCACGCGGCCTCGCTCCAGTTCGTGCGGAAGATTAGTGGCTTTACCAAGCCCTCGAAGGCGAACGAGAGTTCGTTCTATGCTGCGGTGGACGAGATTGCCAGTATTTCGAGCCGGCTTCTACACGCGCTCGAAACCACGGCGCCGCCCAAGAATCGCGAGGAAGAGGCAGCCAAAGCGAAAGCCCGCGCGCAGGAGCGCTTCGGCGATTGAGGCTGCCGGAAGTGCGCTCCAGGACTTCGAAATGCGCAAAACGTTAACCTCATCTTCCTTGTCCGACCGGTACCCACGATCAAACTAAACCCGCGAAACATCGGGGGTTTACAACTTACGGGCGCTCACCCGAGTTCGCTATGATCCGTCGAAGAAGCCTAGACCTTTGCTGAGACTTTCGGGCTTCAGGGGATTTATGCGGTCTCTTACTCGCGCGCTTACTATGACTGTCTGTGCTGCCGGTGCGTTGCTGATGGCGCCTGTGGCCCTGGCGGATGTCACCGGTACTTTGATCATTGGCACTACGTCCAATGAGCAGATCCAGATCAGCAACAATCCTGCGGACATCCTTTCGTTCTTGCCACTCTTTCCGAACCCGAACTTCGATGTGAATGGCGCCACCACGCTGACGGAAGACGGCGGAACGCTCATCACCGCTACCGAGGGAACGATTTTTTCGCCGTTGGGGACGGCAACGGTTTTCCCGGTTAACAACTTCATCACGTTCCTGGGCAGCAATACGGATATCGATTTCACGCTGACTGCGATCGGTCCCGGCTCGGCGAATACCAATTGCGCCGCGCTGGCATCGATCGGTCAATCGTGTTCCCCCACCATTGGCTCTCCGTTTGATTTGACCTACCTGGGGCCGGATACGACGGTAGTGGCTTTTGCCGTCGCGGGCACGGTGACCGATTCCACAGCGGCCATTTCGAATTGGAGCGGCAGCTTCGCCGAAACGTTGACCGCATCGGCACTCGCGATTCAGGATGACCTGGCGGGTACTTGCACGGCCGGCGACAAGGTGCAGTTGTACGGTTACGATCCGGGGATCACGAGCGGCGGCGCCGGTTCCTGCACAGGGACCATCATCTCGAGCCACTCCGGCACCTTCACCGCTTCGGTGGCGAGCGTTCCGGAACCCGGCACGGTGCCGGTGCTGATGATCGGCGTAGCCTTGGTGGCATTCTCAACTATTAGACGTAAGCGAGCATAACGTAACGTAGTCGTAAATACTCCAACACGGCGCCCAGCCCCCCGGGGCTGGGCGTTGTGCGTTTTAGGCGATGCGCAGGCCGTTGTCCCCGGCTGTCCCCTGTCTTCCCGGCTTGACATTCAGTGAGGCCGGACGATAGGCTCATCGAAATACCGGCTCGCGCGCGCGAAGGGCGCCGGTCACTACAGAAGAGGTATCCCGATGAGAATCCAGTTTCGGCGGCCAATGACCGCGATGTTGCTTTCCCTGCTCCTGACCGGGCTGGTTGCGGGCCAGGAAAAGGCTCCCAAGGCGCCCACCGGCCCAGCGCCGCGCCTGGCCAACGGCAAACCGGATTTCAGCGGCGTCTGGCAGAGCCCGCGGATGGCCGATGTCACCCAGGACATGGCCTGCTGCAAAGGAGTGAAGGAGCTGCCGTTTACGGCATGGGGCAAACAACAATGGGACAGTTACGACGCTGAAAAAGGCGACTACACCGGCAGTTGCCTGCCGTTCGGTCTGCTGCGGTCCGTGGGCGGGCCGCATCCCATTCAGATCATCCAGAACGACAAGTACATCGCCATGCTGTACGAGCAAAACAGTTGGTTCCATGTGACCCCGATCGACGGACGGCCTCACCCGAAGGACCCGGACGCGACCTGGTTCGGAAACTCGGTGGGGCACTGGGAGGGAGACACGCTGGTGATCGACACGATCGCGTTCAACGGCAAGACTAAGGTGGATACGATCGGGCACCCGGTCAGCGACCAGCTGCACACCGTCGAGCGGTTCAAGCGGCGCGATCTGGGCCACATCGACTATGTGTTGACCATCGACGATCCCAAGACGTATACCAAGCCGTGGGACAGCGTGCGGACCTGGACACTCCGGCCGGATTGGGAAATCATGGAATACTCCTGCGAAGAAAACAATAAGGATCTCCAGGAGGGTCACATCAAACCCGGACTCAATCCCGAGGGCAAGTAGCAGTGCGGCATTGGATCGCAGTTTCCATCCTGGGCATGGCGGGCTGGTTGGTTGGCGTTACCCCAGCCAGTGCCCAGGCGCCGCGGTTGGCGGACGGGCATCCCGACTTGGGAAACGGAAAGGGCGTCTGGACGCCGCGCATCGTGGATGACATCTCCGGAAACGGACGCGGCGAGAAGGACGAGAAGACGCGCGCGGCGCAAATGAAAATGGTGGACGAACGGGTTGAGGTTCCCTTTCAACCTTGGGCCAAGGATTTGTATGAGCAGCGGGAAGCGACGCTTTCCAAGGAAGATCCGGAGGGCTACTGTTTGCCTCCCGGAATTCCGCGCATGATGAACACGCCGTTTCCGATGCAGATTTATCAACTGCAGGACCGCATCCTGCAGGTGTATGAAGGCGGGGCGCACATGTGGCGGATCATCTACATGGACGGCCGCCCGCACCCGAAGGCGGATCAACTGAACCCGACCTACCTGGGGCACAGCGTGGGCCGCTGGGAAGGGGACACCCTGGTGGTGGACGTAGTGGGTTTGAACGACCGCAGCTGGCTGGACGCGGCCGGCCATCCGCACACCGAGCAATTGCACGTCATCGAGCGCTATACGCGCACCGACGAGAACACGCTGCACTACCAAGCTACGATTGACGACCCTGGCGCATACACCAAACCTTGGACGGTGGGTTGGAAGATTTCGTGGCAACCCGGCTGGGATCCGCTCGAGTATGTCTGCCAGGAGAATAACCGGGACGTCGGCGTGAACGGCCACATGGTGGGGTTACGGCCAGGCGAGAAACACCCGTAAGTAGCGGCCGGCAGAATTCCATGCCTGGCGGATTCACCCGACGAGAAATTCTTCCCATCGCGGCGGCGCTGTGCGGCGTCCGCATGATCCGCGGACAAGACGAGCCGGTTTTTTCCACCGAGGTGAAGGTGGTCAATGTTCTGGCCACCGTGCGCAACAAGACCGGTTCGCTGGTCGGTACCCTCAGCCAGGACGATTTCTTGCTGGCCGAAGACGGCCGTCCGCAAACCATCCGCTATTTCGCGCGCGAAACCAACTTGCCCCTGACCTTGGGATTGCTCGTCGATACCAGCGGCAGCCAGCGCAAGGTGGTGGATCTGGAGCGCGGCGCCAGTCTGCGGTTTTTCGATCAGGTGGTTCGCGAAAACAAAGACAAGGTTTTCCTCATGCAATTCGATACCACCGTGCAGGTGCGCCAGCCGCTCACTTCGTCGGTTGGCAAGCTGGACGATGCGCTGGCCTACGTAGATACCGAGTCGATGCGGCAGTTGCGCCTGCGCGGAGGGGGCGGCACGCTGCTCTACGATGCGGTGGTAGAGGCGTCGGATGAGGTGATGCAGAAACAGACGGGCCGGAAGGCTCTGATTGTACTCTCCGATGGCGTAGATTTTGGCAGCGACGCTACCGACAAGGATGCAATAGAGGCTGCGCAGCGCGCCGATACGCTGATCTATTCCATCCTGTACTCCGACCCGGGCGCTTATGGAATTCTCGGCGGAGGACACAACGGGCGCCGGGTCATGGAGGCTCTGGCGGAAGAAACCGGCGGGAGCTTTTTCGAAGTTTCGAAAAAACAGACCATCGATCAACAGTTCGACATTCTGCAGGAGGAACTCCGCAACCAGTACAACCTGGGTTATGTGTCGGACAAGCCGGTGACCATTTCCGAATTTCGCTCGATCCAGTTGACGGCTAAACAGAAGGGCCTGATGGTGCAAGCGCGCCATCATTATTGGGCGCGGCGGTAACCGGGGCGATTGGAGAGCTGCCACGCTCGACAATACCTGGTGGTCTGCGTCACAAATAACGAGGCGTGTTTCACTGTTTCTGTGGGGCAGACCGTCGTCTTTCGCGGCCTGCCTTGGCGTGCGAAGCGCGCCTTTGCGGCCGCTGTGCGGCGCCGGCAGACGACGGAAACCGATCGTCTGCCCCACAAACGCTCCCTGTGGTCACGGCTCGGTAACGCCTTGCCCGTCACTGAGCGGCGATTGAGGAACGGGTTTTCGCTTCGTAATGATCAATACGACGGGGGTTACGTGGCTGATTCCCCTTTTTCTCGATACCCCCTATTTTTTTTTGGAACTACTGCGAACAAAGTATGGCTGGTATGGGCCAGCGGCGCTTATCGTTAATTTGGGCTAAAGGTAGAATCCCGGAAAGTTCCGTACCAGAGGCGCTGTTCCAGAAGGGAGGGTGCAATGAATAAGACGGTGCGGCTGGCGTCCCTCGCGATTTTCGCCGTGACGCTGACCTGCCTTTGCCTGGCGCGGCCGCGGCTTCCCTACCCCGAACGGCCGATTCGCGGCGGACACTCCAGTTGCGTGCCGAGGTGCGAGCGTGTTTGCCGCGAACTAGGTTTGCTCACGTACCATACCTGCAGTTCGTGCTTTTGTTACGCGCTCTCCACACCCGTTGTCGGCGGTTGCACCGGCTACTACGGCGGTTGCGGAGGCGTTGATTATGGCGGCTGCTATGGCGGCTGCTACGGAGGCTGCTATGGCGGCTGCTACGGCGGTTGCTACGGTGGCTGCTATGGCGGTTGCTACGGTGGCGGTTGCGGTGGCTGCGGAGACTGAGCGGCGGAATCTCAAGTATGACGAAGCTGGAGACGGCTACACATGTGTTCCTGATCGGCATCTGTTGCCTGGCCGGAGGCCTTCTCATCGAACAACGGTTCTTTCCTCCGCGGCAGGCAGTAGTTGACCCAGAAACATTTCCGGCGCAGGCCTTATTGGGCCGCAAAGTGGAATTGCCGGGCGCGGACTGGCAGGCGGCGAAGTTCTCCATCCTGCTCCAAATCAGCTCGACGTGCCGCTTTTGCGAGGAGAGCATGCCGTTCTACCGGCGGTTAGCGGCGGCGCGGCAGGCAACCAAGATACCGGTCATCGTGGCTTCGGCCGATGCCGTGGCCGTCATGCGGAAGCATCTCGAAGATCAACAAGTGATCGTCGACAAGGTTTTGCACTCGCGACTGGCAGCGTTCGGAACAGGCACCCCGACGATCTACATCGTCGATTCTGCAGGCCTGATCAAGCGTGTGTTTCTGGGGGAGCTGGATTCGTCGGGCGAGAAGGAGCTCTTGTCGATCGTCGAGCACGGTAAGGTGTAGGGTTTGGTCCAGCCGGAAGCGTGCCGCTCGCGAAGTCTGGTCCTGTTCCTACTTCCGCTGTCGTGGTTCACGATGTGCGCGTGCCATCCGCCCAGCGGCGCACACGCGCGGCGTGCCAGACTGTTTGACGGAATGGGGGCGGTGCACCACCGCATCGCGACCGGGAACCAACAGGCGCAAAGATTCTTTGACCAGGGTCTTGCCCTGGTCTACGCCTTCAACTTCGGCGAGGCGATTAATTCCTTCCAGCAGGCCACCGAACTGGACCCCAACGCGCCGATGCCCTATTGGGGGCTGGCGTTGGCCTACGGACCGAACTACAACGCCTGGATCATCGGCCCGGATCGCGAACGGCGCGCCTTCGATGCGATCCAAACCGCGGCCGGACTTGTGTCCGCCTCGGGGCCGGAGCGGGATTACATTGAAGCGTTAGCGCGCGGCTTCAGCGACGAGCCCAACGCCGACCAGCCGCAGCTTGCTCGCGACTATTCCAATGCGATGCGCGAACTCCATCGCCGGTATCCCGACGACCCGGACGCAGCCGCGCTGTTCGCGGCCAGCCTGATGAACCAGCACCCGTGGCACCTATGGGGAATCGATGGCAAGCCGGGCCCCGAAACGGAGGAAGCAGTAGCGGTACTGGAGGAGGCCCTGCGCCGCTGGCCACAACACACCGGGGCTAACCATTTCTATGTTCACGCGATGGAGGCGTCACCGTATCCGGAGCGTGCGCTGGCCAGCGCGCACCATCTGGAAACGCTCGCCCCCGCGGCCGCTCACCTGGTCCACATGCCATCGCACATTTATCTGCGGACCGGCGACTACGCGGCGGCAGTCCGCAGCAACGAACGGGCGATTGGCGCAGACCGGAGTTACCGGCTGATCGAGCCCGATGCGCCACCCGGGGTCATGGGGTATGCGGATCACAACCAACTGTTTCTGGCCGTCGCGGCCGGCATGGATGGCGAATTTGAAACCGCGCGGAACGCAGCCAAAGAAATTCAGTCGCACATTCACAACGAGGCGATGGCCGTGATGCCGACACTCGTCCTGATGCGGTTTGGCCACTGGGACGAGATCCTGAAATCACCGGCGCCGGATGCTGCGCTGCACGCGGTCACCTTCTTTTGGCACCTGGCGCGGGGCTGCGCCTTCGCAAGTAAACACCGTTTGAAGGAGGCTGCGGACGAGCAGGCCGCCATGGAAGAGGCATTCTCGCGCCTGCCGGACGGGCGCGCCTTCGGTACGTTCTTCAACAATTGGAGCACCCTCGATGCGCTCGCCCTCGACACGCTTTCGGCACGCATGGCGGCGGCCCGCGGCGATCCCGACGCAGCGATTGGCCACTGGCGTCACGCGGTCGCGATCCAGGACCAGATGAATCCCGACGACGTGCCAGATTGGTATTACCCGATCCGCGAGTCGCTGGGCGCGGCGCTGGTCCGAAACCAGCAACCCGCCGAGGCCGAACCGGTGTTCCGCGAGGACCTGAAACGCGACCCCCGCAATCCCCGGTCGCTTTTCGGGTTGTACTGCGCCCTGGAGGCCGAAGGAAAGACCTATGACGCGGAACTGGTGCGGGCGGCGTTTGAAGCGGGATGGAAGGGTAAGGAACGGCCGCGGATCGAAGATTTCTAAGACCGGTTTGAATAATCAGGGGGTTAGAGGCAGGCCGGCGGGGCCGGGGGGTGCGAGTGCAAGGCGAACGTGTCTGGCCAAGAGCGGCCTCGTGATGGCGGCGGCCCGATAGGCCAGATTTCGACAGATGGTTACTTCGTATGGCCCTTTTCGACAGAAATGAATGGATTTCGACACGCTGCATTGACCTGAAGCGGATCGAAGGCATCGTCAACGACGCTTTTGCGGGTTACTGAGCGCCGCCGTCAGCACCGCTATGGCCGCCACCGCCGGGCGCGCCACCGCCACTGGCCGTCGCACGGATGACGATGGGTCTTACCTATTTGGCTGGGAGGCAGGGACTCGAACCCCGATACGCAGATCCAGAGTCTGCAGTCTTACCATTAGACGACCTCCCAACTCGGGGGAATACTATTTTAACAAACGAGGCCGAACGGGCGCTCGGGAGACTACCCCGCAGGCGCGTAGTACACTGAAACTTCGAAATGAAGAAGTGTATGCGGCTGAGCGTCTTGCTGGCGCTGGGCGCGGCTGCCGCGGGAGCGGTCGATTGGACGACGCTCAAGCCGCAGGGCTACGTCAGCGACTTTGCCGGCGTGATCGGCGGCGCCAACCGTCAACAA
This sequence comes from Bryobacteraceae bacterium, assembly GCA_035516375.1. Taxonomy (GTDB): domain Bacteria; phylum Acidobacteriota; class Terriglobia; order Bryobacterales; family Bryobacteraceae; genus PSRJ01. Next base: position 30,492 of record DATJAK010000256.1, read on the forward strand.
TTGGAAAACTACTGCGGCATCGTGGAACGCTCGACCGGCGCGCAGGTGGCTCTGGTGACCATTCCGTCGCTCCGGGGCGAACCGATCGAAGACGTCGCCAACACGATTTTTCGCGCCTGGGGCGTGGGGCAGAAGGGGAAGAACGAAGGCATTCTGCTGCTCCTGGCCATTCAAGACCGGCGCAGCCGGCTGGAGGTGGGGTATGGCCTGGAGCCGATCCTGCCGGACGGATTGAGCGGCAGCATCCTGCGAGAAATGCGTCCGGCTTTGCGGCAGCAGCAGTATGGGGAAGCAATGCTGGCCGCCGCGTCGACCATCGGGACGGACATCGCTGAGGCCAAACATGTCACGCTGAACGCCAGGATCGAGCGGCATATCCGGCGAAGTCCGGTGGATTCAATTCCGTGGTTTCCCATAATCGGCGGGTTGTTCGTGATCCTCTGGTTGATGACCCGCGGAAATCCGCGCGGGTATGGCGGCGGAGGCGGCGGGGGATTTCTGCCGGGGCTGATTCTGGGCAGCATGATGGGACGCAGTAGCTGGGGCAGCCGGGGCAGCGGCGGTTTCGGCGGATACGATTCAGGGGATGGCTTCGGCGGTTTCGGCGGCGGCGATTCCGGAGGCGGCGGCGCATCGAGCGACTGGTAAACATGGACAAAGTACTCAACCAACTGGTGGAGAAACTCGAAAAAGCCTTCGGCGACCGGCTCGTCTCGGTGGTGCTGTACGGCTCGGCGGCCGACGGCGACCACCATGCGAAGTACTCCGATTTCAACGTGCTCTGTGTGCTGAGCACGATCACGCCGCGCGAATTGGGCGAATCGTCCGACATCTTCCGCTGGTGGCGCGAGCTCGGCAGCCCGTCGCCGCTCCTGCTGACGGAGCAGGAAGTCGCTACTTCCACCGACTGTTTCGCTATCGAGTTCCTGGATATCCAGCATCAGCACCGCCTGCTATCGGGCAAGGATGTGGTCTCGTCGCTGGTGGTAGACCGCTCGTTCTACCGCGCCCAGGTGGAGCACGATTTGCGTGCCAAGCTGCTGCGGTTGCGCCAGAAGGCGTCCGGAATGCTGTCGGATGCGGACCTGCTGCGCCGGTTATTGGTCGATTCGATTTCCACTTTTTGTGTGCTCTTCCGTCACGCACTGGCGCTATCAGGAATCGAGGTGGCGGCGCGCAAACGGGAGATCATCGGGCGGGCGCGGGATCAATTCGGCATCGACGCGGCGCCCTTCGAGAAGTTACTGGAGATCCGCGAGGAACGCGTCAAACCGCGCGACGTAGACCCGGTAACACTATTGGCAGGCTACCTGGAGGGTGTCGGCAAGGTCATCGACGCGGTGGACCGTCTGGAGAAATAGGAGAGCACTTGTGAAAGTAGCCTTGATCGTTTTGGGAGTATTGATCCTCGTGGGACTGGCGATGGCCGGCCAGTTCGTGAGTGTGCGCAACGACCTGGTGACGCAGCGCGAGGCCGTGAACGCGGCGTGGTCGCAGGTGGATGTGGTCCTGCAGCGGCGGGCGGACCTGATCCCGAACCTGGTCGAAACCGTGAAGGGATTCGCGGCGCACGAGACCGAGGTGTTTCGGGATATCGCCAACGCGCGCGCGGCACTCATCGGCGGACGCACACCGCAGGAAAAGATCCAGGCTAACGATCAGCTCACCAGCGCGCTTTCGCGGTTGCTGGTGGTCTCGGAAAACTATCCGCAATTGCGATCGAACGAAAATTTTCTCCGTCTGCAGGACGAGTTGGCGGGCACGGAGAACCGGATCGCCGTGGAACGGCGGAAATATAACGAGACGGTGCAGCATTACAATACGTCGATCCAGATGTTTCCCAATAACATCGTGGCCTCGATCGGCGGGTTTGAACGCAACGACGCGTATTTCAAGACCGAGCCGGGCGCACGCACCGCTCCCGCGGTGAAGTTCTGACCTCCATGGCGGACATCGAGAAGCTGCAACAGATTGCCGCGGGATTAAACATTCCCAGTGTTCGGCGCCACATTTTTCTGTGTGCGGAACAGACCAAGCCGAAATGTTGTTCGGCGGAAGCGGGCACGGAGGCGTGGGCCTACCTCAAACGGCGCATGAGCGATCTCGGAATTCTTGACCGCGTGTACCGTACCAAGGCCAACTGTTTGCGCGTATGCGAGCAGGGCCCTATCGCGGTGGTTTACCCGGAGGGCGTCTGGTATCACTCGGCCACGCCAGAGGTGCTGGAGCGGATCATTCAGGAGCATTTGATCGGCGGGCGCGTGGTGGAAGAATTTGTGTTCGCGCGGAGCCCGCTGTGCGTGTAGCGAGGTGGCGCAGACGATCGTTTTTGTCGTCTGCGTCCGTCGGCGAGTAGGACAGGCCACATAAGGCGATGGCCTGTCCTAGTCGGTCGGTTCCTCGGGAGGCTCCAAGGAATCGAGCAGTTCCGGATTGCGCGCGAAGCGTTTCAGGGTGCGCACGATATCGCCGGAGCGAAACCCGGCATGGAGCAGCCTGCGGTAGGCGGCGGCAAGTTCCTTATCCTCCTGAAAGAGGTCTTCGCGGGACGCCAGCCGGTACTTGCGGCGGATCCAGGCTTCGATCAGCGCCTCCTCGTTGACATCCTCATAGAGTTTGCGCACGGTGCGTTCGGCTAGCGCCGGCGCTACACGCCGTTGCCGCAAATCCTGAATCACGCGCGTGCGGCCCAGCTTATCGTTCGCCAGGCGGGCCGCGGCAAAGCCCTCGGCAAACCGCTGATCGTTCAAGTACCCGCTGTCTTTGAGCCGCGCCAGGATATCATCCACTGCTCCGGCACGGTCGGCCCGGCGGCGCAACTTCTCGCGCAGTTCGCCAGTCGAGTGGGCCCGCCCGCCCAGCAGCTTCAGTGCGTAAGCCCACAGTGCATCGCCATCGAGGGCCCGCCGCTTGCTTATACTCATGTTGCTGGTTCTATTGGGGAGTATACTGAAAACGATTGCAAGTGACGCGGGATACGAGGAGGATTAAGAAATATGGATAAGAACGGCCTGTCGGCATTTCTCCTGGGTTTGGGCGTGGGTGTGGCCATCGGTATGCTGTTTGCGCCAAAGTCGGGTCAGGAAACGCGCGACTTTATTAAGTCCAAAGCGGGTGAGGGCACGGACTATTTGAAGCAACGCTCGACCGACGTCAAACAGTCGGCGTCCGAATGGGTGGATCGAGGCAAGGACGCTCTCTCGCGCCAGAAAGAGAATCTGCAGGACGCGATGGAAGCTGGGCGGCAGGCATACCGTGAAGCCATGAACCAGCCGCCGCAGGCTCCGGGCGACGCACTGCCTCACTAATGCATCGAGCGTAAGGACTCTACGGATGTCTGACGATGTCTTTCGGGTGGTGATCACAGCCGCGGTCGCGCTGGCTTGCCTGGCAATCCTGGTCCAAGCCGGCGTAGCCATCGGCCTGTACAGTGTGGCGCGCAAGATTCACGAGAAACTGGCGCCGCTCGCCGCCAGAGGCGTTGCGGTAGCGGACAGCGCCGGACCGGTCATCGACAAGATCGGGCCAATCATGGACAAGATTGGCCCGGTTGTGGAGCAGGTGGGACCGGTAGTTAGGAAGGCGGGTGCGGAGGTCGATCGAGCTACCGAGATTCTGGCGACCGCGCAGAAGATCCTCGAGGACGCCCGTCCGAAGGTGGCCGAGATTACGGCGAACGCGGCGGCCATTTCGAAAACCAGCCGTGAGCAGGTAGAGCGGATCGGCGCCTTGGTGGGGGACGCCAGCACTCGGGCCCGCGAGCGCCTGGAGCAGATCGATCACTCGGTGAGCAGCACAGTGGAACAGGTGGAGCACGCAGGCGATAACGTGAAGCGTGCAGTGTTGCGGCCGGTGCGGGAGGTAAACGGTTTGGCCGCCGGGATCTCGGCTGCGGTATCCAGTCTCGTCCACGGCTCGAACCGGCCTTCGGTGGACCATGCCACGCAAGACGAAGAGATGTTTATTTAG
>DATJAK010000257.1:0-3238 GCA_035516375.1 Bryobacteraceae bacterium
CCGACGATTATTCCGCACGGGAGATTCGTATAACCCGCAGCGCAAAGGGGCAAAGATCACTCCCGAACCCGAGGATCTGCCTTATGGGTACAACGGGCTATTGGGCTGGTATCGGGACTGGTCCGCAATGGCGGCGGGAAAGGCAATGAAAGAAGACCCACTGCTCGCTCTGCGCGGCTCTGGCAAGCATCTTTGGGCGGACGAACACGCCGACGATTACGTGCGCCGTTTGCGTGAGGGCTGGGAATGAAGGCTGGGAGTGAGTTCCGGAAAATGAGGGCCGAGAAATGAGCCGGATCTTCTGGGATACCAACCTCTTCGTCTACCTCTTTGAAGACTACAAAGGGCTATCAAAGAAAACCGAGGAATTGCGTACGAAGATGCTTGCCCGCGGAGATCAACTTCTGACCTCAACTTTGACGATCGGCGAAGTGCTGGTGAAGCCTCTGGAGCGCGGAGCGACGGATGTTTGCCGACAGTACGAGAATGCCATCACCTCGACAGCCGTAGTGATTCCCTTCGATCTGAACGCAGCCCGAATTTACGCTTCGCTACGGAAGGACCGTTCCCTGCGGGCTCCGGATGCGGTGCAACTGGCTTGTGCCGCCAGCGTGGGAGTCGATCTGTTTGTCACCAACGACAATCATCTGCAAGGACGGCACGTGAACGGGATTCAGTTCATCGTGGCGGTGGATGCGGTGCCGCTGTGAGGGCATTTGTAATTGGTAATTGGTAATTGGTAATTTGCAATTTAGAGAGTGGGTTCGAAATTACAAATTGCCAATTACAAATGAGGTTCACCGCGGGCGGCCAAAGAAGAGCACGTATCCATTGGGGTCGCGAATCTCGAATCCGCGGAGGCCGTCGTGGGTGTCTTCGAGCGGCTTGCTAAACGTCGCGCCGAGCCCGGTGAACTCGGCGGCCAAGGCATCGGGGTCGGGCGCGTAGACGAAGGCGTCCCATTTCAAGTGCTGGTGCCGGCTTGAGTTTGGAACTGGAGAAATATCTTTTTCTGATTTCAGGAAGAGCTGCGCGCCTCCGCGGCCGATGATCGCGAAGAACGGATTGCTTTGGGGCTGCTGAAATCGGGTCTCGAAGCCGAGCTTGTCGCGATAAAAAGCGACGGTGCGATCGACATCGCTGACAATAAAGAGTGGCGAAATGTGCTCTGTCGCGGCGTGCGGCATGGGGGCCTCGGTGGCGAGATCATAGCATTGGAGCACCCAGGTTAGCGCTCAGTCACCCCACCACACGAAAAACGCGTGTGATGGGGACCCCGACTCGCGCGCGAACCTGGGCCACCCGGCCTTCGATCTGAGCGCGGCCAGAATTTACGCTTCACTGCGGCAAGACCATTCCCTGCGCGCTCCGGACGCCGTGCAATTGGCCTGTGCGGCCAGCGTGGGAGTCGATTTGTTTGTGACTAACGACAATCATTTGCAGGAACGGCATGTGGATGGCATTCAGTTCATTGCGGCGGTAGATAAGGTGCCGCTGTGAGGGAGTTGTTAGCCCAGCTGTGGCGCAGAAGAGTAGCGGCATCATCGATGCCGGCGGCTGCGGTTCACGCTATTAGGGGTTAATACATTTGCACTTGTGGTTTCTGAGTGCTGCCCCTCAGCGGCTAAATGTGGTGTGTCAAGAGGTTGTTGACATCGAGGGCAGATCGGCTGATGGGTGGTTGGTGGTCGAGGCTGGTGTGAGGTCGATGCCAGTTGTACTGATGAATCCAATCCGGGAGATGAGAGGCGCGCTCGGCCGAGTTCTGGTAGAGGCGGGCGTAGGCCCACTCGCGGATAGCGGTTTGGATAAAGCGTTCCGCTTTGCCGTTGGTGCGTGGGGTGTAGAAGCGCGTGCGCTTGGGGGTGATGTGAAACTGGCGGCAGACAGCGAGGAACAGGCGCGAACAAAAACAGGGGCCATTGTCGGTGAGCACGCGTCGAATGGTGATGCCGAGGCGGGCGAAAAAAGCGATAGCTTGGCGCAAGAAGGCGCTGGCGGCAACCGCCTTCTCGTCGGGGAGCAAAGCGGTGAAGGCGATGCGGGAATGATCGTCGATGGCGACGTAGAGGAACTCCCATCCGGCGTGGCGAGTTTCGTCGCGCGGGTTGCCGGTGAGGCGATGACCGGGTTTGTGGATGCGAGCGAGTTTTTTGATGTCGATGTGGAGCAGATCTCCGGGCGCGGCATGCTCGTAGCGCAGGATGGGGATCGCGGGTTCGAGCATGTGAGTTTTGTTCAAACGCAAGCCAGTGAGAATACGGCTGACGGTGGAACGGCTCAGACCGGTAGCCTGGGCAATGCGTATGCCGGTCCAACGCAGGCGGCGGAGGGTTTCGACTCGTTGGCTGAGTTCGAGGCCGGTGCGTCGCGGCGAACGATGCGGACGCGAACTGCGATCGCGCAAACCATCGCGCCCCTGCTGGCGGAAGCGCGCCACCCATTTGCTGGCGCTCTGCCGGCTGAGCTTGAACTCGGCCGCGGCCTCGTTCAAGCCCAGTCGCCCTTGTACGACGGCGGTTGCAAGTTCCTCTCGACGATGAATGGTAAGTCGCGCATGATAGTGGTAGTCCATTCGGTCTCCTGGTCAGCTTTTGCTTTGACAACATCAGCTTCCCAGTTCTCGACCGGATGGACAACAACCTATTGAAACTTCACAGCTAAAGCCGCAAATCAGGAATCGATATCCTTCGCAGCGCTAAAGCGCTGCGCCACCCCAAACCAGTTGCATAGGTGGAAACGGATTGGAACTGCTGCGCCATCTCAAACCAGTTGCATAGGGACAGATTGCTGCGCCCCAGTCCGGCGAAAATTGCGCCGCCTGGGGACCCCGCTGTCCGCGCCACCCGGACTCATGAGAGAAACTCGCGGGCGGGGGCGCCCGCGCCACACGATCTCATGAGACGATAAAGTCAGCATGATTCAGCTCAACGCGGCCGGCAAGCGCTACGGCCATAAACTCCTGTTCGAAGATGCCGACTGGCTCATCACGGCCGAGTCGCGTCTCGGCCTTGTTGGCGCCAATGGCACGGGCAAATCCACGGTGATGAAGATTCTTGCCGGCCTCGAGACCCTTGATTATGGCTCGATTTCGCGCGCCAAGGGCATTTCGGCCGGTTATCTTCCACAGGATGGGCTTACGCTTTCCGGCCGATCGATCTTCGCCGAGTGCATGGCGGTGTTTGACGACCTCCACGCCATGGAGAAGGAGATGGAGCAGCTCACCCACAGCATGTCG
>DATJAK010000258.1:0-10622 GCA_035516375.1 Bryobacteraceae bacterium
TTTGCTAGCCTGTCCGGCCACGGATCTGCTATTCTTCTTCACGGCTGGTCTCCTTTTGCACCTTGAGTGCGTTCTCTATTGGGAAGCTTAACGCTATCCCGCTGAGACCAGCCTTCTCATCCCATCTGCCCCACGGAAGGCGGCGAAATACGCCTCGTTATTTGTGACGGAGACCACTGGCGGGTGTGTACCCACCGTGTGGCCAGTGGCGTGCTTAATTCGGATGTACGATGACTGATTACGAAGTAGTCACATCCAGGACGATCGGCGGTCTGCAAGATCGCGTGCGCGAGCTGATGACGAAAGGCCTTCGCCCGCTTGGCGGCATCGCGATGCTGCACGAAGAAGAAGCGGGCGACGGCAGGCTTCACATGGTCTTCGCCCAAGCGCTGGCGCGAGAAGCGAGTAAGTCGCGGGAAGCCTGAGACAAAGCTCGCAATCAACTGATGCGCTTCTCCACCAGGGGCTCCGCTTCTTTGCGCAACCGGGCGTTGACCTCGATGCGGCAGGGCAAGCGCAGATAACCGTAGATCTCGCCATCGCTGCGCGCCATTTGCAGGGCGATGGCGTTGTCGATCCAATCGCACATTTGGTATTCGGTCAGAGTGCCATCGGCGATCGCCGGCGAAAGCGAAAAGGAGCCGGGGTACAACTCGGGCAGCTCCACGTGGAAATCCACCGTGATCACATCGCCACGCTGCAAGGGAACCAGTTCGTAACCTTCACGCGCGGTGTTCGTGCCGGCGAAATCCATTCCCATTTGATTGCGCAGCATGAAACCCACCACCGGCATCGGGACATCGCCCTTCGCGCGAACGCTGATGCGCACTACGATGCGCGACGCCGGCTCGAGCAGTTGTAGCGGGCGGCCTTCTTCATCCAGGACGGCGATGCCGATCACTTCCGCGCGCCCATCTCCGTAGCGGTGGTCGATGTTGGGGATGGTCTCGACGATCTCGGGCGCCAGGCTCGGTTCCTCGCCGGAGCGCTTCGCTTCGTAATGATCTTTCTGGTACGTCGAATCCTTTTCCACCATGGCGGCCAAGTACTTCGCCACGACGCGATCGGTGTCGCCCACTTCCATCAGCCGGCCGTGTTGCAACCACAGCGTGCGATCGCCGATGGCCTTGACGTCGGCGGTGGCGTGCGAAACGAAGAGAATCGTTACACCCCGCGACCGCAACTCGTGCACCTTGCGCATGCAGCGCTGCCGAAAGTAGATGTCGCCGACGGCGAGCGCTTCATCCACCAGCAGAATGCCGGGATCGACGTGGATGGCGACGGCAAATGCCAGCCGCACCACCATGCCGCTCGAATAGGTTTTCACGGGCTGATTGATGAAGCTGCCGATTTCCGCAAATGCCTCGATGGCAGCGTACCGCTGGTCGATCTCGCGCGTGCTAAGACCCAGGATGGAACCGTTCAGATAGACGTTATCGCGCCCGGTGAATTCGGGATTGAAGCCCGCGCCGAGTTCGAGGAGCGCCGATACGCGCCCATTCACCGTGACTGTTCCGGAAGTCGGCTGCAGAATCCCCGCGACAATCTGCAGGAGAGTGCTCTTTCCCGATCCGTTCTCGCCGACAATGCAAAAGGTCTCGCCGCTCTTCACCTCGAAGGTGACGTCGCGCAGCGCCCAGAAATCCTGGTGGTGTTTGGCGCGGGTAGGCGAGAGCAGTTCGCGCAGACGGGCGCCCGGCGACTCATAAATCGCGTAGCTCTTCGAGACATCGTGGAATTCGACGGCATTCACGTTGGCAGTGTAAATCCAGTGTAGCGTGAGCTTGCAGTAGGTAGGGCAGACGGCCGTTTTGTGCCGTCTGCCAATCGCAGGCCACGGAAAACCGATGGCCTGTGCCACCACCACACGGGAGAAATCGCTAAATAGGCTGCTTCACCAACCGGTAGACCTCCAGGCTTGGCCGAGCGTATGAGTCTGAAATAACGCTCAACATTTCCCGCCGATATCCGGCGTTCCCGGCGAATTCTAGCAGCCGTCGATTAGCGCCCGGAACAAACTCCAGACCGGACGTGTGTGCGACGAAGACATTCTCCGGATTCGAGATGATGACCGCCAGCTCCCGCTGCTCTTGCGTGATTGCCTCCGGGCTGGAAAGATTTAAGCTCCCCAGCGGCAACCGGCCGCGGTTCAGCAGACGCAGGCTATCCAAAATGCCCCAGTCGACGCACCATACGGCGGGGGCGCGAACGCGCTTCATGTACGCCGACAATCGGTAAATGGAATCGGTCCAATTCTGCCCGCCCCCGTTACGCACCATCTGGAAATAATACTGATTGATGAGAACCACTCCCGACCCGATCGCCACGACCGCCACGGCCGCCAACGCCGGGACTGCGGCGCGTCCAAGACGCCGCGAAGCTGCAGCCAGGGAAACCGCGATCAACATCTGTGGAAGAGGCCACAGCAAAATGGTGTGGTGGACGGCCGCCCCGGCGCCGGCGGTGTAGAGCATTTGGCACCATGTGATTGCCATTGCGATGGCTGCGAAGCAAATCGCGCGCAGATCAGCTCCGCGCGCGAGAGGCGCGAGTAGCACCCCAACCCAGAAGAGGTAATACGACAAACTCTCCCGCGGATTTCCAGCCATCGAAGCCAGCTTGGCCGACGCGCTCTCCAACCAGTTATGAGGCAAGTGCGGCTGTGGCGTATCGCGATCTTCGGCTGTCATCCAGCCGAACAGGATCGACCCGCTCAATGTGTTCGCCAGGATGAACGTCTTTTTCGATAACTTGCTGGAATCGTACGCCACGGTTCCCTGAAATGTCCCCAGGCTGCTGTCGAAATTGTAGATGAGCAAGGGCAAGGCGCCCAGCGCGAACGCCAAAATCGCAAGTATCGACCTTCGGAAAGTAAACGCTTCCCACATTTGACGAGGCATAGTGAAGAGCGCCGCCACCCCGAAGCCACTGAGACTCCACAACGCCAGAGCCTTGTCCCACAACGCCAACCCGAACAGGAAGAATCCCAGGGCCAGCATCCGCTCGCTGCGTTCTTGCCAAAAACGCACTACCGCGAGCAGGCCGGCCACCAACAGGAGATGCTGTAACGCCACCGGCCCCCAGTCGAAACAGGAAGACAGAAGGTAGCACGCGTCGGTGGCTAGTAAGCCCGAACCGACGAGGGCCGCCCGGTTGCCCGCCACTCGGCGCAACAAGAAATAGAACAACCAGATGCTTGCGACTCCTGCCAGCAGCATGGGTACGCGTATGGCCCAAACGCCGGTGCCAAACCAGTGGAACAGAGGCCAGTAGAGGAATGTTTTCACAGTGCCCAAATAGTTCATGAGCATGAGCGGCAGTTCGGCCGATCCAATGCGGAGGCTATATACCCCCCCCGGGGTTTATACCAAGGCGAGGCAAACAGTGTTTCATCGTTCTGAACGCCGAGCAGAGGTATGCAGGCGAGGCCCGCCATTAGGAAAAAGCCGCATGCGGCTAGCGGGTACTGAGACACGTAGCGCGCAAGTCTGGAACTACGGGAGCGGGGTGAGACGGTTCTTCTTCGACGTGGCAGCACCTGTTGTGTCGCGCGCTCCTGTTGCGAAGACTTGTGCTTTATTGATTTCACTACAGGTGACGTAAGAGAGTAGTTTGCGACGGTGCGATTTTGAACGATTCGCACGCGAGGGATTGAATTATGAAGGGGGCGAGGCGCTTATGGCAAATGCCGTCTGCCGAAATCGTTGCGCCGCGAGCCGAAACAACGGTACTTCAGGATTATGGCTGAGGCGAAGAAGCTCGATAGCGACCGTCGGGTTCCCACATTTCCCGGCGAAGGCGAGGAAACGCTGGCTGCCATCGATGAAGGCATCCGCGATGCCGAGGCCGGTCGTATTGTCCCGATGGAAGAAGTCCAGAAACGTCTTGCCCAGTGGATTACCGGCTCGTCTTCACGCAAAGAGCTCTGACAGACCTGGCTGCTATCGTCGCGCGCATTTCCGTGGTCCACGATAGTGAGCGCTATATCGAGGTGCTCCACCTGAGGCATGGGGCAAGGCAGGAACCAGACTTTCGACACTGAGGAAGCATTACGCTCAGAACTTCTTCAACTCGTCCTGCAAAGCCTGCAGGCCCTTCTTGCGATAAAGGTCCGACAGCCGCTGTTCCTCAGCCGATGGCGCGAGGACACGCAGCAGGGCATTGCTCTCCAGGTTTTGGCGGTTCGGCACCCAAACCTTGCCGTCGGCAAATTCCACCTGGCTAACGAATCCGGCCATCTGGCGGATGTTCACCGGCTCGCCGTTGCGCGTGAAGTGTAGCTCGGAATCCTGGAGCACGCGGGCCGTCTTGCCGGGAGGTAAGTAGAGATCCGGCTTCGAGGCGGGCAGGGAAGCGGCCACGTATTGTTGGCCTTTCTGATCGCTCACCAGCCACGCCACTTCCACGTACTTCACGGTCTTGTTCGAGTTGTTGCGGACTTCGATCCGCGGCGCGTGCGCTTCGTTGCCGGCCAGTTCGGCCCAGCCCTCGAGCGGTTCCACCGGCGAATCGGGGAATTTCAGGAATGCAAATTGCGCGGTGTGTTCGGAACTTACCGCAGCACTCGATACTGCACGCCGCCGCACCAGGCGCACATCCAGTTGCGGCCGCTCGGCCTGGCGCGCCAGGCTGCTCAGCATCTCCTGCCGCAAACCCTCCGGCCCATACTGCGCCAGCACTTTCTTGAAATGCTCGCGGTCGCGCTGCGCCTCCATCTCCCAAGCGGTGAGCGCGCGCTGCGAGTTCAGCCGGTCCGGTCCATAGAAGGAGAAATCCTGGAACAACACACCATCCAGATCCACTTCCACCAGAGGCCCGCCGGCCACTTGCGTCGGCCGCATGAGCTGCAGGTCGATCCGTATGGGGAACGCATCGCCCGGCCCCACGTTCAAGCTCGGCACCGAGACCGATGCCTTGCCGCCGACCGCGACTTCCTGTGAAACCACGCGCAGCACCACGCCGCGGATGCGGTTGGCGGTGGTATTGCGCAGCGTCAGACCCATGTGTAGATCAAGCACCAGCGCGGCGCCACGAGCGGTTGCGCGCGATTCACCCATCGACGCCGAGAGCAGAGCTACCGGGGCATCGGGCTTCAGGTTGATCTTGACGGCATTGGGCGAATCGAGCGGCATGTCCTGTGCCAGCAGGCACAGGGCACTCAAACTGCCCAAGATGGCAAACCGTCGAATGTTACTCCTCCACATATACGGTATTGAACGTTACGTTGCCGGTTTCCTGGTCGACGAAACGAGCCCTCAACGAACCTTGTGCGCCCACCGAATAGATGACTTGCTGCTGCTGCGCGCCGGCATGCATCAACTGCAAAGCCTGGCCGCCTTCCCGAACCTGAATACCATTGGGAATGCGCTGCACCACGATGCCCTCATTGCGCGAATTAGGCCGGGGCATGGGACGCTCGATCATGAGTCCGGTCACCAGCAGCGCGGCTACACTGGCCAGAGCGACGGCCGCACGCACGCCGGTAAACAGCGACCGGCGCAGAGGCACGTCACCGGTACGCACGCATTCCCCGGCCGCCAACCCCAACCGGATATTCGCCTGCATTTCGGCCGAGAGCCGGTTCCATGCCACTTCCGGCATTTCGCTCAGCTCCGGCAAGACTTCCCGTACGTCGCCATACGCGGCGACTTCTTCCCGGCACTGGTCGCAATCCGCCAGATGGCGGTCGACGCGCCAGCGCGCGAACGGCCCGAGATCGCCGCCCGCATGCAATGCCAATGTCGCCTGGCTCGGGTGTTTCATCTTCTTACCGCTTCCTCTTCTCGATGAACCGGCGGAACTTGGTGCGCGCGTTCGCAATGTGCGAGCGCACGGTGGCCTTCGAACAACCCATCCGCTTGGCCACTTCTTCGGCCGGTAATCCTTCCACGTCGCGCAAGAGCAGTGCGGCCCGCTCGCGCGCGCTCAAAATCCGCAGCCCCTCCTGCAAATAGCTTCGCTGCTCCGACCGCAAGACCAACTGCTCAGGAGTTTCGTAGTGGCCCTCGGGCGCGTGTTCGATTTCGACAAATGTGGCGCGCCCGTTGCGGCGCACGAAATCGATGGCCGTGTTGGTGGCGATACGCGAGAGCCAATGCGCGGCTTTTTGTTCGTCTTTGAGCTGATCCTGCCGCTGGATGGCCTTGATGAACGCTTCCTGGGTCAGATCCTGGGCATCGGCAACATTCCCGACCATGCGGTAGATCTGCGCGAAGATCCGCCGTATGTTATCGGAAACAAAGCGGTTCTGTCGCTCCAGCAGCTCCAGGCCGGGCTCGGTAATCTCGCTCATCGGGCTGTCTATGGCAGTTCTCACGGGTCCTAACAAGATGACGCAAGGACCCTAAAAACGTGGACCTAAAAGCGGTACTGGAACCGCCAAGAGGCCATTTTAGCGCGCCCGGAGCTTGTTAAGCTGTTAACCGGACCAAATATGAAACTAGCGGAACGAATCAGCCGTTTGGGGGTGGAATCTGCCTTCGACGTACTAGTAAGGGCCCGCGCCCTCGAGGCCAAGGGCAAAAGCGTGATCCATCTGGAAATCGGCGAGCCGGACTTCCCCACCCCGGCTCATATCGTGGAAGCGGCCAAGCGCGCGCTCGATGAGGGTTGGACCCATTACGGCCCCACCCAGGGCCTACCCGAGTTGCGCGAGGCCATTGCCCGGTATATCTCCAGTAGCCGCGGTATCTCGGTCGGTCCGCAACACGTTTGCGTGGTACCGGGCGGCAAACCGATCATCTATTTCCCGTTGATCGCCCTGCTGGAAGAGGGCGACGAAGTCATCTACCCCAATCCGGGGTTCCCGATTTACGAATCGATGATCCGGTTCCTGGGCGCGAAGCCGGTGCCCATGCCGCTGGTTGAGGAGCGCGGTTTTTCTTTCGACCTGAACCTGTTCCGCGACCGCCTCAGCGACCGCACCAAGGTGGTGATTCTCAACTCGCCGCAGAATCCCACCGGCGGCGTGATCCCGCGCGAGGACTTGAGGGCCATCGCGGACATGCTGCGCGATCGCGACGTCATGATCCTCAGCGATGAAATCTACACGCGCATTCATTACGGTAGCGAGTCCCCCACCTCGATCACGGCGTTCCCCGGGATGCTGGAGAAAACCATTCTGCTGGACGGATTCTCCAAAACGTACGCCATGACCGGCTGGCGCATGGGGTACGGCGTGATGCCGGAGTGGCTGGTAACCGCCGTGAACAAGCTGATGGTGAATTCGAACTCCTGCACGGCCAGCTTTACCCAGCGCGCCGGCATCGCCGCGCTCGAAGGGCCGCAGGACGAAGTGGACCGCATGGTAGCCGAATTCTGCCGCCGCCGCGATGCCTTTTGTAAGGGCCTGAACGAGATCCCCGGATTCCGTTGCGCGCTGCCGGGTGGCGCGTTCTACGCCTTCCCCAATGTGACGGGCACGGGGATCGGTTCGAAAGAACTGGCCGACCTCCTGTTAAACGATGGCGGCGTCTCCTGCCTCAACGGCGGGGGCTTCGGCCAATACGGCGAGGGCTATATCCGCTTCAGCTATGCGAATTCACTCGAACATTTGATGGAGGCGGTGGAGCGAATGAAGAAGGTATCGGTGCGCTGGAGCGGCCAAGCCACCGTGACTGCGCGCTAGTGGTCCGTGGGCAGACCGTCGTCCTTCGCGGTCCGCCAAGGTGTGCGAAGCGCGCCCTTGCGCCGCTGTGCGGCGCCGGCAGACGACAGAAACCGATCGTCTGCCCCACAGAGTTAAACTGCATTCTGTATGACGCACTACACTAGCGAGAACGACTCGATGAGATTCACGCGGCGCGAATGCTTGCTTGGTTTAAGCGCTGGGTCGATCGCGTTGGCCTTTGCAAGCACGCTTGGCGAACGGTGGCGCGAGATCGCTTCGGAAACCGACGGCGCGGTAGGAGCAGCCGCACGGCTTGTGGGTTCCGATCATACGGTTCACTGGAATGGCGATCAGTCGTTTCCGCTGGCCAGCGTTTGCAAACTGCCGATTGCCATGAACCTTCTGGCCATGGTGGACGAAGGCAAAATCGCCATCGACCAAAGCGTTCGCGTATTGCCGCAGGACGTGTATCCGGAAGTGAGCGAAGTCGCCAAACGCTGGCCACAGCGGCAAGAGTTTCCGCTGAGCGAACTCCTGGAGTTGATGGTTGCCAAGAGCGATAACACGGCTGTCCAAACACTGTTTCGCATCGGAGGCGGCGCTCCAGCCCTGGCCGCCCGGTTCCAGGAGTGGCGCGTGGCGGGCATCCGCATCGACCGCAGCGAAGAGCAAATCACATTCGACACGATGGGAGTGGAGCACTACCCGCCGATCGAACAATGGACCGGCGATCTCTTCCTGGAGCTGACCGCGAAGACCACGCCGGAGATGCGCTACCGGGGTCTCCAGCGCCTGCTCACCGACCCCCGCGATAGCGCCACGCCGGAAGCCACCGTGCAGCTGCTCTCGCGTCTGTTTCAGGGCGAAGTGCTGTCGCAGGCCGGGACTGCTCGCCTGGTGGAGATTCTCAAATCCACCACGACCTTTCCCACGCGCTTGAAGGGATTATTGCCGCCGGGGACGATTGTGGCCCACAAAACCGGCTCCTCCGGAACCGAGAAGGGCTTGACCGGCGCCACCAACGATGTGGGCGTCATCTTTCTCCCCAACGCGGCGGGGCAGCTTGCCGTGGCCGTGTATCTCAGAGGCAGTACTCGCGACGGCGCGACGAGGGACCGGATCATCGCGCGCATGGCGCGAGCGGCGTTTGATGCCTGGACGACCGGGACGCCCAGAGTAGGCTGAGGAGGCCAAAGTGAAGACGATAACTTTTCTCAGCTGTATGGCCCTGGTGCTCGTCGGCCTGCATGCCCAGACGGCGCCCAAAACCGAAGCTCTCGCCAAGAACCACGGAGCGGTCGAGGAGCTGGTAGTTGCGAACCGCATCCTCGCCAACGAAGGCGTTCTAGATGCTTACGGGCACGTCAGCATTCGCGATCCGCAGAATCCGGAACATTTCTTTCTCGCCCGCCACATGGCCGCCGGCCTGGTGACCGCCAAAGACATTATCGAATACGATCTCGACAGCAATCCCATCGTGAAGGGCGAAACCGCCGGCTACACCGAGCGCTTCATTCACAGCGAGATTTATCGGGCACGGGCCGACGTGATGGCGGTGGTGCACACGCACGCTCCCGACCTGGTCGTCTTCAGCGCGAGCTCGGTGCCGTTGCTGCCGATCTATCACATGGCGGCGTTTCTGGGCGAAGGCGTCACGAAGTTCGAGATCCGCGATGCCGGCGGCGTGACCGACATGCTGATTCGCAATCCAATGCTGGGCCGTGCGCTGGCCAAAACTCTCGCGGACAAACCGGCGGCGCTGCTGCGCGGGCATGGGGCGGTGGTGGTGGCGCCCTTGCTTCACGTAGTGGTGGGCCGGGCCTACTACATGAACATGAATGCGCGGCTGCAGCGCGAAGCATTACTGCTGGGCGGTCAGGTCACTTACCTGGAAACGGAGGAAGCCCGCAAGGCGGCGCCGCAAGATGGCTACGAGCGCGCCTGGGCGTATTGGAAGCAGCGGGTGGGCCGGTAGGGTAGCCGGGCCCCTTCCGGGGAGTATCCTCTAGAGATGGCGGACGCCGGAACGACTGCTTCGACCCAGAAACCGATTCTCACCGAAATGGCCATGGCCTACATGCGGGGGTGCGTCCTCAGCACCGCGGCACGATTGGGTGTGGCCGACGCCCTGGGCGATGGGGAGCGCACTCTCGACGATCTCGCGACGCAATGCGGCGCCAACCGCGCGTCGCTTCATCGCCTGTTGCGTGCGCTTGCCAGCTTCGGCGTTGTCTCGGAGACTTCACCCGCGAACTTTGTTCTCACGCCGGTAGGACAGCGTTTGCGCAAGGATGCGCCGGGTTCCGAGTGGGCTTCGGTGGTCTTCTGGGCTGATCTCCTCGCCGATAATTGGTCCTATCTGGCCGATTGCGTGCGGGCAGGTGAGAACGCGTCGCGCATCGCCGAGCGCGAGGGAGCGAAGCTGCGCTGGTCGAAGACTCCCGACGCTGGGGCCATCTTCCGGGCCGTGATGGGCACCGCCCCGGCCCAAGACTATATGCCCATCGCGCGCGCCTGGGATTTCTCGAAATACCGAACCGTGGCCGATCTCGGCGGAGGTGGCGGCGCCCTCATCGCCGCGATTCTAACGGCCTACCCGAACGTGAGCGGCATGCTGGTCGATCGTCAGGAGAGCATCGAAAACGCGGCCCCGCGCTTCCAGCGTGAGGGGCTCGCGGACCGTTGCCGGCTGGTGGGCGCAGATTTGTGCAAGCAGATCCCGCCGGGAGCCGAGGTGTACACGATGCAGCATGTGCTCCACGGTTATGAGGACGGGATGGCGCTTGAGATCCTCCGGCTCTGCCGTGGGGTGGTGCAACCGGGCGGCCGCTTGTTGGTGATCGAGTTTGTGCTCCCCGATGTGGTCGCTCAAGCCGACGTCGAGTTGGAGCAGCGCTTGATGAGCGACCTCAATATGCTGGCCGTCACGGGCGGCAAAGAGCGCAGCGCCCTCGAATGGAAAAACCTGCTCCATGGCGCTGGATTCGAGATCCTGGGAATTATTCCCAGCCAC
>DATJAK010000259.1:0-24044 GCA_035516375.1 Bryobacteraceae bacterium
CAGATCCGCTGTCGAAATAGCCGGAGCGTCGCCGTTGCGGAACGCGTGTAGCACGGATCCAAGGTCGCTTGCGCTCTGATAGCGCAATGCCGGATCGGGCGCCATCGCTTTCATGAGGATGCGGCGCAACGGCTCCGGGCAGGGGTCGGGTGCGGGCGGCGGCGGAATGCCTGAGCGGATCATACGTTCCAACCTCTCCGTAGTTTCGCCTTGATACGGCTGCAGTCCGGTCACCATTTCGTAGAGCATGACAGCCAATGACCACAGGTCGGAGGCCGCATTCACCTCGCCGCGGTCTAGCCGTTCAGGCGACGCGTAGGGAACGCTGCCGAACTCATTGCGTGTCAGCCGCCGCGAAAGCGACAGCGCCTTGGCGATACCGAAATCCAGCACGCGCACAGTGCCGTGGCTATCTACGCGGATGTTCTTGGGTTTGATGTCGCCGTGGATAATGCCATGAAACTCTTTGCCGTCTATCGTCGCCTGGAAGCTGTGCGCATGGTCCAGGGTCTCGGCTACATCGATCGCGACGTCGGTGGCGAATTCCACCTCGAGGCGCCCGCCCGTGCCGTCGGGCCCGCCGCGCATCAATTCCGCCAGATCCTGGCCGTCGATGTATTCCATCGACACAAAGAAGAAGCCGTCCAAGTCTCCAAAGCCGTAAACTCGGACGACTCGTGGATCGATTTCCGCCAACCGCCCCTGCAACGCGGCGCCGCTGCGCTCGGCTTCGATCGAGTCCCGTGTATCCGCGTCCGCAGCGTG
Source organism: Bryobacteraceae bacterium (assembly GCA_035516375.1). Lineage (GTDB taxonomy): Bacteria > Acidobacteriota > Terriglobia > Bryobacterales > Bryobacteraceae > PSRJ01. The sequence continues at coordinate 766 of DATJAK010000259.1, forward strand.
TTCAATCAGCTTCAGGGCGACGTTGTGGCCCAACTCGGTGTCGTTGCCCAGGTACACGTCCGCCATGCCGCCGCGGCCCAGTTTGCGCAGGATCTCGTACTTGCCAAGCTTGCGGCCCGCTGGCGCGATCATTTCTTGCGCCCTCCGCGCGGCGGTTTGGCATCCAGGAAGAAGTTTCGCTCGCGGATTGTGTCCATGTTCACATCGGGCGGCAGGGCCACGGGATTCTTCTCGATGACGTTTCCAACGAGTACCGGATGCGAACCCTCCAGAACGGCTACGCCGGCGTGACCGTTGCGCTGAATGGCATTGTGCGAGAGCCAAGGTGCGGAAGTGCCCGAGACCAGGATGCCGTCGGCCGTGCAGTCGTGGATGGCGCTGGCGCGCAGCACAGAAGACCGGGCGCCATGGGTTTCGATGCCAGTTCCGGCTCCGGCAACTTCCAGATCGTCCATCTCCACCTGGGAATTAATGAGCACGATTCCCGCCGAAAGGGGCATCTGCGCGTCCGCCAGGATGCGGAAGCCGCTGAGAGTGGCGCCGGTAACGTCATCCGCCAGTACCCCCGGCGAGTCTCCCAAGGGATCGGCGCGCAGGACCACGCCGCGGGGCACGCGACTGCGTACAGCTACGCCGCTTTTGAGGCGCACCTGTTCGCGGTACTCGCCGCTTTCCACTTCCACGGTGTCGCCGCGGCGCGCCTCGGCGAGTGCGGACTGGATGGTCGCGAACCGTTCACCCGGGCCCACGGTGAGCACGCGCGGCCGGATCACCACCGGCGGCGGGCGCCATGATTCCCGCGACCACCATCCCACCGCCGCCACGAGCAGCATTCCGTACAGGAACAGCGCCGGGCGGCTGGCCCAGATTCGCGCGGGCGCTTTCACCTCTTCCACGACCGGAGGCGCAAATTGCTCGCCCTCGACAATCGCCACGGTCACGTTGTCCTTGCCGCCAGCCTCGTTCGCGGCGTCGATCAGTTCGTGGATGGCGGCCTCCGGGTCAGTCGCATGGCTCTCTACGGCGCGGCGAATCTTCTGCGAAGTGACCTGGTCAGTGAGGCCATCGCTGCACAAAAGGAGCGCGCAATCCGATTGGAACGGGATGCGAAGGATATCGATGAAATCGGCATCATCGGGGGCATGCTCGCCGGAACCGACGTCGCGGAAGACTTCGTTGCGCCGCGGGTGGCGCATGGCTTCGTCTTCGCCCAGCTCGCCGCTGTCCTCACGCTCGCCCACGGGTGAATGGTCCGGTGTGACTTTATCGATTCGGCCGCGCCGGATTTTATAGAGACGCGAATCGCCGACGTGGCCCACCACCGCCCAGCTGTCATCGAGCACCACCACCGTCAGCACGCAGGCCATGCCTTCCCATCCCGGATTCGAACGGGCGGCCCGGTACACCTCGTTGTTGGCCATGGTGATGGCTTCACGCAGCCGCTGCTCGGCCGTCCCGGTCAGGCGCTCGAGGCGTGCACGGATCCGGTCGACGGCAATCTCCGCGGCCTTTTCGCCGGCAGCCTCCCCGCCCAGGCCATCTACCACCATGAAGAAGCCGCGCTCGGCGTCCAGGTGAAACCGGTCTTCATTGTTCTTGCGCACCCGCCCCGGATCGCTTGCGCCCGCGCACCTGAGTCTGGTCTTAACCATTGGGTGTGCTTCGGAAATCCAGAAAGACAACGTCCGCCAGACCGATTCGCGCCGTGTCCGGAAGGGGCGTTTCCAGATTGCGGTCGCGCCGGTCGCCATTGACGATTTCGACGCTCGAAGGCGCGGGTTCACCGTTGATGGTGGTGCCGAGGCTGCTGAGGTCCTTCAGGTAAAACTTTCCACTGGTGGGATCGCGGCGCAATCGACAGTGCTCGCGCGAGACATCCGGCAGCGTGTCGAGCTTCAGGTCGGTCCAATAGTCGCGCCCGCCGCGGCCAACGACGATTTCGTCCTTGGTCATGCGATACGTTTGGCGGCCGCTGTTGTCCTGGTATTCGATCACGGCATAAGCGTTCTGCGGAGGGCCTTGCTGGTAGCTTTGCTCGGTGGATGTGGCGCCACCCATGCGCCTGGTGGCGATCCGTTTGGTCATGCTGCCGGCCCCGAATTGCGGCTTGGCGGGAAGCCCCAACTCGGAATGGATGACGATATCGCCGGGCTTTGCATCCTCCTCGGTGTTCTCCAGAATCTGAATCTGCCAGCCGCCTTCCGGTGCCGTAATCTTCGGCTCGGGAGGCCGCTTAATCAAGCGTTCGGTGAAGCTGCCGCGATTGAGGGTTTCCAATTCGGCATCGAGCGCTTGCCGAGCCTCGTCGATGACGCGAGGCAGTATGCCGCGCAGCCGGTCCAGGTCTTCTGCATTCAGGTAGATGTGGTAGATGGCGGGCGGCAGGGCGGTATATCGCAGCGGCTCGAGGCCCTCGCGCATATTGCGGACGATTTCGAGAATAACTTCCCGTGCAGTGGCAGGGCGGTCCATTGGAGCAGCGTGGGCCCTACTACTGATTCTAGCGCGGGCTAGCGGACGTCCTTAACGCAGCGGAAGCCGATATTCAGATCGTGCCAGCGCACCGGCACGGGCGCACCATCCCAAATGACGTTTTTGTCGATGGAGTCGTCCTTGAAGGATTCGCCCCGAATTTCGTACCAGGGCTCGCCGGCTTCCGGCACCGGCGTCAGTTTGTCTTGGAAATAGGCGCGGGCGCCGTCACTCGGCGTTCGCGTCTGGTCGACCAACTCCCAAGCGTTGCCGATCATCTGAAGCGCCCCATAGGGGCTGGCTCCCGCGGGGAAGCCGACGGCCAAACTCAGCTGTCCGGTGCCGACATTCGCCTGTCCGGGCTCCGCAGGCTTATTGCCCCACGGATAAGCGCGCCCGTCCGCACCGCGCGCGGCCTTCTCCCATTCACGTTCGTTGGGCAGGCGTTTATTGGCCCAGCGAGCGAACGCACGGGCCTCTTCGATGCTGATGTTGACCACGGGATAGCCACCCTTGTCCTGCGGGAATCCTTGCGGCAGGTCGTGGTGCGTCGCATTGCAAAACTTCTGATACGCCGCGTTGGTGACCTCGGTCTTATCCACGTAGAAATCGGGCAGCGTCACCGATTGCTTGTTTTCGCCGAACAGGAACGCGCCGCCGTGCACCAGCACCATGTCGCCGGCCGGATCGGAAATCGCGGGCGCCGGCCCGTTCGGCCGCAGCGCGAAGTAGAGACCCGCTCCCAGAACGACCACCGCTAGAATGCCCACGGGCAAAATCCACCCAGGCCGGTGCGCTTCCGGCGGAGCGGGCGCCGGCTGCCGCTCCGGCATCGTGACGGTCGGCATGGACCGGTTGGGAGCTGCCGGCTCACCCATAACGTGTTCCAGCGCCGCGCAGACCGGGCCGAACCCTTGCGGCCGCTCAGCCGGACTTTTCGCGGTGCACTGCGCCACAAGCTGGCAAATCGCTTCCGGAGCCTTCGCGCGAAGCGGCTCGAGATTCAGCGGCTCGTTCAGGATGCAATAGAAGATCCGCTCCATGGTGTCGCCCACGATTGGGTGGACACCTGTCATCAGCTCGTAGAGCAAAACTCCGAAGGCGTAGATGTCGGCCTGGGTGGTGATCGCGCCACCGCTCACCTGCTCGGGGGCCATGTAATACGGCGTCCCGACGATGTAGCCGGTGCGCGTCAAATTGTCCAGCCCCTCGCGCTTGGAGATGCCGAAATCCATCAGCTTCACCTGGCCGGCGGTGGTGATGTGCACGTTCTCCGGCTTGATGTCGCGGTGGATGATCTTCTGCAGGTGGATATGTTCCAGGGCGCGCGCGATCTGCAGAGCGATCCGCATGCGGTTTCCGGCGTCGCCGGTATGCCCATTTCGGATGGCGTGGCGGAGGTCTTCGCCCTTCAGAAACTCCATGACGATGAACGGCCGGTGCTGGTCGTCTTCGCCGAAATCGTAGATGCCGAGAATGTTCTCGTGGGAAATGCCGCCCACCATGCGCGCTTCAGCCAGGAACCGGGCTTTCACTTCGCCATCCTCGAGCCCGCCTTCAGTCAGGATCTTGATGGCGACGGTGCGCCCGATCACGGTGTCACGTGCGCGGTATACGCGCGACATGCCGCCGCCCAGAAATTCTTCTAGTTCGTATTTGCCGATGCGCGCGGGCAGTTCCATCTACTGGAGTAACCGGAAGACACGCCACCACAGGGAGGCGTGCCCCATTTTCAACTCACAGTACCAGATGTGATGGCGAACAGGAAAGTAGACGAAGCTCAGCGTTCCGGTATTACTTGTGTTGCTGGCGATACCCTGGCCCGCATGCGCATGCCGTTACAATAGATATCTCGAAATGAAGAAGGTGCCGAGTTTTCTGGCGGCGGCTCTTGGCGCGGCCCTGCTTTGTTCGCAACCCGCCCCGCCGCAGCGCGTCGGCCCTCTGCCGGGCGGGGGCTTTCTGCTGAACAGCGGCTGGAAGTTACAGCCGGCCGGCCGGCAAATTCCACTGGGTTCCTTTCCCACGTCGTTGGTTGCGTCACGCGACGGGAATTTTTTGTTTGTCCTGAATGCCGGCGCCAAGCCTTCCCTCAGTGTGATCGTAACGGCCTCGGCCCGCGTGGCGGATTCTGCGCCGCTCGAAGACGCGGGGTTAGGCATGACCGTCTCGCCCCGCGCCGACCGCGTCTACGTGGGCGGCGGTGCGCATGCGTCCGTTTACGAATTCACCTTCGACGGCAGCAAACTGCGGCCGGGGCGGACCTTCGCGGTCGTTCCACAGGCAAACCGTACGGCTAACAGTTTCATCGGCGACGTCGCGTTCTCGCCCGATGGTCGCCTGCTCTACGCCACCGACCTGTTTGACAATTGGTTTCTTGTCATCAACCCGCAATCCGGCACCGTCATTCAGCGCTTCAAGGCCGGTCAACGGCCCTACCGCATTCTGTTTCCTCCCGACGGAAAGTCGTTCTTCGTGACCAGCGACGGTTCGGTGACGCAGTACGACACCGCGACCGGCAGCAACGTCGGCGTAGTGCGAATCGGCGCCCATCCCACCGACCTGGTGTGGCGGAACGGCGGGCCCGATGCCGCCGAGGGTCAAGACCGGCCGGCTTGGACCGCACGCCTCTTTGTGGCGGCGGCCAACACCAACAACGTCTATTCGGTGGGCGTGAGCGCCGGCAACGAAATGACCCGCCTGGAAAGCATCAACATCGGTTTCAGCCCCGACCAGCCGCTCGGAATGACTCCATCGGCGCTGGCGCTCAGTCCCGATGGAAAGCGCCTTTATGTTGCCTGCTCCGGGGCGAATGCGGTGGCCGTGGTGGATGTTTCGGGCGAACGAAGCTTCACTGCCGGGTTCATTCCGGTGGGCTGGTATCCGACCGCCGTTGCGGCGTTGAAATCCGGAGGGGTGGTGGCGCTGAATGCTAAAACTCCCGCCGCCGGGACCGGAAGCGCCTCGTGGATCGACCCGTTTGCGGAAGATCAACTCGCCCAGTGGACGCAAACCGCAACCGCGGCTTCTCCCTATGCTTCCGGTAAAGCCGACGCTCCGGCACCACTGCCCGAGATTCAACACGTAATTTATGTCGTCAAAGGAAGCCGGACCTACGACCAGGTTCTGGGAGACTTGAAGGAAGGCGCGGGCGATGCTGCGCGAGCCACTTTTGGCGAGAACGTTACTCCCAATCAGCACAAGCTGGCTCGTGAGTTTGTCCTGTTCGACAACTTCTATGTGAATGGCGACGGTCCGGCAGGTGGCTTGCAATGGTCCACCGGCGGCATCGCAAGTGATTTTGTGATGAAGCTCGAGCGTTCCGAACGGGAACTCTCTGCGCAACCTCCTGCGGGCTACTTGTGGACCAACGCGGCTTCGGCCGGAATCCCGCTGCGCAACTACGGTTTTTTCGCCCCGAACGCTCCAGGCGTGCCCGGAGTCGTGCACGATCCGGTGTTATCGCGGCCCAACATTACAAATCTCCAGTTCCGCGGCGTCGATCCTGACTTCCCCGACGCCGAGCGAGCCAAGGTTTTCGTCTCCGATCTCGCGGAATTTGAGAAAAGTGGCAATATGCCAGGACTCATCCTCATGCGCCTGGCCAATGATGCTGCCTCTCGATCCGTCCCCGGAAAAATCACGCCAGCTTCCACCGCAGCCGATAACGACTATGCATTAGGAGTGATTGTGGATGCTATTTCGCACTCCACCTTCTGGCGCAACACAGCGATCCTGGTTCTGGAAGCGGACGCACAGGATGGCAACGACCATGTCGATTCCCACCGCTCACTGGCGTTCGTGATTTCGCCGTACGTGAAGCGCCGAACCGTGGACAGCACCATGTACAACACCATTTCCATGCTGCGCACGGCTGAAGTCTTCCTCGGGCTGCACCCGATGACCCATTTCGATGCCGGTGCGCGCCCGATGACCGCGGTCTTCCAATCGACACCCGATGCGTCCCCCTACACGGTCGAGAAGCCGCGCATCCGCCTGGACGAACGCGACCACTAAAATCGAATGGCGCAAATCTATCTCTGCTTTCTCTGGCACATGCACCAGCCGTTCTACAAAGACCTCGGCTCGGGCGAATACAAACTGCCCTGGACGCGCATGCACGCGCTCAAAGACTACTACGGCATGGTGCAGATCCTCGAAGAGTTTCCCAAGGTCCGCCAAACCTTCAACCTGGTGCCGTCCATGATGGCGCAAGTGGCGGAGTATGCCGCCGGCCAAGCCGTAGACCCGTTTTTGCAGGTGGCACTCAAGCCGGCCGAAAGCCTCACAGCCGACGAGAAAGCCTTTCTGCTGCGCCATTCCTTCTATTCCGATCCGCAGCGGATGATCTACCGCTACCCGCGCTACGGAGAGCTTTTCAATAACTGGCAAACGCAAAAAAATTCGGGAGCGCGTAGCTTGTTTGGAACGCAGGAGCTGCGCGACTTGCAGATGTGGTCGCAGCTTGCCTGGTTCGACGAGGAGTTTCAAGCCAAAGACCCCGAGGTTCGCGAGTGGATCCGGCGCGGGCGCGAATTCAACCTGGCCGACCAGCACCGCATGGGCGAGAAGCAGCGCGAGATCATAGGCAAGGTGCTCCCCGCCTACCAGAAATTCGCCGCGAGCGGGCAGATCGAGATTTCGACTACACCGTTCTATCACCCGATCCTCCCGCTGCTGTGCGATTCCAACATCGCCTCTATTGCTCATCCCGATGTGCCGCTGCCGCCGCGCTTCCGCTACCCGCAAGACGCCCGCCGCCAGCTCACTCTGGCGCGCGAATACATCCAAAAGAATTTCGGAACCGCCCCGGTAGGCTTGTGGCCTTCGGAAGGCTCCGTCTCCGATGAAGTCTTCAACATCGCCTCGGAAGTCGGATTCACCTGGGCAGCTACCGACAGCGGTGTTCTCAATCGCACGCTGAGCCGCGGCGTTCCCGTGGAAGGGCTCTACCGCCCGTACCAGTGGCGCCAGAACGATCGACAGCTCGGCCTGATCTTTCGCGACCACTTCATGAGCGACTTGATCGGCTTCGTCTACTCCAAGATGGATAGCGCCGGCGCCGCCGAGGATTTCCTGCGGCGGATCCGCGAAAACTGCAGCGGCATTCTCAATTCCGGCCGCAATGCCCTGGTGCCGATCATCCTCGATGGCGAGAATGCCTGGGAGTATTACGATCGCAACGGCCGGCCCTTCTTCCGCGAACTCTATCGGCGCATCAGCGAAGACGGGCAGATGCGCGCCGTGACAGTCAGCGAAGGCCTCGCCGCGCTGCCGCCGGACCCGCTCGACCACATTTTTCCCGGCTCGTGGATCAACGCCAATTTCGACGTGTGGATCGGAGCGGATGAGGACAACCAGGCGTGGACGCAGCTTTTGCGCGCCCGTCAAACCTTTGAAGCCGCCGGCAATGTTTCCGAAGAGGGCCGCCGCATGGCCTTCGAAGAACTGCTCATCGCCGAGGGCAGTGACTGGTGCTGGTGGTATGGCCCCGAGCACGATTCCGCCAATCGCGAGGAATTCGACCAGCTCTACCGCAGCCACCTCGCCAACGTCTACCGCTTCTTGAATCTCACGCCGCCCGAGGAGCTGTCACGGCCCATCTTGCGCGTGTCGCTCCCCGAGGTGCAGGTCGAGCCCAGCGGTCCCATCCATCCCGTGATCGATGGACAAGTGACGTCGTACTTCGAATGGATCGGCGCCGGCCTGTACCAGGTGGATGGCCGCTCCGGCTCCATGCATGGCAAGAAATTCCTCATCAAGGAAGTGCAGTTCGGTAGCGACGGTACGAACTTCTATGTGCGTGTCGATTTTCACCCGGGCTATGAAGGCGAGCTGCGGGGCATGGAAGGCCGCCTCACCGCCGAATCGCCCGACGGCAAACGCACCAGCCGCGCCGCGCTGGTCTTCTCCGGAGATGGCGTACGCGTCAAAGAACAGGCCCTCGCCGACACGACCGCAGCCTCACCCGTAGAGTGCGCGTTCTCACGTGTGCTGGAGTTGCGAATCTCGCTGGTTGCTTTGGGATTGACTTCCGGTAGCGGGCTGAAGTTTCAGTTTTCCCTATGGCAAGGCGGCCTGCCCATGGACGCCGTGCCGCAGCAGGGTTGGCTCACGATGCGCACTACCGACCCTGCCGAATTAAGCTCGTACCAGTAGCACAGGCCTCCTGGCCTGTGTCTGGAATCCGAACATTTCACACAGGCCGGAGGCCTATGCTACGGCCTACGCGCTGATAGCGAACGGCCGCTCTACGGGCTGAAAGTATCGTGGTGCGTGAAAGGGCTGAAAGCGATACCCGATGCCAAAAATGGTCTCGATATACCGGTCGGCATAACCGCCCAGTTTCTTGCGCAAGCGGCGAACGTGCACATCCAGCGTGCGCGTGCGAATTGCCGGGCTGTAGCCCCAGACCTGCTGCAACAGCGCATCCCGCGGCACAATCTGGCCGGCGTGCTGCACCAGCAACGATAATAGATCGTACTCCTTGCGCGTCAATGTCATGCGGCGGCCATCCAGCGTCACCACCTGTTGATGGAAATCGAACGTCAGGTGTTCATCGCCGTAAGGTTGTAGTTGGCTTTGATTCTCCCGAAGCGGTGCCATGTTTTCTCTTTTCCTCCCTTAGGCAATGCTAAAGTGGCCGCCTCCTAGGGTGATTGTGGAGTTGTAAAAATCTTGTAAAAACAGACCGATGCCGCTTGAACGCGAATTGCAATATTTGCTTGCATGCAACAGCCTTACCCCGCACTCGTTCCGGGCATGGGACCGGTGTACCGCGCACGTGGACGGATCAGGTTGCCGTCCGCATATTGTTCGATTGCGTGCGCGATCCAGCCCACCACTCGTCCGAGCGCAAACAGCAGAAGCGGCGCCCGATCGGGTAGTTGCAACGTCCGGGCCATCGCCACTAGTCCGAAATCCAGATTGGGAAGATCGTTCAGCAGATCGAACCCTGCCTTCCCCAGGCTTCGCACCAGCCGCCACTCCCTTTGGTTCCCGCTGGTCTCTGCCACTCGCAGAAGCAATGCCGCGCGCGGGTCGCCCGATGGATAGAGCGGATGGCCGAATCCGGGGATGCGCTCTCCCCGCCGCAGCCGGTCCGCCAGCACGGCGCGTGCCTGCCGCGGCGTCTTCGTCTCCGCGAACAAAGAGGATACTTGTTCGGTTGCACCCCCGTGCCGGCTGCCCTTCAACGTCGCCATGGCAGCCGATACCACGTCATAGAGCGATGCCTGCGCCGAGGCGGCGCATCGGGCAGCGAACGCCGAAACGTTCAGTTCATGATCCGCCGAGAGCACCAGCGCCGTCCGGATTGCATTCGCAGCCGCCGCACAGCGAGGCGCCCAGGCCGCCTGAAGCGCCAGATGGACGGGCGCCCCCGAATCCTTACCGGCCGCGATCGAAGTGAGCAATCGAACGATGCGCGCGCCTGTCTGGCGGATCGCAGCCGGCCGCAAATCGTAACCCCTCAGGTCCAATGCTGCGGCGATCGGCAGAGCCGCTTGCATCAACGTCAAAGGGTCCCGCGAGCAGGCGCGAAGCCGCGTCCATAGGCCAGAGGGGAGCCCCCGTGCCGATCCGAAGAGCCGCTCGCCTTCGCCAGCATCTGCTTCCCATAACAACGCCGCTACTCGCTCCAGGCTCGCTGTTTCCGCCAGCTTCACGGCATCCTGTCCGCGGTAGTACAGGTGGCCATTCTGAATGAGCGCGATGCCCGAATCGAGCACCGGGCTGCCCCAATGCAGGCCTCGTGCGGCGGCTTTGGCCGGGTCGCGCCGCATCTCCTTCCGTTCCCGCAAGCGGTCGGCATCTTGCCGGTAGTAGCGCCGCTCCCTCGGCTGGCCGGGCACCGGCTCCGAGCGCAATTGGCCGCGGCTCGTGTACGAGTACAAGGTCGCCTTCGTGACTCCTAAGGCATCGGCAGCCTGCTCAGCCGTCATGTAATGCTGGTCTTTGGGCATTATATGGATTTTACAATCAATGTTGACAATAGAATCGCCGCCTGCCGAACATGAAGTTATGGCAGAGGGTTTGGAATCCGTTGTAGCTGCCTCCACCAGGCTCAGCCACGTGGGTGGTGAAGCAGGGCAGCTGATCCTGGCAGGGTACGCCGTCGAAGATCTGGCGCCGCATGCCAGTTTCGAAGAAGTTGCCTATTTGTTCTTGCACGGCCGCCTGCCCGAGTCTACGGAGCGCATCTCCTTCGCGCGCAACCTGGCCGAACGGCGCGCCCTGCCCCATGCCACCGTCAGCCTGCTCCGCGAAGCAGCGGTTTCCAAGGCGCCGCCAATGGATGCTCTGCGCATGGCCGCGGCTACGCTCAGCCTCGGCCGCAAGGAAGATCCTCTCGAAGACGCGCTCACGGCGATCGCGGCTTTCCCAACCATCGTCGGAACCTATTGGCGGATTTCGCATGGCGAAGAATCCGCTCCCATCCGCACGGAACTGGGCCACGCCGCGCACTTCCTTCAGCAACTCTCCGGCTTCGAACCCTCCGCGGAACGGGCCCGCGCGCTCGAAACCTACCTCAACACCGTCTGCGACCACGGCCTCAACGCTTCCACGTTCACCGCCCGGGTCATCGTCTCCACGCGCTCAGATCTGATCTCAGCCATCACTGGCGCGCTGGGCGCGCTGAAGGGCCCGCTGCATGGTGGCGCGCCCGGCCCGGCGCTCGATATGGTCACGGAAATCGGCACTCGTGATCGGGCCGAAAGCGTGATCCGCGCCAGGCTCGAGCGAGGTGAACGGCTCATGGGATTCGGCCATCGCGTCTACCGCGTCCGCGATCCGCGTGCCGATGTGCTGGCCAGAGCCGCCGAGCGCTTCTATACGCGCGGCGGCAACCGGCGCTTCTACGACCTGGCCCGCAGCGTCGAAACTACTGCGCTCCGCCTGCTCCGCGAATACAAGCCGGACCGGCGTCTCGATACCAACGTGGAGTTTTACACCGCGCTTCTACTGCACGGTCTGGACTTGCCGGCCGATTTGTTCACACCGGCCTTCGCAGTCGGACGTGTCCTCGGCTGGTCCGCGCATTGCCTGGAGCAACTTCGCGATGGCCGGCTCATCCGTCCGCAATCCGTGTACATCGGCCCGCGGGAACTTCGCTACGACACGTCCGGCGTGGCGGTGAGTTGAAACTCGACCACCGCCAGCCCGAAGTGAATCTCATCGCCCGGCTCCAGCTTCGTCCCGCGGCCGTTGCGGTGCACTTCCAGGCTCATGCCATCGCGCACGATCCACGTCCCGCAATCGTGGCTGCCCAGTTGATACCAGCGGTCATTGTAGAGACGATACTCCCCGCTCGCCTTATCGAAACCGATATGAGCGTGCTCGCGCGAAACCGAGCGGTTGACCTCGGTGTCAGCGGCGAACACCAAGTCGTTGCGGCGGTGTAAGCCTTCCGAGCGCACCACGTCTACCGCGCGGCCGATATTGATGCGCGCCTTGTTCAACGGAATCTCCGGTAAATTGGCAGCGCCCTCGCGCACCACCAGCCGGGCTGGCGCCGCGCCTTCATTCGCTTCCTGCAGGCCTGTCTCTACCAGGAGCCATTGCTCGCCACGCTGCGGCAGCCCCAGCGTCACTTGTACTTCCACGCGCAGGTTTTCCGGGTACCGGCACGGTCCGTGGCTGAGCGCGTTGCGCACTTCCTGCTCCAGGTATTTGCGGAAAAACCTTCCACCGTACACCGAGCCGCGGCTTTCCTCCACGCCGCGCAGCCGGACACGCAGCAGATCGTAGGGAAACACCTTCATGGCGCCCGAACGATAGCTCTTCTCGCGGATCTGGTCGAGCACCGCCAGCCGGATCTCGGCCAGCTCCGGCGGCTCCTCGGGATTCGGCGTCCCTGCCAGAGGCGCTTCAAACAGCGTCCGGCCCCATTTCTCCAGAAATTCGGTCAGGTTCATCATGGCAACATTCCCAATTGTTTTGCGGCTTCCATCACTTCCCGCGCGATCGGTGCCGCCACCCGCGCGCCGTATCCGCCGTGCTCCACCAGTACGGCAAACGCCAGCCTCTTCGAGGCATCGCCGTCATAGGGCGCGAATCCCGCAAACCAGGAGTGCGGCGCGCCGGCATCCAACTGCGCCGTTCCGGTCTTGCCCGCGAAGCTGATTTCCGAACCGGCCATGGCGTGCCGCGCCGTCCCCTCCGTCACCACGCGGCGCATGGCCCGGGCGATGAAATCGGCCTGCTCCACCGCTACCACCTGGGCGGATCCGCGATTAGCGTTGTCGGCAACCCACCGACCGTTTGGAATCTGCCCGTGCGACGCAACCGTTGCCGCTACCAAAGCCATGCGGAACGGCGAGATCAACAGCGGCCCCTGCCCATACGCCGCGAAGGGCAGGGCCTTGCGCAACTCGGCCGGATCGCCCGTCGAAATGCCGAACTCTCCCGCCACCTCCGCCAGGGCCTTCGACCCCACGTCATGCACTCCCAGTTGCGCAAAGTACGCGTTGCATGAAACCGTAATCGCCCGTTCCATATCGAGCGTGCCGTGCGGGCGATCGCCGATGTCGTCTTTAATCGGCCGGTTCCACCCGGCGATCACGTTTCCGGCGCGGCCGTCCGCCAATCGGCGGCAATAGAAGGTGCGGTTCTTTAAATTGGGATCGAGCCGCAGCGCGGCCATGGCGGTCACCAGCTTGAAGGTCGAGCCAGGCGGATAGAGTCCATAGCGCGCCCGGTCCAGCAATTCATCGGGAGTCGCCGCGGCCGAGCGTGCGGCCAGAGGCGCAGGCGCCGGTGCACTGACCATCGCCAGCACATTTCCGGTGGCCGCCTCCACCACCACCAACGCTCCCCGTTCCGCGCGCGCCGCTTGTAATCTCCGCTCCAGCACTTCGGTCGCCTTCACTTGCAACCGGGCATCGATCGTCAGGTGCACATTGCGATCGCGTGCTAGAACCCGCGCCCGGTCCGGATTTCCGGGCTGGTGCCGATAGCGTACGAGCCCGGCCAATTCGTCGTAGGAATAGCCCTGCAACCGGGTATTGGAATCGTGCTCCACCAGCGACGCATTGGTTGCGTGAAAATTATCGCCCGTGCGCACATCGCCCAAAACGTGGGCCAGTGCCGCACCGAGCGGGTAGTGGCGGCTCTCGAAACGCGAAACGGCTTGATCGAGCGAGACTCCCAGCGCATCGTAATCCGCGCGGTGCCCTTCTAACTCGGCCCAATCGCTGGTTGCCAGCGGGACTCCGTTGCGATCGTAAATGCTGCCCCGCGGAATCTCTCGCGCCAGCGAGTCCAGGCGCGGATTGTGTTGCGGCCGTTTCACGCCATCGGCTTCGAACGTGTGCGCATCGCGTGCCAGAAACGCCCGGTCATTGACCACTTGATACCGCGCCGCCATTCCCAGCAGCACCAGTCCCGCCACCGCCAGCACCCCCTTCACCCAACGGGCCGGGCGCCGCAGCAGATCGAGCGATTTTCCTTCCCGCGGATCGGCCGATATGGAAACCAGCAGCGCGAAGATCAGGAAGTTGGCGAGCATCGCCGTGTTCCCGGAGCTCAGGAATGGCGATACCACCCCCGAAAGCGGCAGCACGCCCAACACCCCCGAGCTGATCAACAGCATCTCGAATGCGATGAGACTACCCAAGCCCAGCGCCAGAAAGAATCCGTAGTGCGTGCTGGCGCGAGCCGCCACCCGGAACGACCGCGTCACCAGGTATCCGAACAGCAACACAATCGCCGCGACGCCCAGGAACCCCCACTCTTCGCCGATGGCCGGCAGCACCAGGTCGGTGTTGCCCGCGGGAATCAGTTCCGGATCGCCCCAGCCGGGTCCGGAGCCGAACGGGCCGCCCGTCGAAAAGGCCCAAAGCGCGTGTGCCAATTGGTCGCCGCCGCGCACATCGTTGTCCCACGGCGCAACCCACATGTTAATGCGCTCTACCACCGTCTCCGGTTTGCCCAACCGATATCCAACCGCGACCGAAGCCACCATCAATACCAGCCCCGCCACTGCCAGGCCCGGCCGCCCGCGCGCCACTCCGAACATCGCCAGAAACACAAAGAACGTGACCAGCGCCGGCCCCAGATCCTTCAGCAGGAAGAACAATACCAGCGCCGCCGCCACCGCGCACAGCACGGGCACGACATGTTCCAGCCGCGGCATGCCAACGCGCCGCCACAGCCCGGCCAGCAGCCGCCTTTCGCGCAGATCGCGCAGCCGTTCCCAATTGCGTGTGAAATAGCCCGCCAGAAACAGCACCAGTAGAATCTTGATGGCTTCCACTGGTTGAAACGGGCCCAGGTTCACTTTGACTCCCGAGCCGGTTGGGCCTCTACCCAGTGCCATCAGCAGACCAAATAATCCGAGCGCCGCGAATAGCGGGGTATAGCACCAATCCGAGAGCCGCCGGTAGTCGAAAGCTCTGAGACCGCCGAGCGCGAGCAACAGGCAGCCCAGAAACACGCCCAACGCAAATTTGCGGAACTCGAGCGTATCACGCAACGGATCGCGCATGCTGAGCATCAGGGTCAACCCGATACCAGTAAGCAGATGGAGCACCGGCAAAAACGAGCCGTCTCCGCGAAACTGTGCCAGCCTCCAAACCAGCGCCACCAGGTAGAACCCGGCAAAATACAGCCCCACCCACCGAAAGAACGCGATCCGGAATTCGTGCGGCGTGCGCGCCACCAGCAACGGTTTCAGCTTCGCCACCACACCCCGCGGCACGGGCCTCCGCGCAAGCGCGCCCAGGTTCCGTACGGGCCGAGTTGCTTCAAGCGCAGTGAATAATTCCTCGGCCAGTTGCGTTCGATCCGGCAGCGATTCGACGGCAGGCAGCAGTTCCTCGGCTGCGTGCACTGCATTCACGTTCACCAAGCCCCCGCTTCGCAACCGGTTTTCTGCGCCGGCGACGTCTGGTAACTTAGCCGCGTACACCATCGCCAGCCCCGCTGCCACCAGGAACGACGCGCTCACCAGCCAGAGAATTTCGCCGCGCGGCTTGCGCTTGGGAGGCCTCGCGATGACCAGCGGCGTCGCCCCAACCGTAGTCCAGCTTTTGGTTACCGCCATCGCGGCCGCCTCCCCGTTCTCTTGACCGGCGGCCGATGGATCGCGTCCAGCTCCCGCAGGTGCGCGTCCACCTGGTCGAAACCGGCAATAGGCGCGTATTGCTGTTTCGCGAGAGCGGCATCCTTTTCCGCTTCATCCCATTGGTGCGCATCCGCCTGCCGCTCGGCCCGCAGGCGCCAGGCGTCGCCCTGCTGCTCAATCTCGCGCGGTCCCAATGCCGCGCCCAGCAGCTTCGCCGCCGCGAACTCTCTCATAGCTTCGTCCGCATTCGGCACCGAGTAGACGTATAGCCGAGCCAGCGCTAGGTGCGGCGCCGGGTCGAGCGGCATTTTGAGCGCGGCATTCGCGAACAGATCCGCGGCATTGGCGCGCATCTGCGTCGCCGCGGTCTCGGAATACTGCCCGCCCATCAAGCGTTCCAGCACGGCATAGCCGCGGCTCAAGGCCAGTTTTCCCTGTGTGCGTTCATCGCCTTCTCCCAGATCCACTGCGCGCGCCAGGCATACTTCGGCCTTCTGCCAGTCGAAATCGTGCAGCGAGGGATCGGAGCTCGTCCGGTACGAATCGAGAACCCGGTCCGCTGTCGCGATATATAACAACGGCAGTTGCAAATCGGGCTGCGGACTCGCCGTGGTGGGCGCCGGCCGGCGCGCCTCGACGGCCTGGAACGCAAACGTGCCACCGATCGACAGACCCATTCCCAGCGCGAACCACGCCACCGCGCCAGCCACCTGTAGGCGAACCCGGGCGCGCCGTAGCGTACGAGTCGCTTTGCGAATGCATTCGCGGGCCGCTTCGATGGTGGCGTTGGCGCTCCACGAGCGCCGTTCCAACTCTGCCACCGGGGTCTTATGTTCCAGAAACGCCTGCAAATCGGCCTGAAATTCGAGCGCGGAGCGATACCGCTTCTGCGGGTCCGAGGCCAGCGACTTGCTCACGATGTCGCGCAATGCACGCGGGCACGTGGCGGCGAGCGCCCGGGGAGGTCGTCCGGAGCGGATCAGTGTCTCCAGCTTGCGCGTGCTTTCCGCCTGAAATGGCGGCACACCCGCCAGCATTTCGTAGAGCGTGGCTCCAACCGCCCAAAGGTCCGATTGCTGGTCCACTTCCGAGCGCGCTAGCCGTTCCGGCGAGCAGTAGCCGGGGCTCCCGAACGGATGCAACGTCGCACTCCGGCCGGCACGCAACATCTTGGCGATACCAAAATCCAATAGCCGCACGGTGTCGTGGGCGCCCAGGTGAATGTTGGAAGGCTTGATATCGCCGTGCACCACCGCGGTTTGCCAGGTGTGAAACTTTCCCAGTTGCTCGCAAATCTCGAGCGCGATGGTCGCCGCGCGGTATGGGTCGACGGCGCTTTCGCTGGCCAGTACCTCCGCCAGGTTGCGTCCTTCCACGTACTGCATGGCAATGTAGAAGAACCCATCGGCGTCGCCGGTCTCGTAAACCTCGACCATGCGCGGATCGAGTGCGTGCATTTCCTTTTGGATCGCAGCGCCGCGCCGCTCGGCTTCGAGCACCATCTGGTTCACCGAATCCCCGCTCGATTCGATGAGCTTCAGCACCGCCCGCCGGTTTTCCACGGTATCGATCGCCAGGTAGACATCGGTCATGCTCTTGCCGAGCCGGCGAACGATTTCATAGCGGCCGATGCGTGCGGGGGCAGTCATACAGTTGGCTCTGTTGGTGGGGTCAGGCCTTCGGGCCTGCCGCCGGGCTTTCGCCCGGCGCGCCGTTCGGAAGTGCGGCGGCTCCTCACCGTCATAACTATCCCTTCACCGCCCGGAACACCGCCCAAAGCAGCATCCCGAGTAGAAGCCCGTAGGTCAAGAACGCCGCGCGCCCGGTCAGCAACCGGACCGGATTGCGTACGCGCGTCGCCGCAAAGCGCGGCCGCGTAGCGCGCCGGTTTCCAAACAACGGCCCCGCGACAAACAGGGCCGTGGTGTTATCCTTCCCGCCGGCATCATTGGCCGCGTCCACCAACTCCGCAGCCACCCTCGACGCGTCGCCGTCGTAGCGCTCCACAATGGCGCGCACCTCGGCTTCCGTCAGTTGATCGGTGAGCCCATCGCTGCACAACAGAATCGCTGCGTCCGGGCGAAAGCGGCACCTGCGGATGTCAATGAAGTCATCGTCGCCGGCGTGGCGCAGCTGTGAGCCCACATCGCGGAACACTTCGTTGCGCCGCGGATGGCGCATCGCCTCTTCCTCGGTGAGCGCTCCAGCCTCTTCGTCTTCCCCCACCGGCGAGTGGTCCGACGTCAGCTTGCGCATGGCGCCATCCCATACCAGGTACAAACGCGAATCGCCCACGTGCCCGATGGTGATTTCTCCGTTTTCCACCACCGCCAGCGTGAGCACGCACGCCATTCCGTGCCGGTCCATATCTCGCTGGGCGGTTTCGAAGATGTGGTTGTTGGCCCGCGTAATGGCTGTCCGCACGCGTTCCTCTGCGCTGAGTTCCCCCGCCAGCATGGTCTCGCGGATCTGCTCCAGGGCGGTCTCCGCCGCCAGTTCTCCTGCGCATTGCCCGCCCAGGCCATCCACCACGAGAAACACGCCGCGGTCGCTGTCGATCCAATAACGGTCCTCGTTGCGCTCCCGTACCAGGCCCGTATCGGTTGCGCCGCCGGCGTTCATGGTTTTCGCTCCGATCCGCGGTGCGCCCAGACAAACACCACCACAAAGACGAGAAACAGAATCACGAATGGCGTGTGCAGGTTGTAGAGTTCGCGCAAGGCTACCTCCGGGCGACAAATGAAAGCTTCAGCACTTCGGCAACATTGATTTCCGCCCGGTCGGGCACGGTCTCCTCCACGCCGCGCGTCAGCTTGCGGCCGTTGACCCACGTTCCGTTGCGGCTCTTGTCGATAATCGTGAAACCGCCGCTTGAAGGATGCCGGCGCAGTTGGAGATGCTCGCGCGACACTTCTTCATTGGCGTACAACGGCAGATCTACCCAAAGATCCTCACCGCCGCGGCCCACGCTGATGTCGTTCTGGGTCACGAAATAGGTTTGCGGCCCGGAGTCATCCTGGTACCGAATCTCGGCGAACACTCGTTCCAAGTTGGCGCGGGTGGCCTGGCGGTCGCGTGCCACCCGCGCCGAAGTCACCGAAGGCTCGCGGTCGATCAGCGTCGTCTTCGCGCCGCGATACCCCGGCTGCTGGATATCGTTCAACTCCGAGTGAATCTCCACGTCGCCAGGCGGGACAGCCCCCTCGGCGTCGGCAAACAGTTCGATCCACCAATCGTCCAGTGCGATCTTCGAAGCCTTACGCTTGCCGCCGCGCCGGAAGAGCGGGTTCTTGCGGTTCCACTCCGCCACACGCGCGTTCAACGCCCGCTTCGCGTCCTCCTTAATCAGCCCGGCTACCGGCGCCAGGCGGGCATAATCGTCGGGATGCAAATAAACGCTGAACAGGCAGGGCAGGAGAATGCTGTACCCCATTTCCAGCCGCCCCAATTCCATGTTGCGGCTGAGTTCGTCAAGGATGGTTTGCCCGCTGACGCGGGTTGGCGCTCCGCTTTTTGGCATGCGAATTCCGGATAGCGAGTGGCTCGGTTGAGCGCCGGCTCCCCTCGCCTGAGTTGCCGCCGCCAGAACGCGGAACGTAACGATAGACGAAGGACGATTCGGGCGGTTTCAGACGGTTGCATTAAAATTTCGCTAAATGCTCCTGGCCTTGCTCACCGAGCGATTTCCCCGGATGAGAAACCGCAGCGGCCAATCCGCGCACTGGCGGATTCCGACTCTGGGAGTTACCTCGATTTCCACCCGCCGCGCCTCCACAGGGTCCCTTACCACCAGCGCGCCACGAGTCATGTCGACGCCATAGTGGGCGCGGGTAATCGCCATAGCCAGCGTGAGTTTACCGGGCCCCGCGGCCAAATCCGTCACGCGCCGCGCGGCCGGCCGCCGCCGTTGCATGATGTCGATTCCCGCCACCGGCTCTAAAGCCCGGATCAGGACGCACCCTGCCTTTCCGTCCGGCTCGGCAACGATGTTCAGGCACTCGTACATCCCATAGATGAAGTAAACGTAGGCGTGTCCCGGCGGGCCGAAGATCACCCGCGTCCGCTCGGTCATCCCCCGCGCCGAGTGCGACGCCAGATCGTCGCCACCCAAGTAAGCCTCTGTCTCGACAATGATTCCGGCGGTGGGCCCGTGCACCAGCACTTTGCCCAGAAGCCCCCGCGCGACTTCCACCGTGGCTCGTTCGTAGAACTTGCGCCGCAGGATCGGTCCGAAGGCCACAATGCAATCGTGACACAGCCTCGAAGGGCTGCCCCACATTACAATGGAAATTCTTGCCATGCGCCTGTTTACGGCTCTCGACCTTCCTGATGAGATTGTCGCGAACCTGAAGCATCTCCTGGAGAAACTTCGCCCCACCGCGCGCATCAGCTGGAGCCCTCCCGAGAACCTGCATATCACCACCAAGTTCATCGGCGAGTGGAAGGAGGAACGGATCGCCGAACTTCAGGCTGCGCTCGCCCGATTGGAGCCGCGCCCACCAATTTCGGTTCACATCCGCAGGGTCGGTTTCTTCCCAAATCCGCATTCGCCGCGGGTCTTCTGGTGCGGCATTGAAGCTCCTGGTCTCGACCAATTGGCTGCAGCCACCGATCGGGCCACAGCCGCCCTAGGAATTGAAAGCGAGAAACGAGCATTTTCCCCTCATCTGACTCTGGCCCGAATCAAGGAACGGCTGGATCTGCAGCCCCTACGCGAGGCCATCGCCGCGCTACCGTCACTCGACTTCGGCCAAGTCACTGTCGACCGTTTTTTCCTGTATCTGAGCAAACTCCGCCCCACCGGTTCTGTGTACACTAAGCTTGCGGAGTTTCCGTTCCGCCAAGAATGACGCCGCTTCTGGCTCTCGCCATCGCCTACCTGCTCGGTGCTATCCCGTTCGGTTACCTGTTGGTTAGATGGAAGACCGGTTCGGACGTACGCACGTCCGGCAGCGGCAACATCGGCGCCACCAACGTTTTGCGAACCACTGGAACGGTTCCCGCAATCGTGACCTTGGTGCTCGATATCGCCAAGGGGTATGCTGCGGTGTGGATCGCCGACCGCCTCACCGGCAATGACCCGCTCTGGATGAGCGCAGCGGCCTTGGCCGTCATGGCCGGGCATGCCTACCCCGTCTTCCTCAGGTTTCATGGCGGCAAAGCGGTCGCCAGTTTTATTGGCGCTTTTTTTCGCCTGACACCCCTCCCTCTGCTGGCGGTGCTGGTGTTGTTCGTGGTGATCGTGGCTTGGTTCCGCTACATTTCGCTCGGGTCGATCCTGGCGGCCGGCACGTTTCCGCTGGCGGTTTGGCTGATCTTGCAACCACCACTTCCCGTCGTGGTGTCATCCCTGGCAGCAGGCATTTTCATCATCATCCGGCACGGTGACAACATACGCCGGCTGCGCCAAGACTCGGAGCGCACCTTGACCTTCGGGGCCCGGCGGCCGTGAACTCCCTGGCGATTATCGGTGCGGGAAGCTGGGGAACTGCCCTGGCCATCATCCTCGCTCCGCGGTTTCCCCAAGTCCGGCTGTGGGTATACGAGGCAGACTTGGCGGAACGGATGCGCGAGACCCGCGACAACGATATCTATCTTCCCGGCTGCCAAATTCCTACAAACGTAGAGATCACAAACGACCTGGGTGTCGCATTGCAAGCCCCGGACGTGCTCCTGAGCGCCGTACCATCCCATTTGGTACGAAGGCTTTACCAGGAGATGCTTCCTCAGTTGGGAGATAAAACTATATTTGTAAGTGCGACCAAGGGTTTGGAGGTCGGTTCATTACTACGATCATCGGAAATCATCTCAGAGCTGGTCTCGCCCAAGTTCCGGCCGAAGGTAGCCGCCATCTCAGGGCCCACCTTCGCCCATGAAGTCGGTACCGGCAACCCCACTGCTCTGGTAGTTGCATCTACAGACGTAGAAACTGCCCAGTGCATCCAGTCGCAATTCGCCGGTCCGACGTTCCGCCTGTACACCAGTTCCGATCCAGTGGGCGTCGAAATCGGTGGATCTATTAAAAATGTAGTAGCTATTGGCGCAGGCGTGGCCTATGGATTGGGGATGGGTCACAACACCATGGCCGCATTGATAACACGAGGCTTGGCCGAAATCACCCGCTTGGCAGTGGCTTTGGGCGGTGATGCCAGAACTCTTTCCGGTTTGGCGGGTTTAGGTGATTTGGTGCTCACCTGTACAGGCGAACTGAGCCGCAACCGCGCGGTCGGAGTGGAACTGGCGCGGGGGCGGAAACTTGCTGAAATCACAGGGTCTATGAGAATGGTGGCGGAAGGCATCAAAACCACCGAAGCCGCCATCGAATTGGCGCGGCGGCATTCGGTCGAAATGCCCATTACCGAGCAGATGCATCAGATGCTGCACTTTGGGCTTCCTCCGCGGGAGGCGGTGCGGCAACTCATGGAGCGGTCTCTTAGAAGCGAATAAGTACTGATGTTGCCGCAACCTGGAAGGCCGGATCGGGTTCCATCAGATATGGGGAGTCTGGCGGCGGCCCTGGATTACGACGCTGAGTTGATGGTCCGGGTCAAAGAAGGTGACGGCGCGAGCTTTGCCGTGCTGCTCGAAAAGCATCGCTCGCCGGTGATCCACTTTCTATACCGCATGGTCCAGAATCAGGCGGTGGCCGAGGAACTGGCGCAGGAGGTTTTTCTGCGCGTGTACCGCTCGCGCGGGACCTACGAGCCAACCGCGAAATTTACGACCTGGCTGTTCCGCATCGCCACGCACCTCGCGCTAAACTCGCTGCGAGACGGCAGGAATGAGCGGCTCCAGGATAGTCTTGATAGCGAGGCCGGCGAGCCGGCTGCCCGGCAGCTATCGGACAAGAACCCCACCGCCGAAGCGACCATGGTGAAGCAAGTCCGCTTCGAAGAGATACGCAAGGCGGTTGCAGATTTGCCCGAGAAGCAGCGGGTGGCTGTGCTGATGCACAAGTATCAGGAGATGGAATATTCGCAGATCGCGAAGATTTTGAACTGTTCTGAGTCGGCAGTGAAATCCTTACTGTTCCGGGCCTACGAAACGCTGCGCGCCCGCTTGGCTCACATGGCGTAGAACAAGGTGGAGTTATGAAGTGTCCGATTGGGAGTGACGAACAACTGGAACTGCTCGAAGCGTATTGCGCCGGGGAGCGAAACACGCCCGGCACCGCCGCGCTCGCCAAGCATCTGGAAGGGTGTGCGGCGTGCCGCGAATTGGTCGCGAGCCAGCAAGCCATGTGGTCGGCCCTTGACGAGTGGAAGGCCCCGGAAGCCTCGGCCGATTTCAACCGGAGGCTGTTTGCGCGGGTCGAGCAGGAGGTCTCGCTGTGGGACCGCTTGACGGAGCCGTTCCGGCCGCTTTGGGTTCGTCTCACGGTTCCGGTGGCGGCGGCCGCCAGCGTGGCTCTGATGCTGGCGCTGATTCTGAACCACCGTCCCGTGCAGCCGCAGCCTGGTCCGGTGGAGCTTTCGCAGCCCGAGCAGATCGAACACGCGCTCGACGATATGCAGATGTTGCATGACTTCAACACGGCGGTTCGCGCCGATGATGCCAACGCGAAGATGTGATTGGAATGTTTCGCCGGATCCATTTCGCTGCCTTCCGTGGGGCAGATGGGATGAGAAGGCTGGTCTCAGCGGGATAGCGTTAAGCTTCCCAATAGAGAACGCACTCAAGGTGCAAAAGGAGACCAGCCGTGAAGAAGAATAGCAGATCCGTGGCCGGACAGGCTAGCAAA
>DATJAK010000260.1:0-3481 GCA_035516375.1 Bryobacteraceae bacterium
AGGGAATAGGGGATGCCGTATTGCTTCAGGTTGTTGCATGCCGACATCTTGCCGCAGAAGCTGTCGCGGCGGTCGCGGATGGTCATTTTTGCGGGCGTGTCCGGCGTGGCCTGCACCAGCACCGGCACTCTGAGTTCCGACATCCGCAAGGTGTCCGCGATGGCGCGTTCATCGCCAAAATTGGGGAGGGTGACGATGATGCCGTCGATCGAATCGCGCTTCTGCCGGAACAGGTCCGCGCAGCGGGTGGCTTCCGCGCGCGTTTCCACAGCGCCGTATTTGGTCTCCTCCGGACCGACCGCAACTACGCCGTAGCCGTTGTTTCGCAGCACCGCGATCATTTCCTCGCGGCCGCTTTTGGCCAGATGGCCGGGGAAAAACCCGCGGTTGCCGACGATCACTCCGAAGGTGATGCCGGATGGATTGGATTGAGTCATGACTTATCTCTCCAAGGAAAAAAATGAAAGCGCGTGTGTGCATCCGCTTCGATGGTGTGGTAAATCTCGAAGGAGAAAGGGTTCATCGGCACACTCCATTGTAAGGCAGAGATTGCTTATGAAACCAGCCATTTATCGTATTCAGATCTCTTGATCTTGTGTATTCCGTGGAAAGCGCATACAATCAGCCCAGGATCTTCCATGTCAGGCAGACGTTTTGATACCCAGACTATTTTGCGAGTGAAGGTAGGCGGCAACTGCTGCAGTATGCGGCTGGCCGTTTTCCTGATAGCGGGGGCGATCATCATGCAGGCGGCTACTCATACGACGAGCGAAGAGTTCGGTAAGACGCGCGATGGCATCGCGGTGTCCATTTACACGCTCCGGAGCCCGAGCGGCGTCGAGGCGCGCATTACCAATTACGGCGGCATCGTGGTCGCGTTGAAGACCCCCGACCGTAAAGGCACTTTGGCCGATGTGGTTCTGGGATTCGATACGCTCGACGGCTACCTGGCCAACCCCGGACCGTTTTTTGGCGCCCTCATCGGCAGATACGGAAATCGGATTGCGCACGCGCGGTTCACGCTGAATGGCACGGAGTACACGTTGGATCGCAACGACGGCCAGAACTCGTTGCACGGAGGCGCGCGCGGCTTCGATAAGCGCGTCTGGACGCCCCGAGAGCTGCCCGATGGCGGACTGGAGCTTACGTATGTGAGCAAGGACGGTGAGGGCGGGTATCCCGGAAATCTGAAAGCCACCGTTACGTACCACCTGACCGACGCCAACGAACTGCGCATCGACTATCTGGCGACCACCGATAAACCGACGGTGGTCAATCTGACAAACCACTCGTACTTCAATCTGCGCGGCGCGGGGTCGGGCGATGTCCTCGGCCATCTGGTCACCTTAAACGCAGACAGAATCACGCCCGTGGACGCCGGACTCATCCCCACCGGTGAATTGCGACCCGTTAGCGGAACGCCGTTTGATTTTCGCAAGCCCACTGCCATCGGCGCACGCATCGCACAAGACGACGAACAACTAAAACTGGCCAAGGGATACGATCACAACTGGGTCATCAACAGAACGGGGAACGATCTCGTGCTGGCGGCCCGCGTGGAAGACCCCGAGAGCGGACGCGTCCTGGAAGCGCGCACCACGGAACCCGGCATCCAGTTCTATACTGCCAACTTTCTGGATGGTTCGATCCACGGAAAGGGCGGCAAAGTGTACGGCCAGCGTTACGCCTTCTGCCTCGAGACGCAGCACTTTCCCGACTCCCCCAACCACCCGAAGTTCCCGTCCACCGAGCTGAAGCCGGGGCAGCAATACCGCAGCACAACGGTTTTTCGCTTCTCCACGAAGTGAGCGTGCGCCTGTACGACCCGGTCGAGGCCTACGATCTCATCGCTCCACAGTTCGAGCGGCTGGCCGAACCGCGGATGCGATACCTGGATCGCATCGATGAACTGGTAATCTCCCGCATCCCCGCAGGCAGCCGCTCTCTCCTCGATGTGGGGGCCGGCGATGGCCGCCGCGCCCTGCGGATCGCTCAGGCTCGGGACCTGACGGACGTCGTCTTGCTCGAACCGAGCCAGGGAATGCAGCACCGCGCCCCGGAGCCCGCTCGGTTCCTCACGCTGCGTGCGGAGCAGCTTCAGTCCCTTGAGGGAAGTTTTGACGTCATCATCTGCCTCTGGAATGTCCTCGGACATATTGGTCCCCATGCCGCTCGAGTGGAGGCGATGCGCCAGTTGGCCCGTCTCACGTCGCCGCAGGGGCGGATCTTCGTGGATGTCAACCACCGCTACAACGCCGCGCGTTACGGAGCTGCCCGCACGGCCCTTCGTTTCTTGTATGACTGGATTCATCCCGGCACGAAGAATGGCGATGTCGTGGTTGCGTGGAATGTCGAAGGCGTGGCTGTGAAGACCTCAGGCCACGTGTTCACTCACCGGGAATTCCGGTCGATGGTTCGCGACTCCGGCTTGACCATCGAACAAGGATGGGTGATCGATTATGAGACCGGCCAAACCCGCCGCTTCCGCTTTCAGGGCAATCTTCTCTACGAGCTTCGTCCAGCGTTGACCGCGGTTGGATGAGCATTCCGCTGGCGCACCATGCCGATGGCTTCACGGAGAGCGTCACAGACCTCCGCGATTTGTTGGTCTGTCAATCGAGTGAAGAAGGGAAGCGCCAACGTGCGCGCGGCCGTATGCTCGGTAACCGGCAGGTCACGGTCAGCCTGCGGCGCAAACCCGGCGTATAGCGGTTGCCGATGGATGGGAGCAAAGTAACGCCCGCACTCGATGCCGCGTTTCCTCATCTGGGCGTGGATGAAGTCGCGATCCGTTTGGGTGAACTCGTCATTCAGCTGAATTACGAAAGCGAACCAGGACACGCGGCCGCCGGGAAGTTCGAGCGGCGGTCCGATCACCTCAGGGATGCTCCGCAGTTCTTGGGAATAGCGGAGTGCCCGGTCTCTTCTGCAGTGCAAGATCTCATCCAGCCTGCGCATCTGCGACAACCCCAGAGCGCAATGCAACTCCGACAGCCGGTAGTTGTAACCCAGCAAGCGATGATCCGACCAGCCATCGGTCTCCTTCCGGCCCTGGTTGCGCAGGGCGCGAATTGTCTCTGCCAGGTTGGCATCGTCCGTCACCACCATCCCGCCTTCCGCCGTGGTGATGGGCTTGTTCGGATAAAAGGCGAACACGCCAATGCGCCCGATGCCGCCTACCTTGCGGCCGCCGTATTCGGCTCCGATCGCCTCGCATGCGTCCTCGATTACCGGCAAACCGTACTTGGCAGCGACGCTCTGAATCCGTCCGAGGGCGGCTGGATACCCGAAGGTGTGTACCGCGATGATCGCTCGCGTGCGTGGCGTAATTCGTTCCTCGATCTTTTCCGGGTTCAGGTTGCGGGTGAGCGGATCGATGTCGGCAAATACCGGGATGCCTCTCTCGTACAGAATCGAATGAGCCACCGCCAGGAACGTGAAGGAAGGCAGAATCACCTCATCCGCATCGGCAATGCCGAGC
>DATJAK010000261.1:0-29087 GCA_035516375.1 Bryobacteraceae bacterium
CGCTCGCGCGATTCGGGCAGCATGGCATAGAGGTCGCGAATCGGCGTGAAGAGACCGGTGTAGGTGGCGGGGTTCGAGCGCGGTGTCCGGCCAATGGGCGCCTGGTCGATGCGAATCACCTTATCGATGTGGTCGATTCCCTCGATGGCGTCGTGCTCACCGGGCTCTTCGTGCGATCCGTAGATCTCGCGCGCCAGCGAACGGTACAGAATCTCGTTCACGAGCGTCGATTTGCCGCTCCCGGAAACGCCCGTAACCACGGTCAGCACGCCGAGCGGGATCTCGATATCGATATTCTTCAGATTGTGTTCCCGCGCTCCCCGGATGGCTAAGGCTTTGTCCGTGCGCTCGCGGCGCTGGTCCGGAACCGGAATTTCCAGCGCGCCCGAAAGGTATTGACCGGTGAGCGACTTTTTGTTTTGGGCGATATCAGCGGGAACGCCCGAAGCCACCAGGTCGCCGCCGAGCCGTCCCGCGCCGGGGCCCAGATCGATCACGTAATCGGCGCGCTCGATGGTTTCGGCGTCGTGCTCCACTACTACCACCGTATTGCCCATGTCGCGCAAGTGCGCCAGCGTTTCGAGCAGCCGCCCGTTGTCCCGTGGATGGAGGCCAATGGAAGGCTCGTCCAGCACATAGAGCACGCCGCGCAGCTTCGACCCGATTTGCGTGGCCAGCCGAATCCGTTGGGCTTCGCCGCCGGAAAGCGTGGCAGCCGAGCGCTCCAGGCTCAGATAGTCGAGACCGACCGCCGAAAGAAATTCCAGCCGCCGCCGGACTTCATCGAGCACCCGTCCGGCGATCTGCATCTCGCGGTCGAGGAACTCCCAGTTGCGCACCGTCACCAGGGCGCGTGCAATGGGGAGGGCGGTGAACTCGGCAATCGAAAAATTCTTCACGCGTACCGCCAGGCTGGCCGGACGGAGCCTTTTGCCCTGGCAAGCCGTACACGTTGAAGGGGACAAATACTCCATCATCCACTCGCGGTAAGCGTCGGATGAGGACTCGATGCCTTCCTCGATGATGCCCAGTATCCCTGGTAATCCCTCCACGCCATTGAGCAGCAACTCGCGCGATTTGGCCGGCAACTTGTCGAACGGCTGGCTCAGGTTGATTCGATATTTCCGCGCTAGTTCACTCAGGCGGTGCTGCACACTCCACGAATTACCGCCGGGGCCCAATCCGCCGTCGAACAACGGCTTGGACGGATCCACGATGACCTTGGCCGGATCCGGCGACCAGATGCTGCCCAGCCCGTGACACTGCTCGCACGCGCCAAACGGGCTGTTGAACGAGAAGGAGCGCGGCTCCAGTTGCGGAATGCTGGTGCCGCATTCCGTGCAGGCCAATTTCTGTGAATAGAGCCGCTCCTCGCCATTCACCACCGCGATCACGACCAGCCCGTTAGCGAGCTTGGTGGCCGTATCGATGGAAGCCTCCAGGCGCTTTTCGATCCCCGGCTTGACCAATAGCCGGTCCACGACCACTTCGATGGTGTGGTTCTTGCGCTTGTCGAGCGGGATGTCTTCGTCGAGGGAACGCAGCACGCCGTCGATCCGAGCGCGGACGAAGCCCTGGCGGGCCAGCTTCTCCAGATCTTTCTTGTACTCGCCCTTCCGTCCCCGGACAATCGGCGCCAGGACCATGATGCGCTCTTCGGGCCGCAGTTGGACCACGTGCTGGAGAATCTGCTCCGTGGTCTGGCGCGAAATCTCGTTCCCGCAAACCGGACAATGCGGCGTGCCGATCGAAGAATAGAGCAGGCGCAGGTAGTCGTAAATTTCGGTAATGGTACCGACGGTAGACCGGGGGCTTCGGCTAGTAGTCTTTTGCTCTATGGAAATTGCCGGGCTCAAGCCGTCGATCGAGTCGACGTCGGGCCGCTCCATTTGATCCAGGAACTGCCGCGCGTAGGTGGAAAGCGTCTCCACGTACCGCCGCTGGCCCTCCGCATAAATGGTGTCAAATGCTAGGGAAGACTTGCCCGATCCGCTCAAGCCGGTGATCACCGTAAGGGTGTTGCGCGGGATTTCGACGTCGATATTTTTCAGGTTATGCTGGCGCGCACCGTGCACTGTGATTCGGTCGAGCATATAACTAGAGTTAGTGGGGAAGTACGAACCTTACTATTGTCGCGTGTCTTGTATGGCGTCTGCAATTTGCGCTATAACAAGGCCAGAAATGATCAAGTGCCACGAGTGCGGCAGCAAACTCCGGCGCGTGCACCGGACGTTCCGCGAGCGTTTTCAGTACCTGGCGATTTTCAAATGCGACACTTGCGAGACCGAAGCATACGCTCCGCATCCGTACAGCTATCATTTTGGACCGCAGTGCCGCTGCCCGCGTTGCGGGACTTATCGGCTGGGCCGGCTCAAGGAACGCGACCGCATCGATCGCATGCAAACCGGGCTGTTCAACCTGGTGGAACGGTTGGCGGGCGGACGGCTGGTGCATTGCCGCATCTGCCGCTTGCAATTCTACGATCGCCGCCCCCTGGCCTCAGAAGCGCCCGTCCCTCAACCGGAGATGCAACCCGTTAAAGATAGTTAGGTGCACCTCTCCGCCGAACCGCACGATGCCGGAAAACGCCTGGATCAATTGGTCCACGAGAAGCTGCCGCGGTTTAGCCGGTCGCGCATTCAGGAGTGGATCAAGGCCGGACGCGTTCAGGTGAACCAGAGCCGCGAGCGCGCGTCTCATCTGGTGCGCGCCGGCGATTCCATCGATGTCGAACCCGCTGAGCCGGCGCCGCTGCGCGCCACTGCCGAGGCGATTCCGCTCACCGTGCTGTATGAAGATGACGACCTGGTGGCGATCGACAAGCCCGCCGGTATGGTCGTGCATGCCGGCGCCGGCGTTCATTCCGGCACGCTGGTGAACGCACTGGTTCATCGCTTCGGCGCGCTTTCTGCGGTCGGCGGTGCGTTGCGGCCGGGAATCGTGCACCGGCTCGACCGGTTTACGAGCGGCGCCATACTGGTTGCGAAGAATGACCGGGCGCACCACGCGCTCGCGGCACAGTTCGCCGGCCGCCAGGTGGAAAAGGTTTACCTCGCCTTGGTGCACGGTGCCGTAAAGGCGCAGAGCGGGCGAATTGAGCGCCCCATTGCGCGTGACCCGGTGCGGCGTACGCGCATGACCGCTCGCCTGAAGGAGGGGCGCGCCGCCTGGACCGAATACCGCGTGCTGCGGCGGTTCGCGAAGTTCACGCTGCTCGAAGCGCGCATCGGTACCGGCAGAACGCACCAGATCCGCGTGCATCTTTCGAGCATCGGACACCCGGTGGTGGGCGATACGGTTTATGGTGCGCCGGCGAAGACGGAGGGCCAGCCACCCCTCGGCCGCTACTTTCTCCACGCTCATCGCATTCGGTTTCGGCAGCCATCTACTGGGGAAGAAATTACGGTTGAAGCGCCAGTGCCACCGGACCTGGAAGCATGGATGGCGGGGCTGAGCGAGTAATTTGACGACAGGCGGCGAAAGCCTAGTGGAGCGCGCGTCATACAGAATGCTGGTTAACTATGTGGGGCAGACGATCGGTTTCCGTCGTCTGCCGGCGCCGCAAAGGCGCGCTTCGCACGCCCGGGCAGACCGCGAAAGACGACGGTCTGCCCTACGGAAGGCAGCGAAATGCGCTTGTGACTGAGACCGCTAGCGGGCGCGGACTTCCAAAATACGCGATGTAATGATCGGCAGGAACTCGGGGTGGCGGAATTCCAGATGCATCCCGCGGCCGATATACGATTGCTTCAGCAGCGAACCGCCCCAGGTGGACCCGTGAATCTCGACCAGCACTGGGTCCGGGCAGAAATCCGGATGTCCCGAGATCAACGCCTGGCCCCAGCCCTTGTGCACGATCGTGTAGGTGTGGTTCTGGGTTTCCACCTCGATCACCGTGTCCGGAGGGACATCCCGGAGATTGACGCCTCCCAGGATCTCCGACTCGACGACATTCCGGTTGATGGAATCGCTGAAGTACGGACTCAGGCCGAATGAACCAGTTTCGTCGGCGGCGCGGACGTCGGGTTCGAGATTCCCGGATTCCATTTGGCTCCATTTTATCTCAGGGTCGATCACCTATCCATGGCCTATGGTACGGTCCGTCCCGGCGCTTTGAGGGCGGCCTGGTACCGGAGACGTTGGTGCGGACGGGCACATCCGGGCTCGCTCCTCTGCCGAGATTGGGTTGGCTTTGTGCTCCCAACCTCATGAACTGATTGCCCTTGACGACCGATCCCTGCTAGACTCAGAGATTCAGTCTCAATCTAGGGTTCGGAGTGTCATTGAAGGTTCATACACTACTGTTGTTTGCATTGAGCTGCGGCGGCCTGCTCGCGGAAACGAACGCGACTCCGCCGGAGGAGATTGTCCAGAATTACTGCTCGGCCAGCCGCGACCAGGGGCGGTCGCTCGACGGCTCTTCCATGGAGGTTGAGATTCGAGCTTCGCTCCCCAAGCTGAAGAAACACGGCCGGCTGCACGCCCTGCGCCGCATTTCGGTTCTGGGCCGCATCACTTACGAGCACCTGGCCTTCGAAGGCGATGGCGCGGTGAAGAACCAGGTGATCGCGCGGTATCTGGAATCGGAAATCGAAGCTCAAAAGGCACCAGCGCCTTCGCTCGCTGTGACGCCCGACAACTACAAATTCAAGTACGCCGGGCGCACCGAAATCGATGGCCGGGAAGCCTACGTTTTTAACGTGAAACCGCGCACGAGGCGCGCGGGCCTTTACCAGGGTTCGCTGTGGATCGACGCAACCACATTTCTGCGCGTGAAGGAAAGCGGCTACCTGGTGAAGAACCCATCGATCTTTCTGAAGCGGGTCGCCTTCACCCGAAAGTATGAGATTCGCGACGGCATCCCGGTGCCGCGGCAGGTGGCCAGCATCGTGGACACGCGGATCTGGGGCCAGGCCGAATTGGAAATCGATTACAGCAATTTTTCCGTGGACGCACCAGAGCCCGCCGGGGCGGCGCGCATCGGCGGCCAGTAAAGCGAGAGATTACATGAGAACACTGTTTCTGAATCCTCCCTCGTTCGAAGGCTTCGATGGCGGCGCCGGCTCGCGGTGGCCGGCATCGCGCGAGATCGAGTCGTACTGGTATCCGGTGTGGCTTTGCTATCCCGCGGGCATGCTGGCGGACAGTAAAGTGTTGGACGCTCCGCCGCACAAAGTCTCGATCGATCAGTGTGTCGCCACAGCCCGCGATTTCGAGCTGCTGGTGCTCTACACTTCGACCCCCGGCTTTACGGTCGATTTGAAGATCGCGGAGATGATGAAGGACGCCAACCCCAAACTGAAGGTGGCGTTCGTGGGACCTCCGGTAACCATCGAACCGGAAAAGTGCCTGAATGATGGAAAGGTGATCGACTTCGTAGTACGGCGCGAATTCGATTACCAGATTGCCGGCTACGCCCAGGGAAAGCCCCTCGAAGATTTGCCCGGCGTGAGCTTCCGCAAGAACGGCGGCTTCGTTCACAATCCCGAGGCTCCGGCGATCGAGAATCTAGACGAGCTGCCTTGGGTGACGAAGGTCTACAAACGCGACCTCGATATCAGCCGATACAACGTCCCGTTCCTCCTGAACCCGTATATCTCCTTCTACACCACGCGCGGATGCCCGGCCATGTGCACCTTCTGCCTGTGGCCGCAGACGCATTCCGGCCACCGCTGGCGGCTGCGCTCCACCGACGATGTGGTGAACGAAGTCCGCTATGCGCTCGAGCAGTTCCCCAATATCAAAGAGATCTTTTTTGACGACGACACCTTCAACTACCGTAAAGACCGCACGATCGAGCTGTGCAAGAAGCTGAAGGAGCTGAAATTCACGTGGTCGTGCACGTCGCGCGTCACCACCGACTACGAGACGCTCAAGGCCATGAAGGACGCGGGCGCGCGCCTGCTGATTGTCGGCTATGAATCAGGCGACCAGCAGATCCTCAAGAACATCAAGAAGGGCGCGACGATCGAGATGGCGGAGCGCTTCACCGCCAATGCGAAGAAAGTGGGCTTGACCATCCACGGCGACTTCATCATCGGGCTGCCGGGCGAAACTCCCGAAACAGTTCGCAAGACGATCGAGTTCGCCAAGCGCATGGATAGCGAGACGATTCAGGTGTCCATCGCGGCGCCGTATCCCGGCACGGAATTTTATGATTACCTGAAGAACAACCAGTTGATTAGCATCGATGGAAGCATGCACGATGGCGCCGGCCACCAGCTTCCGAACTTCTCGTACGCCGGCCTGACCCAAGCCGACCTGGTGGAATGGGTCGAGCGCTTCTATGGCGAGTATTTCTTCCGTCCGCGCGTGGCGTGGCGCATTGTCCGCAAGGCCATCTTCGATGGCGCCGAGCGCAAGCGCCTGTACAAAGAGGCGCGTGAGTACATGGCCCTCCGCTCGAAGCGGAAGAAGTATATCGCTGCCAGCAAAGATACCCGTCCCTCCGCGGCCGCCGCAGCCGGCGACTAAAACGTGACCGCAGCGGGCCCCATCACCAAAGAGACGGCGCGCTTGCGCTGGAAGACCTGGGCCTGCGCCGCGGTCGTGGTGGCGAGCAATGTTTCCGGCAATTATTTGTTGAAGAGCGGCATGCCGGCCGAGTTGCCCACCCCGCTCGCCTACATTACTGTGCTCTTCCGGCCCGAAGTCACCCTGGGAGTTCTGCTGCTGATCCTTTGGCTGGCATCGCGCCTGGCGCTGTTCAGTTGGGCGGACTTGAGCTACGTACTGCCCGTCACTTCGATCGGCTATGTGCTGGTGGCCATCGCAGGGCGGGTGCTGCTGCATGAGCAGATCAGCAACAAGCGTTGGGTGGGAATTGCGCTGATTATGGCCGGGGTTGCGTTGGTGGGCGGCGGCACCGCGCCGCAAACCTATTCCCGCGAAACCACGCGAGGAGACCGCCGATGAAGTGGGCGCTGGTAGGTGTGATTGTCGGGGCCACCACGGTAGGCGAAGTGCTGCAGGCCATCGGCATGCGTAGGCACGGCGAGATTCGCGATTTTCGTCTGGGGGCGCTCGGGCGCTTGCTCTCCGTGCTGGTACGCAACTGGATGGTAGTGGCATCCGTCGTGGCGATGGCGGTGTCGTTTTTTGCGTATCTAGGGCTGCTGACGGTTTCCGAACTCAGCTTTGCCGTGCCGGTGACTGCAGTCACCTGCGTTCTGGAAACGGTGCTCGCCAAGTACGTGCTGAAGGAACACGTGAGCTGGCTGCGCTGGGCCGGCGCATCGCTGGTCGTCTTCGGCGTGGCGCTGGTTTCGGCGTGATCCTGCTGGCCGTACCGGCCCTGGCGGCCGCGGCCTACTACCTGTTGGCAATCGTCGCCGCCCTGCGTTGGCCAAAGCAAACGGAGGATCGGCCAGCCGCGACGCCGCCCATCTCACTTCTGAAGCCCATGTATGGAAGCGACCCGCGCCTCTATCAGGCGCTGCGCTCCCACGCCGTTCAGGACTATCCCGAATTCGAAATGCTCTTCGGGGTGAGCGATTCGAGCGACCCGGCTCTGAAGGAAATCGACCGGCTGCAGCGCGAATTCCCCTCGCTTGCGATGCGCGTCATTCCGGTCGAGACAGATGCGCCCAACCCGAAAGTAATGGTGCTGGCGGCGCTGGCGCAACAGGCGCGGTATCCCGTGCTGGTAGTGAACGATGACGATATCGAAGTGGAGCCGGACTATTTCCGCCGGGTGGTCGCACCCTTGGCTGATCCAAAGACCGGTCTGGTGACGTGCCTCTACCGTGCCCACGCCGATTCCTTAGCGGCATGCGCCGAGGCTCTCGGTATCGCAACGGAATTTGTGCCCAGCGTGTTGGTGGCGCGAATGGTCGGGGTGGTCGAATTCGCGCTCGGCGCCACCATGGCGATCCGCGTGGAAACCTTGCGCAAGATCGGAGGCTTCGAGCCGATCGCTTCGTACCTGGCGGACGATTACCAGTTAGGCCGGCGCGTGACCAAAGCCGGCTGCCGCGTCGAATTCGCGCCCGCGATCGTCGAGACGGGTCTGGGCGCCGTCTCCTGGAAGCAGGCGTGGCGGCATCAATTGCGGTGGGCCCGGACGATCCGCATCTCGCGCTCGGCAGGGTTTTACGGCTCGCTGGTGACGCACGGGACGATTTGGGCCTTGGTGGCGTTCGCGGCGGGCGAATGGTGGGCCGGCGCATTCGCCATGGCGATGCGGCTCTTAGCCGGCTGGATCGCGGGAGCGGTTATCCTCAAGGATCGGATCGTGAAGCGCTGGTTCTGGCTGATGCCTCTACGCGACCTGTTCGGGTTCGCCGTCTGGCTGGGCGGATGCTTCGGATCGACCGTGTACTGGCGAGGGCGGAAGTTGCGATTGGCAGCGGACGGAAGCATCAACGCGACAGGTCCGACAAACTAGACGGTCTCTCCTTAACCAGACTGATATTGGGGCACTGTGCGCATTCGCCGCCACCCACCTTGAGGATGATTGCCAGCGATCGGCTGCATTTTTTCGCCGGCTTCGCAACTACAATCGGATACTCGAAGCTGCGGAGGCCGTCTGCTCGAGCCCAGAGAACATACCTTCCTGCAATAGGTTGAACGAATGAAAATTTGCCAGCTTCGCTGGTTTCCGCGCTATGCAGAACCTGTCCATCTTGGACAATGCTCACAGTAGCCTGCGAAACAGGTGCACCCGACTCGTCGCTAATGACTCCGCGAACGCACCGAAGAGGCTTGAGTCGCGGTTCTGTGCAAATACATTGGGCGTTCATCGTTCCGACGGCGAGCACTAACCAGCCGATCAGAATCGGGAACATCAAGGAGGTCCTTCTTCACGGGTCGTTGCGTTTGATTATAGTCCCACCGTGCACGTGTCGCGACAGGGGCTCCAATGAGCCTGGCTGATGCCTCTACGCGACCTGTTCGGTTTCGCCCTCTGGCTGGGCGGATGCTTCGGATCGACCGCGTACTGGCGCGGGCGGAAGTTACGATTGGCCGCGGACGGAAGCATCCGTGAGGAGGCGCGGCACGGCTGACGTCATCAGCGCCGCTCTTGAGCCAACCGCTCCGCCAGGAAGACTTTGAGTAGCGACTGGTATGGCACGTCGCGCCGGTTTGCCAGCAGCTTCAAATCCTCAATCATCGAAACCGGAAGGCGTAGGGAGATCGTCCGCAGGGACGGCTTCAGTTGCACCATTTTCTTGCGCTGTCCAGCCCGCCAATCGACGTACTCAGTCGAGTCCGCGGTAGCCCAGAACCGTCGCTCGTCGTCCTCGTTCTTGAACTCAGGAATTCTCTTTTTGAGCTTTGGCATAGATTGCGGTTTCTTTGCGGTTCATATCACGAACCGAGATTACTCGGATCTGGCTTTGTCGAATCGTGAACGCGATGAATAGACTGCGTTCTGCGCTGGTTTGTCCGAGAGCGTAATAACGCTTTTCTCCCTTGGAGTGCCGGACATCACTACGCACCACAAGCGGCTCATTAAAGAACACATCCTCGGCTTCTTGGGGCGTTACGCGATGCCGCTCCCAGTTCTTGCCAGCGTTGGAGTCGTCCCAATCAAAGCCGGTGCAGTTCTCGAGCGGGTCCGCAGCCGCCACAGATTCAGTATACAACCAACATATACAACGCGCACGATGCTAACAGGCGCGAAACGATAGCGCCCTGGCAACACGATACTGTGGTTCAGATACCTGGCACTTGTGAGTTTCGCCGTGCTCGCACTTCTCGCAAACGGCCGGCAGCGCGGCCACCCTG
This sequence comes from Bryobacteraceae bacterium, assembly GCA_035516375.1. Classification (GTDB taxonomy): domain Bacteria; phylum Acidobacteriota; class Terriglobia; order Bryobacterales; family Bryobacteraceae; genus PSRJ01. Next base: position 9,730 of record DATJAK010000261.1, read on the forward strand.
CCTTGACCCCGGCTCTACCCCTATGGTACTTTTCAGGCCGGGGCCGATGCGCAGAGGGATCTTAAGTTCCATTGGAATCATAGCGTTAGTAGCACTGCCGGGCAGTGCGCAATCGCCCCAGCGCGCCCTCCTCGACAAATACTGCGTCACTTGTCACAACCAAAACCTGAAGACGGCGAACCTGATGTTGGACCAGCTCGACCCCGCGCAGGTCTCGTCCGACCCCGAGGCTTGGGAAAAAGTCGTCCGAAAATTGCGCGCCGGGATGATGCCACCTCAGGGAATGCCTAGACCTGACGCGGCGACCTACGAAGCCTTAACGGTCGCGTTGGAGAACGCGTTGGACCAGGCTGCGGCCGGTAAGCCCAAGCTCGCCGCGCCCGCGGTGCATCGCGTGAACCGAACGGAATATGCGAACGCGATTCGGCAGCTTCTGGCGCTCGATATCGATCCCGCGGCGTTTTTGCCCGCCGATGACTCGAGCTACGGCTTCGACAACGTGGCCAGCGGCCTGGGTGTTTCGCCGGCGCTGGTGGAAGGCTACGTGTCCGCCGCCGCCAAAATCAGCCGCCTGGCGATGGGGCATGACACTTCGCCCGCGCGCAAGGTCTACCACGTTCGCGAGGATTATTCGCAGGAAGAGCACATCGAAGGCTTGCCGTTCGGTACGCGCGGCGGGATGCTCGTCGAGCATTACTTTCCCAGCGACGGCGAATACAGCATTAGGTGGGATCCGGTGCGAACCACGGTTGGCGGCTTGTATGGCGGCGACAGCGAGGATGAGCAGCTGGAACTCCTCGTCGATGGCCAACGCGTGAAGTTGTATAAGGTCGGGACCGACGTGCCCTTGACTGCCCTGCATGAGAAGAACGAGGTGCGAGTCAACGTGAAGGCCGGTCTGCGGCCGGTGGGAGTGGCTTTCCTCGCAACTACTTATGTCCCGAACGTCGATCTCAACAAGCACTACCACCGCAGCATTTTGGACGACAACCTGGTCGACGGCTATACATTTACTCCGCAAGTCAGTTCGATCACAATCTCGGGCCCTTACAACGGGACACGCCCGGATGATACTGCCAGCCGCAAGAAGATCCTGGTGTGCAAGCCCACCGGCGCGCCCGACGAATTGCCGTGCGCGCGCAAGATCCTCACCATCTTGGCCCGCCAGGCATACCGCCGGCCGCTGACCGATGAGGACACTGAGAAGCTGCTGGGCTTCTACCAGACGGGGCGGAACAAGGGCGACTTCGAAGATGGCATTGAAAGCGGACTCCAGTTCATTCTCGGCCATCCGGAGTTCGTGTTCCGCGCGGAGAATGGGCCGGGCAACGTGCCGGCGGGCCAGCCGTATCGCATCAGCGATGGCGAATTGGCATCGCGCCTTTCTTACTTCCTGTGGAGCAGCGGTCCCGACGATGAGCTGCTTGCTCTGGCTCAGCAGGGCAAGCTCAAAGACGCAGCGGTTCTCGACCACCAGGTGCGTCGCATGCTGTCGGACCCGCGCTCCCACGAACTGGTGAAGAACTTCGCCGGCCAATGGTGGGCGCTGCGCACCATGCCGAGTTCGACGCCCGAAGGCACCATCTATCCCGACTTTGACGATAACCTCCGGCAGGCGTTTCGCATCGAGGCCGAGATGTTCTTCGAGAGCATCATGCGCGACGACCACAGCATTATCGATCTGCTCAACGGCGACTACACCTTCGTCAACGAGCGCCTGGCCGTTCACTATGGGATTCCAAATGTTTACGGCAGCCAGTTCCGCCGCGTAAAACTCGAAGGGGATCTGGATGTGCGCCGCGGCTTGCTGGGCAAGGGCGCGGTCGAGCTGGTAACGTCGGTTGCTGACCGGACTTCGCCCGTGCAGCGCGGCAAGTGGGTGCTCACCAATATTCTGGGCACCATCCCCCCCGATCCCCCGCCCAATGTTCCGGTACTCAAGGATAACGGCAGCACGGCCTCGTCGGCCCAGACCATGCGCCAGCGAATGGAGGCGCATCGTGCGAACCCGGCGTGCGCCAGTTGCCACAAAATGATGGACCCGATCGGCTTCGCGCTCGAAAACTTTGATGGGATCGGGAAGTGGCGAACCAGCGAGTTCGGGCAGAAGGTGGATGCTTCCGGCCAGTTAACAGATGGCACCAGGATTAATGGAGTGGCCGATCTTCGCGCGGCGCTCTTGCGCTATTCGCCGCAGTTTGTGCGCACGTTCACCGAGAAACTGTTGACGTATGCACTGGGTCAAGGGGTCGAATACGGTGATATGCCGGTAGTGCGATCGATCGTCCATCAAGCTGAGCGTGACGACTACCGGTTTTCGTCGATCGTTCTGGGGATCGTACACAGCGAGCCGTTTCAAATGAATCGTAAGCCGGAGAGCGCAGTCAACGTAGCTCTGAAACATTGAAGGGTTGAGAAGTATGTTCATCACCAGGAAGCATCTTTCGCGCCGCACGCTCCTCCGGGCTGCGGGCGTCTCATTGGCGTTGCCCGTGCTCGATTCGATGGTGCCGGCGTTCACGCCGCTGGCCAAGGCCGCGGTAACGCCGAAGATCCCCCGCTTCGTCGGCATCTTCAACCCGCACGGTTGGGCGCCGTCCTATTGGGAGTTTCCGGAAGGCCCGTTGACTGAGCTTCCCTTCGTGCTGGAGCCACTCAAGGATTGGCGCGCATCGGTGACGGTGATCAGCGGCCTGGATGCCACGTCGTCCATGCCCCGCCAGGGTGAAACCGGCGGCGATCACTCCCGCAGCGCGGCCGTGTTCAGCGGCGTTCCACCCAAGAAGACGGTGAGTGAAGACATCTATCTGGGAACGACGATCGACCAGATGATCGCGCAGAAGTACGGCCAGGATAACGCGCTGCCCTCCATTCAGCTCGGAATCGAAGATCAGAGCGCGTTGGCGACTTGTCCGTGGGGTTATAGCTGCGCGTATGTGAATTCGGTTTCCTGGTCGAGCCCCACCAAGCCGCTGCCGCACGAGGCAAATCTGCAAGTGGTCTTCGAGCGGCTGTTCGGCGATGGCGGCACGGCCGCGGAGCGTCAGGCACGCAAGAATGCGCAAGCCAGTCTTCTCGATGCCGTGACTCAAGAAGTGGCGCGACTCAACAATACGCTTCCGGGAACGGATCGCTCACGACTCAACGAATACCTCGACGATATCCGCGAGATTGAGCGCCGGCTGCACAATATGTCGAAATCCGCCGACGTGTCGCCGGACGCCCAGGTGCCGTTTGGCATGCCGGAATCATTCAGCGAACATCTCAACCTGATGTGGGATCTGCAGGCTCTGGCGTTCCAGGCCGACATCACGCGCGTGTCTACGCTGATGTACGCGCACGATGTGAGCATGCGCAGCTATCCGGAATCCGGTGTAACCACCGCGAACCACGCCGCTTCGCATCACGGGGCCGTGCCGAAGAAGCTGGAGGATTGGGCCAAGATCAATCGCTACCACGTGCAATGCTTCCCGTATTTCCTTAACAAACTGAAGAACACGCGGGATGGCGATGGGACGCTGCTGGATCATACCTTGATCCTGTGGGCCAGCAATATGGGAGATTCCAACCTGCACAGCCACCGCAACGTGAGCCACATGTTAGTGGGCGGCGCGATGGGCCTGCACAAAGGCGGCTTTCACAAGAAGACCAGCGGCTCCACAGCGAATCTGCTGTTGACTGCTCTGCGGATGATGGGGATGGAGCGCGAGAGCCTGGGCGACAGCACCGGACCGATAGCTCTTTAATCACATGCGCCTGACAAATGCAGTCCGGCTGGTATCTGTACTCTTGATGGCATGCCTGCCGTCGGTTTCGGCCGTCAACTGCGAAGTTGCCGACGCCGCTATGCAGCGGAATCTGGATGCCGTGCGCGCACTGCTTGGAAAGAAAGCCGAAGTCAACGCGCCGCAGGCCGATGGAACTACCGCGCTTCACTGGGCGGCCCGCTGGGACGACGCGGAAATGGCGGGTCTGTTGATTCGCGCCGGCGCCAATGTGCAGGCGGCCAACCGCGATGGCGCGACGCCACTGTTTGTGGCAACCGAGAACGGCAGTGCAGTCATGGTTGAGGCACTGTTGAAAGCCGGAGCCGACGTGAATGCGCCGGTTCTCTCCCATGGTGAAACGGCGTTGATGATGGCAGCGCGCTCCGGTCACGTAGACGCGGTCAAGGCGCTGCTCGATCACGGCGCGCAGGTGAACACCGAGGACACGCTGCGCGGAACCACAGCGCTCATGTGGGCAGCCGAGCAAGGCCACGCGGCCGTCGTCCAGCTGCTCCTCGATCGCGGAGCCGACTTCAAAATTCAATCCACCGCCTTGACTCCTCCCGGACGCCGCGGCTTGGGATTTGCCAGCAGCAACGTAATCTTCGGCGCTTCCGGCCGCGCTAAATCCAAAGTGCCAACCAAGGGCGGCGTCACCGCTTTACTGCTGGCGGTCCGCGAAGGCTCACTCGATAGCGTTCAGGCGCTGGTGGCCAAGGGCGCGGATGTGAACCAGGCCGCCATCGATGGCAGCAGTCCGTTGCTGGTCGCTGTGCAGAATGGCCGGTATGCGATTGCCCGATTCCTTTTGGACCACGGCGCCGATGCCAAACGGGCGAACGCCAAGGGCTGGACGCCGTTGTACCTGGCAGTCAAGGACCGCAATCAAGAGAGCACCGCCATTCCAGGACCTAACACCGATGGTGTCCTGGACTGCATCGCTACGCTACTCGATCATGGAGCCGACCCGAATGCGCGAATTCAGGCCGACACGGAAGTGCACCAGGGGATGACTGCCCTTTGGCTGCGCGAGGCTGGCGCAACACCGCTCCTACGCGCGGCGTTGTCGGGCGATCTCACCGTGGTGCGCCTTCTGCTGGCTCACCACGCTGATCCTTCCATTCCCACGTTCGATCACACCACACCGCTGATGGTGGCTGCCGGCGTCGGCTGGGCCGAAGGCATGATCCACGAATACTCGGAAGAGCAGACCGCGGAACTGGTTAAGCTTCTTCTCGATCTGGGCGCAGACATCAAGGCCGCCAACGATCACGGCATCACGGCGCTCCACGGCGCGGCCTACAAAGGGGCGAACCAGGTGGTGCAACTACTCGTGGATCGCGGCGCGAAACTGGACGCCGTCGATAATGGCGAGGACTACGGATTCGGCGCGCGCACGGTTAAGATGACTCCGCTCAACTGGGCCGAGGGCGTACCCATCGGCATGGCGTCGGCGATCTACCACAAAGACACCGTGGCGCTGCTTACCCGCCTCATGCAGGAGCGCGGCATCCCGGTTCAACTCAACGCGCAAGCGATGAAGTAGCGCGGGCCTCCAGGCCTGCGTATCTTGCTTACAGAAACCCGATCGCCCGGCCCGCCAGCCCCACGCCAAACCACAACACCAGCGTGACAGTCCCAATGATCGTGCTCATGGCTGAACCAGACGGTACGCTGTCCGATCTGACTCGTCGGAACAGCGTGACCTGAAGCAGTAGCGCGAAGAACAGCAACATCATCTTCACCTGGAACGACGGGTTGCCGTACAGCTTCATGGGCTCGCCGAAAAACAGCAGAACACCCGACCCGAGCACCGTTACCATTCCGATTCGCATCCACCGCCGGAGCTCTTGCGCCAGTTGCGACGGCCGCATGTTGCGCATGCCGAACCCAAAGAGCCGCAAGTCGATGACGACCAGCGCGCCCAGCAGGATGGCAAGGCCGGCCAGGTGAACCATTTCCAATATGGCAAACTGCCAGGTGGAATCGCGAATCTCCAGGCTTAGCCAGGTATTGCCCGACCACTCAAAGAATGGCTGCAGAGAGATTGCCACGGTGAACCCTCCTCAATTAATGGCTGAAGTACGCGATGCCCCGGCCGAGCAGGATTACGCTGGTCCAGAGCGTGAGCGAAACGTAGCCGGCGAACTTCGCCCGCAATGGAATATCGGGAGCCTTGTCCCATGCGGCCACGCTGCGGTACACCCCGCTGTGGAACATCAAAGCGTTGATGCCCAGCAAAGCCAACACGACGAACTTGGCCTGGAAAAACACGCTGTGATAGCACCGCAGCGGCTCCGACCAAAAAAGCAGCCCGCCACTCAAGAACATCAGCGCGAAGCCGCGCAATGCCCACGGCTGAAGCTGTCCGATGACGTCGCTCACCGGCTGGCGGCGCATGGCAGCGCCGATAAGCCGCAGGTCCACGAATACGATCGTGCCCACTGAAACCGCGAGGCTCAGCAGATGCGTCGCTTCGATTATGGGAAAGACCCACTGCGATTCCCGGATTCCGGTGCTAGTGGGGGTCTGCTGAATCCATTGGCAAATGCTGAGAAGAGACATCGCTCTTACCTCTGGTTGGTTGGTGAAATCCTAATGTGCGACCAATTCCGGCTTCACCGCTGAATCCTTCCGCAGCTTGCGCTTTTCCTGCTGCAGGCCGTGCATTGCCATCAACGCGCCGATCGGATGCGCGCCGGCCGCAACCAGAGCATCCGCATCCTTCCCCGCCTTGTCGGTGTCGATGTGCCGGAAGGCAAGGCTTTCCAGCAGCGCCTGCGTATGCTCCACAGTCAGGCCGTAATCCCTGGCCACGGAAGCCGCATCCTGGAACAGCCGCGCGCGCAAGCTCGGCTTGAATCGCGAATCGTAAAGTAGCTTGTTGAGCTTATACGCCGCAAGCGGCGGATGATTGTAGTAGTGATACGGATGGTTGTGGAAAGAGTAAGTTTGAGAGGGTTCGGCGTTGGGTTTCTCACCGGGGTGGAAGCGCACCACCGCGTGACCGTGGTGCGTCGTGGGCTGATAGGACAGCAGTTCCAGGTGCTGCCTGCCGACCGTACCTAGCGCCAGAGCCCAGGGCAGCATCTCCGTGTTGCCCACTTCGTCGAGTTGCTCAGGCGTCAGGTTGAGGAAGGAATCCTCGTGGCTATTCTCGAGCTCGTGGATGCACCAGCGGTCGAAATCGTACGCCGGCTGGTAGTATTTGGCGGTGCCGGGATAGTGCGACATGCCGCCGCTGGCTAACACGGCGACGCGTTCGGCCCGCCCCGCAATCACCTCGGCAATGGCCTTTCCCAGGGCCGCGCAACGCCGCGCATTCGGCAGTGGCGGCAAATAGGTATTCACGAAAATCGGCACCACGGGAATGGCCCGGTCTTCCAGAATCCACTCGAAGACGGCGGCGAAGGAGTGGCCCAGATCGGCGTCCTGGGAATAGGCCATGTCGAAATCGCGGCGTACCAGTTCCTCTAACAGCGCCTCGGCGAGAGGCTGGTGGATCGGAGGACTCCAGGTCTTGCCCGCGAACGCCGCGTTGGCGCGGTCGCTCACCATCACCGCAAACGTCGGCACGGTTCGCAGGAAGAAGGTTTCCATGTGATCACTGGCGAAGATAATCAACGCGTCGGGCCGGGTCTCATCCAGAACCTTGCCGAGCCGGCGCATGGCAGCGATTCCCGCATCCAGTTGTTTCGGATCTTCCTCTGGTGGACGCGTGAAAAGCTGGGGCGCATGCACGCTCGCCATTGCTGCAACGATCTCTCCCATGGGTAACTCTCCTGATCCGTAAGTTGCGGTTCTGTGGATCGGAGGCAAGCATTCGTGCGGCCAAACGAACTCTCGAACGGCTGGCGTGCTTTACCCTCGGGAAGAAGCCACCTCCGCTGAGTGCAATCTCTCATGTGGGGGCGGCGATTGCGCGATTTCCCACAGGAATTCAGAGGCAAATATCTCATTTTAAGGCCTTAATAGCCCTTATGAGTTATCGGGATAAGGGGGCCTAAGCCACGTGGGCTGCACCTGCAGCCCCTGGCAAACGCGGTGGCCTCGAACGTGCTCGTCACGGCTGCAGAAAAAGCCACCGATTGTTGTGAATATCAACAGTCAATCGGCCGATGCCGTTACGGAAGGATTGAAGGCCATGGAACTGGTGAAGGGCTTGTTGACAAATCAGGCGCTTACTCACGCGCTGAGTCGATCGCAGATCTCGCGGTTGGCGGCTGTCACCAGCGAAGTGGCCTACCCGTCAGACGCAATTATCTTGGAGGGAGCCCAGCCTTCCACTTCGATCTACATCATCATGGCCGGAACCGTCGTCGTGGAGCTCCGTAAGGACTGGTATACGGTCGGTGTCCAGGTTTTGGGCGCGGGCCAGATGTTCGGCTGGTCGGCTCTACTGGGGTCTCGGGAGACGATGTTTCAGGTACGCGTTCAGGAAGCAGCCACTATGTTGCAGATCGACGGGGCCGCCTTGGAAGAAACGTTTCGGACGGACCCGATCCTGTGCCGGGAAATCTTACAGGGATTGTTGCGCGCAATGGCGGACCGTCTGAAGGCCAGTGAACTGAAGATTGCGGAACTTTGCGGCACGCCGGTCAAGACCAGTCCGTGCCGCATCGGTGTGGGCAGGTGTCCGCGGACTTCGGAGGGCGCGTCCTCCTAAATGTCGCGGCGAGCTACCGGTCGCCCCAGCTATAACCAACCCAGACCATTCCGGCGGGCACCGCGGTGCTATTGAACTCGTCCGTAAACCCGGGAACGTAGTGAAAATCAAACTGGGGGCGGATGAATACGTGTTCCGTCACAAAGATCTCGACACCCACTCCCACATGCAACTGGAAGTGATTGGCATTCGCTACAGGGGTCGAGTAGCTGGAGCAGGCCGCCGTTCCGATGCACGTGCTCTGCGTAAACGAGAAACCGGTGCGAGCGCCGCCGATGCCGCCCATTATCTTTAATTGGACCTTCTTCTCATTTACCGGCGCATAGATCCCGTTGAAGTCGTAAAATGTTTCCCGGTATTGCAGCGGACCGTAGTCTTGTTTGGCCGGATTAAAGCTTACCTCTGCTCCAAAACCGTAATGCTTCTGCAATAATACGTCTCCTCCGAAGCCCAGAAAAAAGCCGCTCAGGGCGGGAGTCGTCTGACAGTAAATGTCGCCCGTTCCGGGCGTGCAACCTCCAAACGGATTGGTGGGAGACGAGGCATTGTCAATGCCCGTCCCGTTGGATGCATCGTGGGCACTTCCGAAACCAAGGTTCAAATCGAAGGAACTCTGTGCGCCGGCAAACGGGGCGCACGCCAGTAGCAGCGCGAGCAAGGGAAGATACCCGCGAAGGGATCTCATATCAGCATTCTCCATTTCATTTGTAATGTTGCGCTAACGGTCCATGTGTTCGCAACTTGTAGGGCCCGTTGCATGTTAGGACGCTCACCCTCCGCGCGAAGTTTCGTACAACGATTGCGGCTAACCCGTCCGAACAGTAACTTTTGGAACTATTTATGCTACCAAAGTCAATACCAGTAAGGAAGACACGTATGCGAACTACGCTGGTTTTTTGCACTCTCTCACTGGTTACATCAGTCTTAGCAGCCCAGGGGCCGCGGGATCGCGCTTTCGGAATGCGCGGCCGCAGTTTTGGCGCTTCCAGAACGCCGGTGACCGGTTTGCCATATTCGGCCGTTGAGACCCAACAAAGCCAGCAGCTGCTAGCTAACGGGAATCAGATTACTCGCTCAGAACAGTCGAATGTCTATCGGGATAGCCAGGGGCGCACGCGGACAGAGCGGACCATCACACCTCCCGCCGCGTCGGGAAAGCCATCATTTACTGAGGTCACCATCGTCGATCCGGTGGCGGGTTACAGGTATGAATTGAATTCCGCAACGATGACTGCGTTTCAAACGCCGCTGCCTCCGCCCCGGACTTCTGCCAGCACTGGCAGCCGCCCTGCACGACCATCTGGCCCCAACAGCCCCACAGTGACCAGCAGCAGTTTAGGGACGCAAACAGTGAACGGTGTCTTGGCCACGGGGACCCAAGTCACGGAGACCATTCCAGCCGGAGCATTCGGTAACGCTCAGCCCATACAGGTCGTACGGATCACCTGGATTTCCACCGAGCTGAAGATCCCCGTCGAGGTCAAGACCAGCGATCCGCGTTTCGGCACGCGAGATATGGAGCTGACCTCGATTGTCCAGGCCGAACCCGCAGCGTCGCTCTTCGTAGTGCCGTCCGGTTACACCATCAAAACCGGCCACGGCGGATTTCCGGGAGCGGGACACGCACGCTGACTGGCTCGGCGAGTAATTCCTGTTAGAACTGCTGGCCAGCGGTGGTGATCCACTGATACATCTTGAAGAAGCTCAGAGCGGTGAGGGCGATGCATACGTAAGAGGCAATGCGCCAGAAACGCTCCTGCCAGGCGCCTTCCCATTTGGGCAGGCCGGCCACATAGGCAATGCCGAAGCCGCCCGCCAAACCGCCGATATGCGCGGCGTTGTCGATATGCAGCCCCGGCAGCAGGCCGATTACCAACATATAGATCACCCACCGGATGTATTGGCCCCGCAGAGCGATCGTCAGCGCGCTTTGGTGGTGCGCGGTGATGGCGATCATTGCTCCGATTAAGCCCATGATTCCCGCCGAAGCGCCAACGGAGAGCCCCGCCTGCCAGAGCGTGCTGAGATAGAATCCGCAAACCGTGGCCACGAAGTAGGCCACCAGCATGCGGCTGGCGCCATAAATCTCCTCCACCTGCGAACCGACGTCGAAAAGCACCCAGGAGTTCATGCCGATATGCAGCAGTCCGCCATGCAGGAATCCGGCGGTTACCAGCCGCCAATACTGGCCTTCCCGAATGAACTCGCGAACGCTGCCTCCCATTACCAGCAGCGAGCTGTTGAGCATGCTCGCCACAAAGATGCCGGCATTGATCACGAGGATGATGACGGTGGTAAATTGCGCGTGCGGAATCAGCCCGCCGAGGATCGGAGAAGGGCTGCGGCGATCGATAGCCCGGGCCCCCACCTTCTCGTTGCAATAGGGGCAGACACGGTCGTCGGTAGTGATAAATGCGCGGCAGTGCGGGCACATCCGGCGGGTTTCCATCTGCCTCATTTTACGCCCGTTGTGCGCGGAACATTCTGCTACAATCGAAGATCCCCGATGCACAAGACGGAGCGCGAATACCGCGACGACATCGTTCAGATTGGCCGCCTGGTCTTCGACAAGGGGTGGGTGGCTTCCAACGACGGCAACATCAGCATCCGTCTCGATGAGAACCGCATCCTGGCGACGCCCACGGGAATGTGCAAAGGGATGATGCATCCCGACGACCTGATCATTCTGGATCGGCAGGGCAACAAGATTTCCGGCGCGCGCGAACGCACCACTGAAATCAACATGCACCTCACGATTTACGATCTGCGGCCGGACGTCCGGGCGGTGGTGCATGCGCATCCGGCAGTGGCCACGGGCTTCGCGACGGCTGGAAAACCGCTGGACCTGGCGCTGCTGCCGGAAGTGATCATTGCCTTCGGCTGCGTCCCCATTGCGCAATACGGATTGCCCGGGACCGCGGAATTGACCGATCCGATGCGGCCGCTGATTCCCAAACACAATGCGCTGCTGATGGCCAATCATGGCGCGGTGTGTTACGGAGAAGACGTATTTCAAGCGTACTTTCGCATGGAGACAGTGGAACACAGCGCGCGCATCCAGTTTGTGGCCGAGATGCTGGGCGGTCCGAACGTGCTGCCGCGCCGGGAAGTGAACAAGCTGCTCGATTCGCGCACGCGCTACGGCGTCAAGGCGGCGCCCGCGGGCGAGCTGGGTTGCCCCGTGGTGGCAGAGGAACTGAACGGGGCGGCGGATGACCGCATTTGGGTAACGCGCGCGGAGCTGATCGGCCTGGTGGACGAGGCCTTGCGTTCACGCGGGTTGGCGTAACAGGGCGGAGAAGAACCGCGCCCGTTGGTAAGCGGCGTGGAAGAGGTTCAAATGGGTGAAGCTTTAGGAATGATCGAAACACGCGGCCTGGTCGCCATGATCGAGGCCGCCGACGCCATGGTCAAAGCGGCCAAGGTGACTCTGGTGGGATGGGAGAAGATCGGCTCCGGCTACGTGACCGCCATGGTGCGTGGCGACGTGGCGGCCGTTCGCGCGGCCACCGATGCGGGCGCCGCCGCGGCGCGCCGCGTGGGTGAGCTCATCGCCGTGCACGTGATCCCGCGTCCGCACCAGAGCCTGGAAGACGTGCTGCCCATCGGCAAGTCGCAACAAGCCGCGGCCGCTAAGTAAACCGGGCTCGGAATCTCCATGACTCTGGCGCGCGTGGTGGGAACGGTCGTGGCCACACGGAAGGACCCTCGCCTGGAAGGCAAGAAGCTCCTCATCTTGAAACCGGTATCGCCCGAAGGAAAGGACGAGTCCGGTTACGTGATTGCCGTGGATACAGTCGGCGCCGGATATCGCGAGCGCGTTCTCGCGGTCTCGGGCAGTTCCGCGCGCATGGCGGAGGGCTGCAAAGATACCCCGGTGGATACCGCCATCGTCGGCATCGTCGACGACGTGCGGCTGGATTAGCCATGTTCCTTGGCCGTGTGATGGGTTGCGTCTGGGCGACCGCCAAGAATCCGCAGATGGAAGGGATGCGTTTTCTCCTGGTGCAGCCTCTGACCCCGGAACTCGAAAACACCGGCAAGCCTATTGTCTGCGCGGATGCGGCCGGCGCTGGAGCGGGTGAGTTGATCTATTGGGTGCGCGGCCGCGAGGCGTGCTTTCCGTTTCTTCCCAAGGAAGTGGCCGCGGACGCCACCATCGTGGGAATCGTCGATGAAGTGCACGTGGCACGCGACACGGCGGCGCCGCCGGGCGGGAAACCGTAATGCTCATTGCCCGTGTCATCGGCGAGCTGGTGGCGACGCAGAAACACGCGAGCCACGAAGGCCGAAAGATCCTTCTCGTGCAGCCGCTCAACCTCGATGGCAGCAATCGCGGCGACGCCGTAATCGCGCTCGATGCGGTGGATGCGGGAGTCGGCGATCGCGTGCTGCTGAGCACGGACGGCTATGCCGCTTCGAGCAGCGTGGGCCGCCCTCAGTCACCGATTGACATGGCGGTGATTGGCTTTATCGATGGGATCGAGATTCTGCCCGGTGTTTCCTGAGCGGCCGCGGCGGCGCGCCAGTCTCAAGCCCAGAAACAATCCCAAGCCCCACTTAAAAACCTCGGTGATCACGTACATTGTGTGCAACACCCAGAAGCGGCTGCGCTCGCCGGTGAGCTGATCCGGCGGCGCGAAATCGATGAGCCGGCCCACTGCGACCATCGAGGGAACCAGCGCGAACAACTGCAGAATCACCACGCACAACATCAGCACGACCAGCATGAGCGGGTACTTGCCTTCGCGCGTCCCAAACAGCAGAAACAGGAAGAAGCCGGCTCCCGCGATCAGCTGGATAGTCCCCCACGCCTGGAAGAGCCGGCGGTTCTGCTCGGAAACCTGATATCGCAGCAGTAGCCTTGCGGCCGCGGGCCCCAGCGGCTTGATGGACAGTATAGCGGCCGGGCTGGGTTTGGCCAACAGACGATCGACGTTGCGGAAATTCTCCGTGGCCACCCAAGCCATCAAAAGGGAAGCACCCAACCAGATCCCCAGGAACAGACAGGCCAAACGGCGCGAATGCATTTGCTGAATAGCCGATTCTACCTTAGAGCGCCATGTCACCAAATATTAACCCTAAAGTTTTTCGAAAAAGCGGCCGATGACCCAGTTCAGTGAGGTGGCATGCCAACGTTTAAAACGAAGAACTTCGGGCCGGTTTCCTACCAGCCTGGCTCGGTTGTAGAGTTTCCCAATGGCCTTCCCGGCTTTGAGGAACAGCGGCAATTTCTGGCTCTGAACTACGAGAACACCAAGCCGCTGGTGTTCCTGCAAAGCCTGGCCGATGCCGGCCTATGCTTCATCACCTTGCCGGTGAAGTGTGTCGATCCGGATTACCGTTTGCAGGTGAGTGATGAAGACCTCGGTGAATTGGGATTTGCGCCGGGGCACCGGCTGCAGATCGGCCCCGATGTTGCCTGTCTGATCGTGGTCTCTCTACAGCAGAGCGGCCCGACGGCGAATCTGCTGGCGCCCGTGCTCATCAATACCAAGACCCTGAAAGCCGTCCAGGCCATCGCGCCGGAACCCGGCTATTCCCATCAGCATCCATTGGTTCCTCCCGAGACCGCCGTATGCTCATAATGTCGCGGCGGGAAGGGGAAACCATTCGGATCGGCGACGACATTGAAATCCTGATAGCGCATGTAGGGCGAACTCGGGTGAAGGTAGGAATCCGCGCTCCGCGGTCCATGCCCGTGATCGCTTATGAAGTGAAGCTGGTGCGCGATCAGAATCTGGCCGCTGCCGCTGTGCAACCCTCACCCGCCGACCTTTCCCGCTTAGCGGCGCGGTTCGGCTCCCCGGAATCCAATCCGCGGGCCCGAATCCTCCACAAGCCCCCGGAAGCACAGTAACGCGATTTTCATTTCTTGGGGGCTGCGGCGACCGTCGCGGGAAACGGAGTCGGTCGCGCAAAAGCTGGCGCTGGCGATACTTTTGGCGGCGTGGCCGTCTTCGTGTTGGTGGTCGTGGCCGTGTTCGCGTTGGGGGCCATAGCGGGCTTCGCATTGGCCCTGGCCGCGTTCGCATTGGTTGCCGCCGGGGTTGCATTGCCCGGTTGTGCCAAGAAGGCAGCCGCTTTGGGTTCCGCGGCCAGCGCTTCCGCCGATAGCACTACCAAGTCGACCCTCCGGTTGTGCGCGCGGCCCTCTTCCGTGTCATTGGAATCCACGGGTGCGTTTTCCGCATATCCGGCTACCGACAAGCGTTCGCTCGGGTACTGATACCGCTGCTCGAGCAGCTCAAGCATGGCGATGCTCCGCGCCGTCGACAATTCCCAATTGTTGCGGAAGTGGGAGTTGTGAATCGGAACGGAATCCGTATGGCCTTCCAAACGCAACGGATTGGCGAGCGGAGTGATCACCTGGGCGATTTTTTCGATAATCGGAAAGCTGGTAGCGCTGACCGTATCGTCTCCAGAGGCAAAGAAAGCAGCTTCGCGAAGACTGACGATTAGACCGCGCTGGTTCAGATTGACGGTTACTTTACCACTCTTCAACTCAGCGGCCAGCCCTTTGTTCAGGGCTTCCATGGACTTTGCCAGGTCGGATTGAGTGGCCATGGCGGGCTTCTTGGGTGGATCCTTCTTCTCTGCCGCAACGGCCGGATCAGATCCAGCGGGGGGCTTCGGCGAATCGGCCTTGCGATCGGACTGCTTCTTGGGTTTGGTGAGGTTCGTCCAGACGTTAGAGAGCTCTCCATGCTCCATGGCATCGCGCACCGCCTCGGCGACGATTTTGGCTTTGGACTTATCCTGTTGTGCCGTGGCGAACATCACCACGAAAAAGGCGAACAGAAGCGTGATGAAATCGGCGTAAGACACCAGCCAGCGTTCATGGTTGGCATGCTCGGCGGCCTTCTTCTTTCTCATATCAGCTTCCCGCCGGAGCCGATTGCGGCGAGCGGCCCTTGGTGTCGGACTTGGCGCCCGCAGCGCCCTTGACGTCTTTAGGCTTCTTGGCAGCCTCGGGACTCGAGTCGAAGGCCGTAAGCTTCATCCGGATCAAGGTGGGGTTCAAGCCTTCGACAATACCGATTACCCCTTCCAGCACCATCTCCTTCACGATCTTCGCCCGGTTAATCCGTGCCCGCAGCTTGGCGGACGCCGGCAGGAACAGGATATTGGCCGAGGCTACCCCGTACACCGTGGCGACGAACGCTACCGCAATCCCGTGGCCGACTTCTTTGATATCGTCCAGGTGCTTCATCACCTGGATCAAGCCCATCACGGCGCCGATGATCCCGATAGTGGGTGCGTAACCGCCGGCCGCTTCCCAGACTTTGGCCTCCGCATCGCTATCCTGCTCGGCCAGTTCCATGTCGACTTCCATCATCTTGCGCAGTTCATTGAGGTCCGTGCCGTCCACAGCCAGGTTCAGCGCTTTACGCAGGAACGGCTCGGTGATCTTGGCCGCCTCCGATTCCAGGCTGACAATTCCGTTCTTGCGAGCTTGCGTCGCAAACCCGATGAGCTGCTCGATGGTGGCCGACGGACTGCTCACCTGTTCCAGGAATACGTCGCGCATGCCCTTCATGGCGCGCAGAAAGACCGGCAGCGGCGTGGTCACCAGGACGGCTCCAAAAGTGCCACCAAGCACGATCATGGCCGCCGTCATCTGGGCCACATCCTGAATGCTGCCCTTCTCCAGAATCAGGCCTCCGAGGATGCCGGCCATCGCCAGGCCAAGACCCGCCAACGTGGCGATATCCGGCTTGACTCCACCCCCGTTGGGTGCCGCTTTGGGCGGCGACACTTTGGGTGGCTGCGTTTTGGCATCCGGTTTATCTGCCATCAGCCCTCACTCGATCGGCTCCGCAGTGTCCTGGTCTGGTTCGGCCGGCCGCGGCAACTCGAGCCCGTGAATCCGCCTGCGGAACTCCACGATCCGCTCCACCACCTCCTCGGCAGTCTCCAGAACACGTAGAATCTGTCCCGTGGTCAGCGTGATCACGGTATCCGGAGTGATATCAATGTGTTCAATCAAATCGGAATTTAGGACGAGCGGCGCGTGATTCAGCCGCGTGAGCCGGACCATGGAAACTCCGTAGTACATATCGGCTGTGTGCACCGGTTCCGTTAATCCGCGCTGGCCGTTTCAAGCTCTCTCCGGTCGCTCCGATATGCTTTAGGGTGAGGCGGTTATGACAGGCACCGGGGACAGATGGCCGGTTTATGTGGTCTGCTGGTCGCAGGCCACCCACAGACGTCGCGCTGCGCCACGCGAATACCTCTCAGGGAATAGCTGGGAAGCTGAGCGCCGGGAAGTTCTGGAAAGCGTCTTGTCCGAACTCCGCAGTCCTGAGCTCGATGCGTCCGGCTACGCCGCCTGCGCCGATTTGCTGCGCCATCTGGCTCACGGCTCGGAAACACTCTGTTCCAGCCGGTCCAGAAGCTGAGACAGTCGCGGAGCGACATCCGTTCGGCCACCGAAACGCCACTGGTTGTAGGTTGCCGTGAATTCGCTAACCGTCGAACCGATCCCGGTGCTGGGGAGAGAAGCAGCGAATTCGGCCGGTGTGAACCAGGCCGGTTTCTGATATCCGCGGCGCCTGAGGATCTCCAGCATACGCCGGTACAGCAAGGTTGCATCGCCTGCGCTCGCCTGGCCCATCCGTACACGGCGTACGCGCAAGTGTACCCGCGCCATCCGCAGGATCGGGGGACCGGCGATCCATAGCACCAGCCCGAGCACCACAACGATTGCCGCTCGCAGGCCGAAGCGGCGCAGCCACGCCAGCGGATCGGAGGGCAACCCGGTTGACAGGCCCGCGAGCAGATCGAACCAGCGGATTCCGAATCGGCGGGCCCGCTGCTCGACATTATAGGACAGTGTGCCCTGCCTCGCGATATCGTAGCTGACCACCCATTCCTGCCAGAACGTCTGCGCGGCATCCACATAGAGCCCGAGTTTCGTGAACAGAGAGAATTGCGGGTTCGGATCGGGCGGCGTGGGATCGAAGGTGGTCCAGCCGTGCCCCGGTATCCAGGCTTCGACCCAGGTATGCGCGTCGGAAGCCCGCACCAGCCACAATTCCGACAGCGGATTGTATTCGCCGTTTTGAAATCCGGTGGCGAGTCGAGCCGGAATTCCAAGCGTGCGCAGCAACACCGTCATGGCCGATGCAAAATACTCGCAGTAGCCTTTCCGGCGCGTAAACAGGAAATCGGCAAGGGGATCGGCCAACTGACGGTCCGGCAGTTCGAGCGTGTAGCCGTAGTCGGAGCGCAGGCGGCGCTCGATGGCGCGGGCCCGCGCGGTATCGGTGACGGCGCGTCCCGCCATATCGCGGGCCAGCGCCGGAATGCGCGTATCGAGCTCGGGCAACTGCAGATACCGTTCCCGCGCCTCGCTCGTCAGAGCGGTAGCCACACTGCCTTGCGGGGTGCTCTCGGGCGGCTCCTCCAGAAGGCTGTAGGCGTCGTAGCTGAATCCCGGCGGCGGCTCGCGCCCCAACCGGTATCCGCCATACGGATTGCGGTAGATCCAGAGCTGGCGCAGATCCAGCCGTTCCGGCGTGCCCGCAAAGAACAGCACGTTGGTATTGACAGCGTTGAGGACCACCTGATAGTTCAGCCTGCGGCCGGGTCCCAGGGGGCTGGGCACCAGATCCGCATGCCCGTTCTCGAGAGCGATGGGCTCCTCAGCCACCACCGGGTTCGACCACTTCTTGCCATCGAACCGGGTCAACGCTGCGCCCCGCCACTTCAACCCCGCCGGCACGTTACGGCTGAAGATGCGCACGTGCATCACGGGACGCGAGGTGCTCTTGATCTCTCCGATCTCTCCCAAGGTCACCTGATCGGAGAAGCCGGGAAGAAAGATTCCCTTCGCTCGCAGCCGGGCGAAGGCCGCATCGGCGGTGCGCGGCAGCAGGAAGAAGAGTCCCGCGGTAATGGCCAGGATGCCGAGCGTGACCAGAACCGTGAGCAGCGCCAGGCGCGGATGGAAACGCCGCAAACCGCCGCGCGCCGTGGTCACCGCCTTTTGCATCGACCGGCGGATCTCGCCGCTGGTGAGCGCGGCCATGGCGAACAGCAAATAGAGCGCCAGGAAGAGGAAGAAGTTCAGGTCGACGGAAAGAATCGCAGCCGCCAGCAGTTCGAGGAAGGCGATGGCGGCGGTGTACAGATAATCGCGATTCGTTTTGGCGGTCAGAATTTTGATCACCGCCAGGAAGAACACCAGGTGCACCGTGGCGGTGAGCAGGTCGCGCGACCAATAGAAGTAGTCGAGCGCGAAGAAGCCGATGTACGAGAGGGCGAGAATGGTGGCGGTACGGTCGGAGATAGCGAGACGCACGAATCCGCTGATCAGCAATGCGCGCAGCAGCAAGCCGGCGCCGGTCAAAGCGACAGTGGGGGTGTCGAGGTATCCCGAGCCAGCAACTGCCAGGTACCCGCTCGTGACCAGACCGAGCAGCGAAAACTGGAAGAACCGTTCGACCGAGGCTGCGGCGCTCGACTCCGAACGCGCCATAATGTCTATTCTATTGGAAACGCGAATGGAACATGAGCCCATTGGAATTCTAGTCCAGGCCACCGGGAAGACCGGCGTGCTGCACCAGTTGACAGGAGTGATTGCGCGGCACGATGGCGACATCACCTCGGTGGAGATCCTGGACAATTGGCCGAACCCTGCCCGGACCTATTTTGAGGTGGTTCTGCCGGGCCCGCCGGGGAGCCTGATCGAAGACCTGCGCCAATTGGAGATTGTGCGGCATGTGGAAACGGTGAAAACGTTCCAGACGATTTACGGCAAGCGCATCATCATCATGGGCGGCGGCGCACAGGTCGGGCAGGTAGCCATCGGCGCCGTCTCAGAGGCCGACCGGCACAACATACGCGGTGAGCATATCTCGGTAGACACCATCCCGCTGGTGGGCGAACAGAAACTGGCGGACGCCGTGCGCGCCGTGGCC
>DATJAK010000262.1:0-2664 GCA_035516375.1 Bryobacteraceae bacterium
TTTGTTCTGTCCTCCTTCGCGACCAGCCGCTCCACCTTACATTCCCATTTTGGAACTGCGCGCCCGCGCCTTACCCCCGAGTTTCCCGCCCGCACCTCCGCAGCGCTATTCAGCTCGGTCTCTTCACAACACGCCGACCGCATCTTTTTGCACTTTTCTGCATTTTTTTGCACTGCCCCAAAACTTAACTCTCATTCCTCCAGCCACTTCCGCACTCTTCTGCAAAAATACCCGGGGTGTACCACCCCTACCGCTTCGCCTTGGCCGCCGGGTTCCGTCTTGCCCACGTCGTCTGTAGCTTCGCGCGAAATTTCCCTATCTCCCGTCCTTTCATACTATTCCGAACTCTTTGGCCGCTCCGAACATCCTATCCCTCCTCTTTTCAAGCAAATCCAAACTCTTGCTGCAAAACACCCGGGGGTGGGGTACCCCGCCATCTCATTCTCGAGCAACACCCACATCCAACTCGCAACGCCAAAGACGCGCTTCATCCCGCCTTTTCGCCTCTCCACGGAACACAGGACACGGAACACGGTTCCCGTCCTTTCCTTGCCCTTCCGACCAGTAGCCGCGGCTCAAATCCTCCCTCTACACTTTCTTCCAGCGCCGTTCGGCTCATTACTCATGCACACCGCATCCTTCCCCCACTCTGCTCCCCCGCAAAGCCGCTCGGCGCACAACCTTATTCGCGCCATCGTCTTGCTGATCCTGGTTCTCTTCGCGTTGCTCCTGCTCAGCGGCTGTGCGGGCGTCAACAACGGCTCCGGCTCCCACGGCGGCGGTGGCACCGGCGGCCCGGTACCCGCTATCTCCTCTTTTGGCGCCAATCCGTCCACCATCACGTCCGGCAACAGCACCACGCTAAGCTGGTCCACTTCGGGCGCCACGAGCCTCGCCATCACGCCGGGCTCCTTCACTTCGACGCAAGCCAGCGGCTCGACTTCCGTCTCTCCCACGGCGACCACGACGTACACGCTCACGGCCACCAACTCCGCCGGCTCCTCAACCCAACAAATCACCATCACCGTCAATCCGGCCTCCAGCAAACCCACGATCAATTCGTTCGCCGCGAATCCCACCACCATCAATTCCGGTTCGAGCAGTTCTCTCTCCTGGTCCGTCAGCAATGCCACGAGCATCGCGATCACTCCCGGCTCGTTCACGTCCACCAACGCCAGCGGCTCAACCTCCGTCTCGCCTACTTCCACAACGACCTACACGCTGACCGCAACCAACTCTTCCGGCTCGACCACCGCCACGGCGAAAGTCACGGTGAACTCCGGCAGCAGCGGCGGACCGCTTACGATCAACACCAGTTCCTGCCCCGGCGGCACGCAAGGCTCGGCTTACGCCGGCTGCACCATCTCCGTCAGCGGCGGCACGCCTCCCTACACCTTCTCGATCGACACCAGCGGCAACTTCCCGCCTCTGCCCGAAGGCCTCGCACTCAACCCGTCCACCGGTGCGATCACCAGTTCGCTGATCGGCGGCCAGGGCGCCTACGGCACGAATTTCATCGTCACCGACTCCGCGAGCACGCAAGTCACGCAGGAAATCACTTTTTCGATCAACGGCAACAACGCGTTCCTCGCGAACGTCTTCCCCGCCACATCGATCTTTCATCATCGCGTCGACGCCGCCACCACCAGCCTTCCTGTAGACACGTCCCCCGCGGCCGCGATTTACAGCGGCTACTTGTCCTCCTCCGTCAAACCGTTCTTCGGCAACGATGGCCCGTTCCCCAACGGCATTCCCGCCATCGAAGTTCCCGCGAATCAGACGGACGTTTCTGTCTCTACGACCGTCTATCAGTCGTACTTCACCTCCGGCCCGATTCCGCCCTACGCGCCCGTCGAAGGCACGGCGTTCTCCACCGGCGATCGCCACGTGCTCGTCTATCTCGAGCCCGGCGCGACCAGCAAACCCGCGCTGTACGAAATGTGGCAAGGCATTTTTCAGAACGGTCCGTGGACCGACTCCTCCAACGCGCTCTGGCCCGACGTTTCCGGCAACAATCTCACCGCGCAGGGCAACGGCACCTCGGACGCCGCGGGCCTGCCCGTCGCGCCGTTGCTCGCCAATGCCGACGAAGTCATCGGCACCGGCTCGCCCACCGCGCCGAACGGCACGGTGCAACATCCGATTCGCTTCACCGTGAACCACATGCTGAACTACTGGGTCTGGCCCGCCACGGAAACCGCCGGCGTCGGCAGCTGCACACTCGGCAGCACGATCCCGACCGAATCGCAAATCTCGCAGTCTGCGCCGCCAACGAGTTGCACCATGACCGGTCCCGCCGGCGAAATCTATCGCCTCAAAGCCAGCGTCGCGAATCCGACGTGCGCCGCCACCAGCCCGCAATCCGCGATTCTCATCACCGCCTTTCGCAATTACGGCATCATCCTCGCCGACAACGGCGACAGCGGCGGCCTCATCGGCACTCCCGATGCGCGCTGGAACGACACCGATTTATCCTGCATCCGCAGCCTCACCCTCGCCGACTTCGAGCCCGTCAACGTATCGAGCCTCATCGTCTCCAACGACTCCGGCGCCACCTCCCACTAAACATAGTTACACGTCGCGTTTCGTTGCTCCCAACGCCGCGAGCGGAACGCCGCACTGCCGCGAGCAGCAACGCGTCTGCCGCGCTACAATGCTGCGCGG
>DATJAK010000263.1:0-41446 GCA_035516375.1 Bryobacteraceae bacterium
CGCCGTACCCGTTCGGAACATGGCCGGTGCGTACAACGGATCGCCCACCGCGACCATGGTCCACCGCAGAACGTTTTCGGCCAGATAGAAGCTTTCGCCGAAGTTGTAGCCGGCCCAGAAGTGGTCGAAGAAATCGGCGCCTGAGGTGTAGAACTGTGCGTACGGCTCTTCCACAGCGCCCCACGTGCCGGTGACTCCTTCCTCCAGCATGCGCGGCACCCAGTTGCCGGCCCAGCGCCGGTCGCCGAAACTGCGGAGGGCGGGGTCGTCGTTCACCGGTTTGCGAATCCTGTTGGCAGTGTAGGAGGTGAGTTGCGCGCCGATTGCGCCTGGAACGAATCGGTAGGCGTCATAAGCGGGCCCGTACCATCCCCAAACCCAAAGTGCATTCTTCCCTTGGATGGGCGCAAGGTCCCACTTATAGTTCGCCGTGGTGTTATTCAGGAAATGGTCGCTCACCACGGCGGTTCCATTCCGGACGACCTGGACACCGGTCATGACGAAGTCCCAGCAGCGCGATCCGATCGATAGTGTGGAAAGATTCACGGGAGCCGCGTTTGGATCAGTTACTGAGATCAGCGGAGCTGCGTCGCGGCTGACGGCGATTGAGCCGTTTTGGATATGGAAGCGGAATTCGGTGACTCCATCGAGAGTCGCCTGCATCGATTTATCCACGGCTATCGTGGCTTTCACGCTCGATCCGGCGAAGCTCTTCTCGAGTACAATCTGATCCGCGGCTCGATATTGTTCGAAGGGCGCAAGCGGATATATCAGGCGAACGAATGTTTTGGGATCGGCCGAACCCAGAGTGATCGAGGCGAAGTTATCGGTGTCATTCACGGTTCCGTGCACTCCGATGACGACATCACCCTCTTCGATTGGCGGGAAAGCGCGTGTGGTTGTGGTCTCGGTCCCATAAGACGCCACGTGGACACTCTTCTCCGCCGGGTCGTAGTAGTAGGCTGAACCGGCATGTATCCTCGAGCCGCAAATCGCTTCTCGCTGCGTATTCAGAACGGTGGCGAAGCCCCGGCTTTGGCTCAGTTTCGCGGCGCGCAACATGTCTTCATCGGCGGCATATAACGGTTCGGAGGGCGTGCGCGTGCCTTGATAATCGAAATACGCGGTACCGCTCCCCACGCTCAGCGACGACTCCGCAGCGATGGCCTTATCGACCAGCCCCTGCGCGATGGTGGCGCTGGGGCCATCCAATCGGGATACGAGAAACATTTTCCAGAGGCCGGACGCCTCACGCTGATCGGCCCAGGCATCGAAATGCGTAGGCCGCGAGCCGATGCCGCCCGCATATGGATTGGGGAAACGAATCAACATGGCCGGCGTCATATACAACGCCGATAGCAACGAGTCGATGGCCACGGTTTGACCGTTCTTTCCGGTTTTGAGCGGGATTCCGTAAACCGGGACAATGTACAGAATCCTTTTGCGCATGGCGCCGTCGTTGGTGTCGAGGAACTTACGAACCGGCGTCTCGATGTCGGTCTGGTAATCCTCATACGAGACGGCTTCGTCGGTGGAAGTGTGCAGACGAATCAGGTTGCGAACGGGAATGCCGCGCTTGGCGGCGTAGTAACTTCCGACAAAGATGCTGGCTCCGCTCTTGCCGGTGCCCGGTTCGGCAGGCATGCGATCGTTCACGAGTACTAGCACTCGCTCCGCGAGGGGGATAGATTGTGCGGGCGCGGCGAAAATCGGCCAAAGCAAGAGGACGCTGCCAAATGCCTGTGGCCACTTCATGTGCGCATTATAGCGGCGGGAAGTTACACTCCAGTCTAAGAAAAGGACCTTAGTGATTCTTTGCGGTTACACTACGGCACTAACATCCGGTAGTATTTTCGGCTCTGGGCGAACAAAGCGTTAGTAGCTACAATGCTCTCTGAAGACTGATTGACACACTACGAAAACGCGCGCCAGACTGGGGTGCGAACCTTTGGAAAGTCTCGGAGGACTAACTTTGAATTTGCGGTACGCGTTCGTAACCTGCGCTTTGGTGTTGCCGGTTTACGCACAGATCGACCCTTTTGGTTCTTCGGATGCTGGACCGGCGCTGCTGACGCGCGGGCAAGCTCCGGCGGCAATGGCTACGCCGCAGATCGACTTGCGGCCCTTCGTTGAGGTGGACGGTATTTACGATACAGGTCTCGCCGGCGTGATTCTCAACAATCAGGGTCAGCTGGCCGAGGCGGCAGCGGGCGGTGTGGAGATCGCCGGCGGCATTAGCGGCGTGCACTCCTGGAAACACAGCACCATTGGCTTGGACTATCGCGGCACCTTCCGAGACTATACGCAGCAAACATACTACGACGGCACCGACCAATCGCTACTGCTTGGCATCACGCACCAAATTTCCAAGCATGTGAGTCTCGCGTTGCGAGAGAGCGCCGGAATGTTTTCGCGGGATGCGAATCTGCTTGGGCTGCCACAGACAGTTCCGTTCGATCCTTCGTCGAGTTACATTCCCACCACGGATTTCTTCGATAACCGCACCATTTACGGCAGCACGCAAGCCGACTTAACCATTCAGAAAAGCACGCGCCTTTCCTTTAACTTCGGCGGCGATGGCTTTCTGGCGCGCCGCCGGTCGACCGCGCTCTATGGCACTACGGGCGGAGCAGCACGCGGCGATCTACAGTACCGCGCCACCCGCCGCATCACATTGGGCGCCGGCTACACCTACACGCACTTCGATTTCACAGGCGTCTTCAGCGGCACGGACGTTCACACCGCGGTCGGCTCCTACGCCGTACGGATTACCGAGCAGACCGAGTTCACCGCCTACGCCGGTGCGCAGCGCGCGGAAACCAAGTTCGTCCAGACCGTGCCGGTCGATCCGGTGGTTGCGGCTCTCATCGGAGCGGGCCCGGAAAACGTGGTGATTCATGGCATCGACTGGTCGCCCACGGCCAATGCACGCCTCTCGCGGACCGTTCAGAACGGTGTGTTCTACGTGGCGGGCGGACGTACCGTCACTCCCGGCAACGGGCTGTTCCTCACCTCGAAAATGACGTCGGTGATGGCCGGTTATGCGTACACCGGTCTGCGGCGCTGGAGTTTCAACTCCGAAGTGACTGCCGGCTTGGGCAAGTCGATCGGCAACGTGATCGGCGACTACAATACCTATGCCGGAACCATCACGGTGAGCCGCCGCATTGGCGGGGCTTGGAGCACCATCACCTCGTTTAGCGCCCGGTACTATAACAGCTCCGATTTCACCAACTACAACCGGACGATCTATACGGCGCGCGTTGGCATCGGCTTCTCACCTGGCGACGTCCCATTGCGCGTCTGGTAATTCCGTCCCGCACAAGCCACGCTGGCGTAGGGCAGACGATCGATTTCTGTCGTCTGCCGGCGCCGCACAGCGGCACAAGGGCGCGCTTCGCACACCCTGGCAGACCGCGAAAGACGACGGTCTGCCCCACGGAAGCCAGTGACGCAGACCGTTAGCGGATCGTTCGACTGTGCTACAACTCGTAGCGATGGATCATCACACCATCGCTGCTGTAAGTGTTGCCGGCATTTGCCTGGACGTGCTCGGCGGCCTGTACCTCGCCTACGATTTGTTGGGCGGCCAGTATGGCCCTCTGCGGCTGCTCACCCGAATGGTAACGTATTCGATAGTCTTCGGCGCCGGCTTTGGTCTGGGATTGGGTCTTTTCTTTGGAGTCGTGGCCGGTGCGACCACCGGCATCACGATTGCGCTCGAACTCCAACGAACGGGCCGCACCGGTGATCACTATCCACTGGCGGCGGAAATGGGGTTCAGCGCAATCCGGGCTTTGGGTTTTGGTGTGGGTTTGTACCGGATGCTGGGATTTCTCTATGCAGCCACCTTCAGCTTTCTGGTGACGGTGGGGCCGGTATCTGCGTACATGCGCGGAATACGGCCCGGAATGGACTATTCCGCTTCCGGCCGGCCCCGTATCACGCCCCGCCAGTTTAGGGCTACTCTCGTCCGAACTGTCGGGTACATCGCCGCAGCGCTAATCTCTGGCGCGGTGACGCGGCACGTGGCATACACGTGGTCGTTCGCCGTACGATTGGGACTGGTGACGGGTTTGGTGACTGCGGTGGGCGTTACCGTCAACCCGTTCATCGAGTACTTCGCGGACAATCTGCCGGAACGGCGCCTGGGCGTGTTTGGAATCTTCCTGGTGCTGTGCGGTTTCGTCCTGCAATCGCTTCAATACTGGGCGGTGATCCTGGATATTCCGGTGACGTGAGCGGGTCAACGGTCTTTAAACGAAGCGACCAACTCGGCCGGTGTAACCGTCGCCGTACCCACCTTCCCCACCACGATTCCGCTCGCGCGGTTGGCCAGCTCGGCGGCTTCGGCGGGTGAGCCTCCCGCGATCAACCCCAGCGTGAGCACAGCAATGGCCGTATCGCCGGCGCCGGATACGTCGAAAACCTCGCGGGCGCTTGCAGGCAGATGCCGAGGTTCGGCGCCCTTTTCGAGGAGGAGCATACCCTGCTCCGCCAAAGTCACCAGTAAGCTGTCGGGCTGCCATTCGCCCAGCACGCGCCTGGCTGCTTCGATCAGCGCAGTGTCCTGACAGACCGGTTCGACCGGCTCCGCAACGGGCCGTCCCGCGGCCAGAAAGAGCTCCGCACGATTCGGCTTGATCATGGTGGCGCCATGCCAGATCAGCGCGGTGTGCGGATGGGGATCGACCGCCAGAACTTTGCCGTGGTTGTGGGCCAGGCGGCAGATCTCATCGGCGAGGGGCTGCGAGAGAAAGCCTTTGCCATAATCCGCCACTACGATGCCATCGGTTTCCGTGATGGCATGTGCCAGATAGCGAGCCACCTGCGCCTGTTGCTCGGACTTCAGCGCGGCCTTCTGCTCGCGATCCACGCGCACCACCTGCTGGTTGCGCGCGATCACGCGAGTCTTCACCGTTGTCAAGAAAGACGCATCCTGCAGCACGCCGCCGGTGCGAATGCCCGCCAGCTCGAGCAATTCCACCAACTGGCCGCCGCGCGGATCAGCTCCCGTCACTCCGGCAACCGACGTCTCCTCGGTGAACTCGCGCAGATTGCGGGCCACGTTGGCCACGCCACCCGGGTAGTACGATTCGCCGGTCACGTTCACCACTGGCACCGGGGCTTCCGGCGAGATGCGCGAGACGCGGCCCCAGATGAATTCATCGAGCATCAAGTCGCCGATCGCCAGCACGCGCTTGCCGGCAAACCGGTCGATCAGTTCGAGGAAACGGCTGCTGCTGGTTTCGGTGGGCATTAGGGAGCAGACACGATCATACTGCGGATTGGTCACGCTGCCGGTGTCAAACTTGGCGAAATTGGCTGCTCCATCTGCTGGAACCACATCTCCAGCATGAGCAGCGCCCAGAGCCAATGCTGATTGTCGCGGCGCCGGCTCTGGTGTTCCGCGAGCAAGCGGCGTACGAACGGAATCGATACGATACCGCGGTCGAGAAAGCGCGGTGCCGTCAAGTGGGTCCACAAAAGGTCCCGCAAGGAACCGCGGAACCAGTGCTCGAGCGGCACGCCGAAGCCTCGCTTGGGACGCGACAGCAGTTCGGCAGGAAGACGGTCGCCGAGGGCCTTTAGCAGAATTTGTTTGCCTTTGCCGTGCGCGATTTTCCAGCGGTGCGGCAGCGCGGCAGCCAGTTCGGCCAGTTCGTGATCGAGCATCGGACAACGCACTTCGAGCGATGCCGCCATTGACATGCGGTCCACCTTCACCAGCATGTCGCCCGTCAGGTTGGCGTTCGCTTCGAAGTACATCGCCTGCGAGAGCGGATCTGTGCCCTCCGGCAACAGGCAGCCATCAAAAGTGCGCATCAGAAAACCGGCGTCCGCCGGCATCATCCATTTCGGTTCGAGCAGCCGCTCGCGCAGGAAATAGGGCGCATAGTTGAATTCGAAATACCGTTCGAGAGCCGAAGGCCGGCTGATCATCCGCAAATAATTCTTGCCGTAACTCGCGTACGGCAACGCTTCGGCGGCACGCGCGGCAAAGGCACGCAACGCGGCTGGCATACGGTCGAGCCTGCCTTGGCTGACCGCAACGAAGCTGTCGTAGCCTCCAAAAAGCTCATCGCCTCCATCGCCGGAAAGCGCGACTTTCACGTGCTGCGCGGCAAACTCGGAGACGATGAAGGTCGGGATTGCCGAAGAATCGCCGAACGGCTCGCCAAAATGATCCACCAGGCGATGCACGAGGCTGACGGAATCCGGCTGAACGAGAATCTGGTGGTGGTCGGTCTGATATTGCTTCGCGACCAATTCCGCGTATGGCAGTTCGTTAAAACCGGTTTCTTCAAAGCCGATGGAAAATGTTTTGACGGGTTCGCGCGACTGCCGGGCCATCGACGCCACCACCGAAGAGGAATCGATTCCGCCGCTCAGGAATGCTCCTAAGGGCACATCGGACATGAGGCGGATGCGGACGGCCTCATCGAACTTGTCGCGCAGTTGCTGGGCCGCCTGTTCCTCGGTGAGGCCCGGAGGCGGCTCCATGGCTGGCCGTGGAAGCCGCCAGTAGCGCTGCTGGTTCAGATTCCCGTTGGCATCGTAAGTCAGCCAGGACCCAGCGGGCAGCTTGCGGATGGCGCGATATGCCGTCCACGGATCGGGAATGTAGTTGAACTGAAAATAGAGCTTCAGCGCTTCGGAATCAGGATCGAGCGGCACGCCCGCCTGGCGCAAAGCCGAGATTTCGCTGGCGAAGAACAGCCCCTGCGGCAGGGCGGCGTAATACAGCGGCTTCTTGCCAAACCGATCGCGAGCGAGAAACAGCCGGCGCCGGCGCGCGTCCCAGATCGCATAGGCGTACATGCCACGAAGCCGGGCGACGCCAGTCGGGCCTTCCTCCTCGTAGAGATGGACCAGGGTTTCGGTGTCGCTATGAGTTTGGAAGCGGTGGCCGCGGGCTTCCAAACCGGGCCGCAATTCCCGATAGTTGTAGACCTCGCCGTTGTACACCACCCATACCGAATGGTCCTCGTTGGCCATTGGCTGGTGGCCGGTGCTGAGATCGATGATACTCAAGCGGCGCATACCCAGCGCGCAGCCGCCATCTACCAGGAAGCCTTCGTCGTCCGGGCCGCGATGCCGAATGCGGTCGCACATCGCCCGCACCAGGTCGAGGTCGGCCTTTCCTTCTAGCAACACGTAACCGGCAATTCCGCACATGCTTCGGGCTTCATCCAGCACTTTAGCAACCTGCGGCAGGCGCGCGGAATGGCCGAGAGTTAACATCAGCGGAGTGGAAGCCTTTCCGATGTCCGATGTGTAGGATAGGAAGTGCCGTATGGCGGAATCCGAAGAGGCGCGCGAGCCGGGTCCCGGCAGCAAGAGCAAGCGCTTCGTAATCAATGTTCTGTGGAGCTGGACCGGGGTGGCGGTCAACCTGGCGGTAGCCCTGCTGCTGAACCCGTACGTCATCCGGAAACTGGGTGAGGTGCGCTATGGCATCTGGGCGCTGATTTTTTCCATCCTGGAATATTTCGGTTTTTTCGACCTGGGTCTCAATACCGCCGTTACCAACTTTTGTGCACGCTACGAAGCTGCGGGCGAGCCGGAGAAGATCAACGAGGTCATTAACACAGCGGTCTTCTACTTCTCCGCGATTGCGGTGGTGGCCGTGGCGCTCACGCTGGGGCTTTCCCACAATGCGCAAAAACTCTTCCGCGTTCCCGCGGAGTATCAGAGTGAATTCGCAATCCTCATCCAGATCACCGGATTGAGCTGGGCGCTGTGCATGGTGCTGAACATGTTTGTTTCGGCGCTCGATGGTTTTCAGCGATTCGATCTGGAGAGCCGCGTGTGGGTGGGCACGATTCTTCTGCGCTCCACGGGTTACTTTCTGGTACTGAAGCTGGGCCATGGGCTGGTGGAGATGGCCGCGATCTTCGTGGTGTTCCAGCTCGTGGGGTATGCTCTGAATTTCCGGAATTTTCGGATTGTGTTCCGCCCCCTGCGTTTCTCCTGGAGCCTGGTAAAGTTTTCGGTGTTCCGGCAGATCGTTTCCTACGGCTTGAAATCCTTCGTCGCCAATACCTCCACAATGGTGCTGAACCAGTCGGGGACCGTGCTGATCGGGCACTACCAGCCGACCCAGTTTGCCGGGTTCTACGCGCTGCCGTCGAAGATCCTCCAGTATGCGGTGGACGCTGTTTCGCGCCTGGCGATTGTGACGCGATCGAGCGCGGCCGAGTTGTCGGAATTGGGCAAGAGGCAAGCGGTGCTGAAGCTGGGCATTTATTCCAACCGATATTCCCTGACGCTGTTCATGCCTCTGGTGGTACTCCTGCTGGTGTACGGCCGCGAACTGATTTTGCGTTGGGTGGGACCGTCATTCGCCGAACATAGCGCACCGCTGCTGCCCGTGTTCGTGGTGTCGACGGCGTTGGTGCTGGCGGGCCAATTCAATTCCAGCGCCCTGCTCTACGGGCTGAGTCTGCACGGCGGCTACGCACGCGCTCTGGTACTGGAGGCATTGCTCAACGTAACCGGGATGGTGCTGGTGATTCCCCGATACGGAATTCTGGGCGCGGCCGTGGTCTCTTCCACGCTGATGTTACTGGTGCGCGGGCTCTACACGCCGTGGCTCGTATGCCAGAATCTGGAGGTCGGGTTCCTGGCTTACCTAGGCCGCATCTATGTGCGCCCGATCGTTACATCTATGCCGGTGTTCGCACTGGCATGGCTCCTGAAAACCCACGGGCTGCCGGGACGCACTTGGCTGGAACTGGTAGCCGTGGCGCTGTTGATCGGGATGGTCTATGGCGGATTGGCACTGTTCACTTGTATCGAGCGTGAACACAGGGGCCTGCTGCTCTCTCACATTCCCATTGTTGGCGCTCGCTTGGCGGCCGTTTCGGCCTAGCAGGCCACAGGCCGTTACCGATTCATAGGCCGTTACCGAGCCGCGACCGTCAGGGAGCCGAGGCTTGGCGGGCCTCTTCAGCAGCCTGCTAGAATCGCAACCACGCTCCGCCTTTGATCGAGTGTGCGTGTTAGGACAAATTAGGTTTATTACGGGATTTTCACGTGGCGCACCCCGTGTTAGCCTGTGGTGGATTTTCGAGCACCAAAATTTTTTCCGGGGGAAAGTAATTTTGGATTTATATCGAACCATTCAGGAACTCCAAGAGGAGAGAAAACGCGTACTGGACCTGATTCGAGCGATGGAAGAGGTCCAACGAACCTATTCGCTTTCTCTGCCAACGGCGAAAACGACCGCGCGCCGGCGCGGCCGAAAATCGATGGGCGAGGCAGAACGCCAGCAAGTATCGGCACGAATGAAACAATATTGGGCGATTCGGCGAGCAACGCCGCAGTATCCCCATCTGGCAGCCACCGGATAACCCGATGCGGGTAGCCTTCCGGCGCTACCCACATGCGAAAATCCAGGAGTGCCGGAATCGTCATTGCGCATCCCGAAACTGATCCAAGCCGCCGCAGGAGATCTATGCTTCGCGGTGTGGGAATGGCCGGGAAAAGATCCTCCGCTGCTGTTCGCGCACGCGACCGGATTTCACGGGCGATGTTGGGATCAAGTGATCCGGCTGCTTCCTCAAGAGCGGCGCTGCCTTGCTCCGGAAGCCCGCGGCCACGGGCGCAGCAGCAAGCCCGCACCGCCCTACCACTGGGCGGCCTTCGCGCGGGATCTGGTGTCGATCGCCGAGCAACTCGGACTCTCGGAAGCCATCGGGATCGGCCACTCCATGGGGGCGCACACCATAACGTCTGTCGCCGCCGAGCGCCCCGCCACGTTTTCCAAACTGCTCCTGCTCGATCCCACCATTCGCCGGCCCGATCAATATGGCATCCCGCCGTTCGACGCGAGCTTCATCCGCAAGCGGCGGCGCCGCTGGCCCTCGCCGGATGCGATGTGGGAGAGTTTCCGCGGACGGCCGCCGTTTGACATGTGGAACGATGCCGTGTTGCGCGATTATTGCAACTACGGGCTGCTTCCTCAGGGGGACGACTACGTGCTGGCGTGCGCGCCGGAAGCCGAGGCGTCGGTCTACGAGTGCTCGCGGGAGCAGGAAGCGAATCTTCATCCGGTAATCCCGGGGATCACGCAGCCAGTAACGGTTCTGCGGGCCGGCGCCGTCGGCAACCCTCTTTTCAATGCCGACCCGTCACCCACTGACCCGCAACTCGCCGCCAGATTCCCTCGGGGACGCGACGTGCTGTTACAAGAGCTTTCGCATTACCTGCCCATGGAGGCGCCGGCGTTGGTCGCGGAATATGTTCGCGACTTGCTGTAGCTGGCTGACAAGCCACGGCCTGCGCCACCGACCGCATCAGGTTGCTGTAGTGGGCAGGCCATCGGTTTTCGTGGCCCGCCGGTCGGGAGCTCAAGAAGACAAACGGCAAAAAGCGACCGTCTGTCCCACAGTGACTTGTGGGGCAGACGATCGGTTTGTGTCGTCTGCCATTCGCAGACCGCCTCTGCCAGCAACGGAAACATATTTGTAGTCCGTCGTTTTATTCACCAAACGATCATTTTTGTCGTCCGCCGGCGTGCGCGCATGGCATAATCGGAAGAAGTTGCGATGAGAAGCGCTGGCATCGTACTCGCGCTCATGGTATTTCTGTCGGCTTGCGCGCACCAGAAACGCGCCGCGGTGCCCCCTCCGCCCCCTGTTCCGACTACACCACCGCAGCCTTCCCCGGGTGTTGCGCCGACGCCGCAGCTGCCCGCGCAGCCTTTGTATGCGGAAGCCGGCCTCGCCAGTTGGTACGGCCATCCCTACCACGGCCGGCCCGCTGCCGACGGCGAGATTTACGACATGGAGCAGATGGTTGCGGCTCACCGCACCCTGCCGTTCAATACCTGGGTGCGCGTCTTCGACCTGGACAACGACAAGAGCATCGACCTGCGCATCATAGACCGCGGCCCGTTCGTAGACGGCCGGATCATCGATCTATCGCACGCAGCGGCCCTGGCGATCGATATGGTGAGGCCGGGCACCGCGCGCGTGCGAGTGGAAGTGATCCGCTGGCCGGAGCTTCTGGAGGCTTCGATCTTCGCGGTGCAGGTGGGGCTATTCCGAAATCGCGGTAACGCCGAACGCCTGCGCCAGGAGATGGAATCGCGCTATGGCATGGCGCGCGTGATCCTGCGGGCCGGTGACCCCGACGAATGGTGTGTCCTGGTGGGGTCGCAATCTACAGAGAATCAAGCCAAAGCTCTGGCCGCGCGGATTCGCGAAGAATCTGGTGAGAAAAGTGCGGCCTTCGTGGTACGAGTAGATTCTACATAGTCCACAACTTGAC
Source organism: Bryobacteraceae bacterium (assembly GCA_035516375.1). Taxonomy (GTDB): domain Bacteria; phylum Acidobacteriota; class Terriglobia; order Bryobacterales; family Bryobacteraceae; genus PSRJ01. Next base: position 11,278 of record DATJAK010000263.1, read on the forward strand.
ACAAGCCGTCAGCACGGGATTTGCCCACGGGCTGGTGGGACAGTCCCAAGAAATCGCCGCCATACGGCGCCTCATCGAAAAAGCTTCCCGGAACCGGTTGCCGGTGCTCCTTCTCGGCGAAAGCGGCACGGGCAAAGAAGTGGTGGCGCGGGCTATCCACGATGCGAACCCACGCGGTCAATTTGTTCCCATCGATTGCGGGTCGCTGGTGGGCACCCTCCTGGAAAGCGAACTTTTCGGCCACACCAAAGGCTCCTTCAGCGGCGCGACAGAAAACAAGAAAGGGCTGGTGGAGTTGGCCGACGGCGGCACCGCCTTCTTCGATGAGATCGGCGATCTGCCGCTGGAAATGCAGGTGAAGCTGTTGCGTCTGATCCAGGAGCGCGAGTTTCGTCCGGTGGGCTCGCTGAACTGGCGGAAGGTGGACCTGCGTATCATCGCGGCGACGCACCGCGACTTGAAGGCGGAGGTGGCGGCGGGACGTTTTCGGCAAGATCTGTACTACCGGCTCAACGTAATCGTGATGCACATGCCGCCCCTGCGCGCGCGCAAACAGGATATCCCGTTGCTGCTCGGCCATTTCATCGACCAGGGCCGCGAGCAGGGGCTCCCTGAGTTCATCGCCGGCGATGAGGTGATCCGTGCATTCCTCTCCTACGACTGGCCTGGCAATGTGCGCGAGCTCAAACACTGCATCGACCGCATGGCCGCCGTCCACTCGGAAGGCGCGCTGCAGATGGCCGATCTGCCTTCCGCCTTGCAGTACCATGCTTCCTCCCCTGCGCCGGATCTGTCGGAAGTGCTGGAGGAGCATCCCTTCACCGAATTTGTGATCGGGCCGAAGGTGACAATGTTTTCGATCTCCGACAGCGAAAAGCAGGCTATCGTCAGGGCCGTGGCGGTGGCCCACGGTGATCGAACCAAAGCTGCAAAATTATTGGATATCGGCCGAACCACTCTTTACCGGAAAATGAAACAATACGGTATCGAGTGAACATCGCTCTCGACGCCACCTACAGCCTTGGGGACGAGCTTTCCGGGGTCGGAATCTATTCGCGCGAGCTGCTTTTCGGCCTGGCGCACGCCCACCCCGAGGCCGGCTTTCGTTTTTGTTATCGTCCGCACCGGTATCTGCGCTCGTGGCGGGAAACTCTGCCGCCGAATGTGCGCAGGGGCCTCCTGGCTGAGCCGCTAGGCCCGCGCTCGGCCGATATTTTCCATGCGCTCAACCAGCGCGTGCCGCGCCTGCCGTTGAAACGGTGCGTGGTGACGTTCCACGACCTGTTCGTGCTCTCGAGCGAGTACTCGACTCCCGAATTCCGCGCGCGCTTTGCCGCTCAGGCGAAGGAAGCTGCGGCCCGCGCCGACGCCATCATCACGGTTTCCCAGTTCACGAAGTCGCAGGTAACGGAACTGCTGGACGTCGACGCCAGCAAGGTTCACGTGGTCCATCACGGCGTCCGGGCGCTTCCGGCACCCTCCGCGCATCGTGAGAAGATCGTCCTCTCGGTCGGCGCTATTCAGAAGCGCAAGAACACCGCACGTCTGGTGGAGGCTTTCGAATCGGTGGACGCTGGATGGCGGCTCGTTTTGGCCGGATCCGCGGGTTTCGGCTTCCGCGAGATCATGAGCCGGATCGAATCGAGCTCGGCGCGCGACCGCATCACCGTCACCGGCTATCTTTCGGGCACCGAATTGGCCGGCTGGTACTCGCGGGCGTCGGTGTTCGCCTTTCCGTCGCTCGACGAAGGCTTCGGTATGCCGGTACTGGAAGCGATGGCCTCCGGGATTCCTGTCCTCACTTCGAATCGCTCGGCTTTGCCCGAGGTGGCAGGAGACGCCGCCGTGCTGATCGATCCCGAAGATACCGCTGCTTTGAGGGCTGCTTTATGCCGGCTTACTCAGGAGGACAATTGGAGAGCCGCCCTGGCGGCTCGCGGGCAAGCCCGAGCGGAACTATTCACCTGGGATCGTGCTGTTCGGGAGACTTGGCAGGTTTATCAGGAGCTGGCACCCCCCTACTTATCTTCGTCTACGGCAATCTTCAAAGCGCGCAGAAAGCGGTGGTCCTGAGAAGTAAGCTTGATTTTTCCGGTCGCTTCAAAGCGCTTGGGCTCATCGGTGGCTTCCATCACTTCGGATTCGTCGTCACCCTCGTCCATCTCATCGCGCCGGTTGAACCCGATGGTCGCTTCCAAGACCAGGAAGACATCGTACCCGGCTCGTTTGATCTCCCCGATCGCCTCCGCGATTCGGTCGGACTCGGAAAGGGAATCGTTAATCGCGTTTCCCAGTTCCTGCATGAGGTGCTTCAATGGTTCGTCCACAGACGTTCCCCCTTTAGTGGATGCTTAGGATAACCCAAGCGTTCCACCAGATGGCCAGCCCCACCCGTTCCGATTGTAGTGGACCGGCACTGCGTTCTCAAGTCTTACTATCGGCTATCTCCTGTCAATACTTCACTCGCAAGCCCCAGCAAGGGGGCTTTTGTTACCATGAAGATGGTGAAGCTTCAGGCCATCCAACAACAGGGACGCCTGCTGGTCGAGCATATCGTGCCGGCCATTCTGAAGCCCGCCCGTACTCTCTGGAACGAAATTATCGGGTTTCTTTTCTTATGTTTTGCGGTGATCTTCGGCATTCAGGGCGTCCGCTACTTCCTGGCCCACGACGGCGTCCGGCTCTTCTTTGCGGGTTTTTGCACCTGTGTCATGGCCTGGTTCGGGATTTCCTCGTTCCGGCGCGCCCGTAAGATCTCGCGGTCATGAGCGGCAAGCGGGAGCCACCCGGCGAGTTCCCCTATACCCGCGGTATCTATCCGGACATGTACCGGCGCCGCTTGTGGACCATGCGGCAGTATGCCGGATTTGGCACCGCCGAGGATAGCAATCGCCGATATCGTTATCTGCTCTCCCAAGGCACGACCGGGCTCTCGGTGGCCTTCGACCTTCCCACGCAAATGGGCTACGATTCCGACCATCGTCTGGCGGAGGGCGAGGTGGGCCGCGTAGGGGTAGCCATTTCCTCGCTGGCCGACATGGAAATTCTGTTTCGTGGCATTCCTCTGCAGGATGTGTCCACGTCGATGACGATCAACTCTACAGCCGCGATTCTTCTGGCGTACTACGCGCTCGCCGCGCGGCAGCAGGGCGCTGATCCGAAAAAGCTCTCCGGCACCATCCAAAACGACATTCTGAAGGAATACATCGCGCGCGGCACCTATATCTATCCGCCGCGTGCAGCCCTGCGCATTATCACCGATATCTTCGCCTGGGCGGCTTGTGAAATGCCCGAATGGAACCCCATCTCGATCAGCGGATATCACATCCGCGAAGCCGGCTCGACAGCGGTTCAGGAATTGGCCTTCACGTTCGCTAACGCCACCGCCTACATCCAGGCGGCACTCGAGGCGGGGCTCGATATCGATGTCTTTGCGCCCCGCCTTTCCTTCTTCTTCAACTCGCATAACGGGTTCATCGAGGAGATCGCCAAGTTTCGCGCCGCCCGCCGCATCTACGCGCGCCTGATGCGCGACCGGTTCGGCGCCAAAGACCCGCGTTCGATGATGTTGCGTTTCCATGTGCAGACCGCAGGCTCTTCGCTGACGGCTCAACAGCCGGACGTGAACATTGTCCGTACCGCCGTCCAGGCACTGGCTGCGGTGCTGGGTGGCACGCAATCGCTGCACACCAACTCTCGCGACGAAGCGCTGGGATTGCCCACCGAAGAATCGGCCCGCCTCGCCCTCCGGACACAACAAATCATCGCCTACGAGAGTGGCGTGGCAAACACCACCGACCCCGTCGGCGGCAGCGAGGCAATCGAAGCGCTCACCGATTCGATCGAGCACAACGCGCTCGCCTACCTGGAGACCATCGACAGCATGGGCGGCACCCTGCGCGCCATCGAAACCGGCTTCGTTCAAAACGAGATCCAGACCGCCGCGTACGCCTACCAGCGCAGCGTGGAAACAGGTAAACAGATCATCGTCGGAGTGAACCGATTTCAAATGGATGAGGGCCACAAGATTCCCCCGCTCCATCTCGACGCCTCACTCGAGCGCGCACAGATCGAACGGTTGCGCCAGGTGCGCGCCTCACGCAGCCAAGCGGCAGTCAACGAGCGGCTGGACGCACTGGAGCACGCCGCGCGCACCGGTGGCAACCTGATGCCTCCGATACTAGATGCCGCCGCCTGCTACACCACTGTGGGCGAGACTTCCGACCGGCTCAGGACGGTATTCGGCGAATACGGCGAGCCGTAGCCCGCGCCCTGTTTGCGCGTACGACTGCGTTCGCGCAGACCCAGACGGTGCATGATGCGCCCTACGTGGTCCGGGTCGTAGCGCACGCCGAAACGCGCAAAGATCGCATCGGCGAAGCGGGCCGTGGTCCACACGTCGGTGTCAAAACCGGCAGCCCTAGGGCCGGCGTGATAGACCTCGCCGACGCCTCGCAGTTGTTCCGCATTCAAGCGGCTGGGGCGGCCTGGCGCCCTCCGTTTTCGCAGCCCCTCCACGCCCTTGCCGTTTAATGCACGGCACCACCGGGAGGCGGTCGTGCGGCTTACGCCGAACTTCCGGGCTACTTGTGATTGTGAGAGTCCCCTCTGTAGTTCCTGGGCGGCGAGCAGACGCCTGGATTCCATCTCGTCGCGAGTCAGGATGCTAGGTGCGGCAGTATCCATTCTCCCGGCGCGGGTTTTTAGTGGCCAGAGCAACCATAGAATAACAGAAAACATAAAAAGTGCAAATTGTTTTTTGCGGTGTGCAACCTAAAATAGTAGAGTGCCGCCACGCCTGGAGCTCCGCCGCGTCTCGAAGACCTATCAAAACGGCGGCCAGCCGCTCGAAGTGCTTCACGAAATCTCGCTGGCCCTCGATTCCGGCACCGTTACGGCAGTCATGGGGCGCAGCGGTTGCGGCAAGACCACGCTGCTAAATCTGGCGGGCGCCATCGATTTCCCCACGGCGGGCGCGGTGCTGATCGATGGGCGTTCCACTTCTTCGCTCTCAGAATCGGACCTCACCGCCCTGCGGCGCCAGCGCGTGGGCTTCGTCTTTCAATTCTTCGAGCTCTTGCCGACACTGAGCGTTCTGGAAAATGTCGAGTTGCCGCTATTATTGGCCCGGCGCTCGGGCGCGACGGAAGCCGCCCGCGACCGTTTGCGCTGGGTAGGGCTCGAGGACAAGGCCGCGTCTCTGCCTTATCAACTCTCGGGCGGGCAGATGCAGCGCGTCGCCATCGCGCGGGCGTTGGTGCACTCCCCGGAACTGCTACTGGCCGACGAACCCACCGGCAATCTGGATACGGCCAGCGGCGAACAGGTGCTGGCGCTCCTGCGCGAGAGCGCGGAGAGGTTCGGCGCTACCGTTTTGATGGCCACGCACAGCGCCGAAACGGCGGCGATCGCGGGGCGAGTGGTGCATCTGCGGGACGGGCGGATTCAAGCCATCGAGTAACTACTTGTGAAAGCGATATGTGGGGCCAGCCCTTCCGGGCTGCCGGAAGGCCCGCCCCACTTGGCTACTTCACCGTCAGCGCGAAATCGATTACCAGCACCAGCGCGTCGTTCGTAACCCGGATATCTGTCACATGGAAGTCACCCAACTCGCGCGGATACGACTTCTGCGTGCCAGGGTCTTCCAACAGGCTCTTCGCCGCCGTCGCCACCGGATAACGAAAGCTGTGCAACAAGCTGTTGGTGAGCGCCTCGCAGACGCGGCGAATGTAATAACCGGTGTGGCCGTCGGGCACGGCCTTCACGTCGTTGAGTCCGATGTTGCCATCCTTGTACTGCGGCAGCGCGGTAATGATGACGTCGAAGGCATCGCCCAACCCAACGCACTTGCCAAACATATTAAGCGCTGACCGCCCGGTAAACCGGGCGCGCATGCGCAGCTTACCGTCCTGGCCCTGGACATGTGGCTTCTCAAGATAGGCGAAGTTGCACTTGTTGGTCTGATCGTTGTGGACATACCGGCGGCCATCCTGCTGGAAGACCTGATCGGCGAGCATGCGTTCGAGCGCGGCGAACTGGATGCGCAGTTCAATCGCGCGGGCTGAGGGCGCCAGGCACAGAACAGTTGTCAGGACAATAGCGAACCGGGGCACAGAGTCAGGCCTTGAGTTGTGGAAGCAGCTTGCGCGCGTTGTCGCGTTCGATCGCACGTAGATCATTGGCTGCGAACTGCTGCGCCTCCAACCCCGAGATGACCTCCGCGGCGGTTCGGTAGGGATAGTCGGTGCCAAACAACATCTGCGCCGGCGTGACGATCTTCAACAGCGCGGCCAGGGCGCCCGGGTGATTGGCCTGCGCCGTGTCGTAATAGAATTTCCGCAATTCGTACATCAGACCGCGCGGCAGGCGCTGGTCTTTCTCCTTCATCGTTTTCTCTTCATACAGAAAGCGGCTCAACAGAAACGGCATGGTGCCGCCGCCGTGCGAGAAGATCCAGCGGATCTCGGGAAAGCGCGCCGCGGTGCCGGTAAACACGAGGCTGGCGACCGTGCGGGTGGTATCGGTGGCCCATTCGATATCGGCGGCGGGAACGCCATATTTGAGGTTGCCGCAGCACGCCGGCGTGAGCGGGTGCGTGTAGACCACGGCCTTGCGCCGGTTGAGTTCCTCCCAGACCGGCGCGAATCCGGCATCGCCCAACCACTGGCCGCCGTAGCTGGTCATGAGCCCGATGCCATCAGCCTTGAGCGTGTCCAGGGCATATTCGATTTCGTGGAGGCTGCCGTCGACATCCGGAAACGGGAGCACAGCAAACAAACCGAAGCGCCCGGGATAGTCCTTGACCATCTTCGCTCCGTACTCGTTCACTGTGCGTGCGAGTTGGCGGGCGAACGCAGCATCCGGAAACACCACATTGGGCGGCGAGAGAGATAGCACAGCCGTGGCGATCCCGCCGCGGTCCATTTCCTCCAGAGACCGCGCCGGCGACCAGGCTGGCGAAGGCGCTTGCCCTCGCGCCACTATGGCCGCCGTGTAATCCGGGGGAAACATGTGGTGGTGGATATCGACGCGCCCCGACGGTTCCGCGGCGCGTGGCGGCCGCACCAGCGCAGCCGCGCCCAGCCCAGCCAAAAATGTTCGCCGATCGCAGTGCATAGGTTCTCCAGATTCTACAACACCGCGTGATACGTTACTCACTCGCCCGGCCGCGTTTCGCTCCGGCGATTGCTGCGTCGAATCGCGCGCCCAAAGCCGTAAACTCTGGGGTTGGCCCGTTCCATTGCAATTCGTCCACGCTCCCGAAGAGTGGTATATCCGTGCGCAGCGTGGCAAGGGTTCGAAACAGGAACGCGTGCTCGCGCTCCGACGACAGCGTATCGGCCAGCGCCCGCGGGCTGGCTACGTTCACGCCCCATTCGCGCCAGTCGGCAGGGATCGATTCGAGATGGCCAAATTTGCTTAGAACGGCGGCTGCCGACTTCGCTCCCCAGCCTGGCAAGCCCGGATATCCATCGGCCGAGTCCCCGACCAGCGCCAGGTAATCGGGGATCGACTCTGGGTGAACACCAAATTTCTGGACGACGCCGGATTCATCAATCGTAGTGCGCGTACGGCGATTCAACTGGACGATGCGGCTTCCGCGGACGCATTGCGCAAGATCTTTGTCCGGCGTGCAAATGACCACGCGCTCGACACGCTCGTCGCGAGCAGCCGCCACGGCCGCAGCGGCGAGAGCATCATCCGCCTCGAACTTGACCATCGGCCAGACGACGATGCCGGCCGCCGAGAGCGTCTGTTCCAGCAAAGGAAACTGCGCGAGTAAGTCCGGTTCGACGCCCTCACTGGTTTTGTAGCCCGGCCAGAGCCCGTTACGGAAGGACTCGATCACGTGGTCAGTGGCCACGGCGATGTGCGTGGCGCCGCCTTTGACCATGCCCAACAACGAAGCCAGCACGCCGCGGACCGCCCCCACCTCCAGGCCGTCCCGATCGCGTGCTGACGGCACGGCATAGTAGTGCCGGAACAACTCATACGTACCGTCGACCAGGTAGACTTCCAAGCGAACTCCCTGGACAAGCTTATCGCCAAATGGCCGTATCGCTACAGCGTCGACCCATCCGTGCCCGGTCTATTGCTTCTTGTCAATTGTGCCGATGAACTCCTTGTGGCAAGTCGTATGAGTAAGAAGAACTGGTCTGCGGGCTGTCTTGCGGTTCTAGCGTTGCTGCTGTGGACCGAACGGGCGGAGGCTCAAGAACTGAAGATCGCGGATCATGCGATCGATTTCCACGGCTGGTATTCCCAGGGATTCGCATACTCATCCGGCAACAACTATTTGACGATGGACACCACCGCCGGAAGCTTCGCTCTGCGGGATGGCGGGATCAATGCCAGTACGTCGCTGCGGGACAATCTGCGGATCGGCGCCCAGGTTTCCGCCTACCAAATAGGCCAGTTGGGCGGGCCACACCCGCGTCTCGATTGGGCCCTGCTGGATTATCAGGCAAAGCGGTGGCTCGGGATCCGTGCCGGTCAGGTCAAGACAAAGTTGGGCCTTTACTCCGACACCCAGGATATGGAAATGCTGCAGACTTTTGCACTTCTGCCTGCCGCGCTATATCCTCGCGACACCATGGCGTCGACCCTGGCTCACCGCGGCGCTGACATTTACGGCGAGATCGCGCCGGGCAAAATCGGCCGAATAGCATACACAATCTATGTCGGCAAGTATGTGGAAGACCCCTATGACGGCAACCACTTTGCCAGCGATTCACCGATGTCCGTCTTCGGAACGCAGCGAGGTGCGGATATACGTTGGTACACTCCGGTTCGCGGCTTGATGGTAGGTGCTTCCTACCAGCTAATGAATTGGACGTTCTGGGCTCAGTACCCGGATGGCAACCGGGATTGGTCCGCCGACGTAGATCCGAAAGCGCACCTGACGAACTACTTTGTCAGGTACTCCAGAGGAAAATGGCGCTGGGAGGCGGAGATCCGCCGCACCGTGGACGTGGAGAGGACAGCCTATAGTTCAACAGCAAGCCCACAATACGCCGACGATATCGCGGAAGACTATTCCGATCTGGGCGCCTATGCGTCGGTGACCTATCAGGCCACCAGGGGGCTCTCACTGGGCGGATACTTTTCTGGCTACCGAAGCGACTGCAGTTACGATTCAACGGACAACCTCATTCGAGATCGCGCCGTGACGGCTAAGTACGAATTTGGCTCTCACTTCTACGTCAAGACCGAGGGGCATTTCTTCGCCGGATACGGGAACGACTGGGCGCTGCGCGGCTTTTACTCAGAAGCGAATCCAAATGGGCTCGTTCCTAAAACGAAGCTGCTTCTGATTCGCGCTGGGTTTCAGTTCTAAGGCGCGATATGGAGTATTTCATGATTAAGAGCTCGTGGCGGTGGCTTGGCGCGCTACTCCTGGTTTTGAGTTCCGGAGCCTCAGCCGCAGACTTCGTCGTTATCGCCAATCCCAGCTTGGGGCTGACTAACGTCACAGTGGATGAATTGCGCAGTGTATACCTGCGAACCTCCACTTCTTTGAAAAAATGCGGGCACGTCGAGCCGATCATGCAGAAGCTCGGCGCTGCCCATCAAGCCTTCGCCAACGAAACGCTGGGAATGAACGCAAGCGCGCTTTGGACTTACTACCGGCAACAGATGTTCACCGGGACCGGGGGGATGCCTCGCATCGTCGAGGGCGACGAAAACGTCGTATCTTACGTCAAGAAAACCAAAAATGCTGTAGGCTACGTCAGCAAAGAAGCGGCTGTCGAGGGCGTTAACGTTCTTAAGTTGGCTGGAGACTAACGATCGGTTACTCCCTGCTGACTATGGTTCCTTCACTGTTCCAGTCAGCGGCGCGCTGCGCGAAGACCCGCCAACAAATACTCGATAATCGCCGGCCAGCAGTTCCCAATCGTTCTTGTCCACATTGAAAATCGATAGAAACTGCGGATCGAGTTTGCATGTGACGGTCTTCGATTCGCCGGGCGCCAGTTGTACTTTGTCCCAAGCTACCAGCCGGCGCGGCGGCTCCTTCGCCGCTGGGGGCAGGCTGACGTATACCTGAGCAATCTCGGCTCCCGCGCGTTTGCCCGTATTCTTCAGCGTGAACACCACCTCTTTACCCGTCACCTTTAGGCCGGAGTACTCAAAACTCGTGTACGAGAGTCCGTGCCCAAAAGCGAATAGCGGTTGTTTGTCCTCGGCATCGAACCACTTATAGCCGACCTTGAGGCCCTCGGTGTAGTCCACCTCAAAAGGCGGCCACTGTGTCCGGCCGTTGACGACCTTGGGTGCAAGGTCTATCCCCGAAATCTTGGGGTGCGGCAGATCCGCTTCCGATTTGGCAAAGCTGACCGGCAGCTTGGCCGAAGGATTGACATCGCCGAACAGAATCCGCGCGATCGCTTCGGCGCCGCGGATTCCAGGGAACCACGCCTGGACCGCGGCGCTTACCCCGTCGATCCACGGCATCGTGACCGGGCCGCCCGTCTCGAGCATAACGATCGTATGCGCATTGGCAGCTGAAACTGCGGCTACCAGCGCGTCCTCTCCGCCCGGCAGCGACAGGCTCGGCAGATCGCGGCCTTCGCTCGCCGGCTGGTTCACGAAGACAATGGCGACGTCCGCGGATTTAGCCAGCCTCGCGGCCGACGCAGGGTCAGTCCCGGAATCGTAATCGACTTTAGCCTTGGATGCGCGGGCGCGAATCGCTTTCAGCGGAGCCGAGGGATACCAGGTCGCCCCGCGGCCCAATCCCGGAATGATTTCCGAATCTGTAGGGGCGGGCGGGACCGCGTTGCCTCCCGGCGCATCCACCTGCGCCGAACCGCCGCCCGACAGTACGCCCACGTCGGCATGCGATCCAATCACCGCAATCGATTTGAGAGCCGAAGCGTTCAACGGCAACTGCGCGTTGGCATTTTTCAGCAGCACAATTCCCTGCTCCGCCACGCGTTGGGCCAACTCCAGACCCGCCTCAACGTCAGGAACTTTGGTCGCTGGTGGATTGTCGATGATGCCCGCGGCAAATTCCGTCCGCAAAATGCGGTGAACCATATCGTTGAGCCGGGCTAAAGGAACCTCGCCGCCTTCCACGGCCGTCTTCAGAGCCGGACCAAAAAAGTTGGAACCAGGCATCTCCTGGTCCAGTCCGGCGATGGCGGCTTTCGCCGTGCTGTGAGTACCGCCCCAATCGGAGACCACCCAACCTTTGAATCCCCAGGCCTTCTTCAGAACATCATTCAACGTGTAGCTGTTTTCGCACGCATAATCGCCGTTGATGCGATTGTAGGAACACATCACGGCGCCGGGGTTCCCTTCTTTGACTCCGATCTCGAAAGCCAGCAAGTCGGTTTCCCGCATCGAACGCCGATCGAGCCTGGCATCGCCGATTGATCGGCCCGTCTCCTGATCGTTGAGTGCATAGTGCTTAATGTCGCCGATCACTCCTTGATCCTGGATGCCGCGGATGAACTGGGCCACCATCTTGCCGGCCAGGATCGGATCTTCACCCTGATACTCGAAGTTGCGCCCATTGCGCGGTTCGCGCGTGATGTTCACACCGCCTCCGAGGGACATGTTGTAACCTTGAGCGCGCAGCTCCCGTCCGATCAGCGACCCATATTCGTACATCAACTTCTGATCCCAGGTCGCGGTGCCGGCCAGATCGGAGGGTAAGGCCGTCGAGTAGCGGCCCTTGGCAGCCCCGCGCGTGACTCCATAGGCGGAGTCGGCCATCTGCAAGTCGGGTATCCCCAGCCGCTCGATTCCAGGGATAAAACCTGCGCCTCCGTTGGAACGGAGCCGGTTCACTTCGGATGCCTGGCCAAGATCCGAGGGCCTGGGCATGCCGACGCCGTGGACCAACTGGATCTTTTCGTCGAGCGTCATTTGCTCGATCACCAGGTCCGCCCGCCGGTCCGGGGACAAGCTTTTGTCCATCCACGGCCGGCTTGGCGTGTCCGATCGTTTCTGTGCCCGAACCGGCAATAGCGCCGCGGCGAGCGCCAGGAATATCGCCAACCCAGCAAACTCGCGGACGTGGCGATTGGGGTTTTTCATTCGTGCTCCCTCCACCGACCTGTGTTCAAGGGGGTATGATACCGCGCCGCGCGCGCGTCAGGCCTTGCCTTCTATCGCGAGCCGGCCTTGGCGATCCGGATCCACTACCATTTTTGGCGTCGTATCGAAGACCATGGTATTGAGTTGGCCCGGCTTCAGTGCCGGCCAGTTCGGCAGCCCGGAATGGTTGGGATTGCCGTTGCGCGCAAAGTTGATCCATGCCTGGCTCACCTTCGCAGCCAATGCGCGCGCCTCGGGCCCGCCGCCAGTAGCGTTCGCGCAGCGGTCGATGTTGTCGAATGCGAAAGCCAATTCAGCACAGTGATAGGCTCTGGGCCGCCCATCGAGCGCCTTCGTACACCAGCTGAACACATATCGATATACGGCCGCGGGCTGCGCCGCTTTGATCTCGGCCAGCTTGAGCGTGGGCGCGCCCATGAAACCGTTCCAACAACTGATGCGCCCGTGCAGGTCCACCGGCTTCGCATTCGGGTACTCGTTCCGAAATGCCCGGATGACTCGATCGGCGCGATCGCCCAGAGGCTTTGCCAGGAGCTCTTTCAGCTCCGCCTCGCTCATGTCCTCGTATTTTGGATTGCTCATGGCGATGCTGACCATCTCGTGGCTGTTATTGCCGATCAGCAGAGGAATGTTCGCCCCGAGCGGCGTGGCCACGGGATCGAAGGGATGAGACGCCACAATCTTTCCATCCATCACCGGCCCGGAGTTAATGAATCCGCCGCTCGATGGCGCCGAAGCCACGTACGCCTCCTGCAAATGTGCATAGGGAAGCGTGTGAATCTTCTCGAGCGTAGAGGCGGTCAACCCGAGCTGCCCAAGAAAAGCGGAGGCTGTTTTGAGCGACGCTTCCACCGGCCCGCTGCGCATCGTGGGCCCGCTCTGCACAATGCCCTTATGGAACAGGCCCTTCGCCAAAGGGCTCGCCATTAAATGACATACCTTGGAACCGCCGCCCGATTGGCCAAACACGGTGACGTTGCCGGGGTCCCCGCCAAAGTTGGCGATGTTGTCGCGAACCCACTCGAGCGAGGCGATCAGATCGAGCAGCCCCACGTTCCCCGAAGCGGCGTATCTTTCGCCGCCCACCCCCGCCAGGTTCGTGAAGCCAAACAGGTTCAGCCGGTGATTCACGGAAACCAGGACGATGTCGCCGCGGCGGCTGATATTCTCGCCGTCGTACGAGGGCAGCTCCTGGCTCGAACCGCCCGACCATCCGCCGCCGTGCAGCCATACCATAACGGGCCGCCTGGTCGAACCCCGGAAGCTGGGCGTCCACACGTTCACGCGCAAACAGTCTTCACCGGTGATCCCGTTGTCCCAATTGTGAAGGAACACCCACTCCGGCTGTTTCCACTGCGGGTTGGCGCCTTGCGGGCACACCGATCCGTAGCCCAGCGCGTTGTACACACCCGGCCATGGCTTAGGTTTTTGCGGCGGCAGAAAGCGGTTGGCGCCTTCGGTCGTATCGCCGTAGGGCATTCCGCGGAAGTTGTAAATCCCGTTTCGCAGATAGCCGCGGACTTTGCCCGCGTTCGTCTCCACTACCGTGTCGGCAGGCGTTGATGTCCGGGCGGGACCGCTATAGTTCGCGTTGGTCGAAACGGCTTGAGGCGTAGCAGCCGTGGCCTCTGTGGCAGCTTTCGAAACGGCCGCGCCGGCGAGCAACGCCGCGCCGCCCAGAACAGTTCTTCGCTTCATCATTATGAGGTTAGCCGTCCGCACCCGGCGATTTCCAGTTCGCTACCGTAGCGAATCCCGTACGGCTTGCAATTACTATGGATTGGGAGAGATGTATCAAGCCACTGATACGGTGTTCGCGCGAGCGGCGGGGTTAACTTGAAGCTCCTTCGCACTCTCATCCTGCGCCCTCTACGCCGCGACGTGCTGCGCACTCTTCTCACCATCGGCGCCGTCGCCCTGGGTGTTGCGGTGGTGGTCGCGATCGATCTGGCCGGAGACGCTGCCACCGGCTCGTTCCGCTCGTCCGTTGAAACACTGGCCGGAAGAACCGACCTCGATATCGTGGCCAACGGCGGAATCGAGGAATCGTGGATCGGACGGCTGGCTTCCCTTCCCGTCGACGCGCACTTTGCGCCGGTCATCGAGACCCAGGTCGAAATCCCAGGCGTGGGTTCCGTGACGCTCTACGGACTCGATCTTGCTGGAGCACCCGAGGACTCCGCGGTCGTTTCGGCCGCTCTGGCGCGGCGCCTAGGGACCGGCCTGCACGCACGGATAGGGCTTCCCTTTGGCCAGTTCCGCGTAGCGCGTCTGGCCGACGCCGGCCCCGCCGAGTTCGTGGCCATCGACATCGCGGCCGCCGAGCACGCTCTCCAGCATTACGGCAGGCTGGACCGGATCGACGTGACGGTTGGCCCCGGCGAGGATCCGGAGCGGGTAGAAGCGGCCATTCGCCAGCTGCTGCCGCCGGCTTACATCCTCGAAAAACCCGGCGCGCGTAACGAAGAGAACCAGAAAATGCTGCGCGCCTTCCGCTGGAACCTACGCGTGCTCAGCTACATTTCTCTGGTAGTCGGCGCATTCCTGATCTACAACACCATCTCGGTGAGTGTGGTTCGCCGCCGCGCTGAGATCGGCACCCTTCGAGCGCTGGGCGCGAGCCGTGCGGCCGTTCTGGGATTGTTCCTGGCGGAAGCGCAGGTGCTCGGCCTTGCCGGAGCGGCACTGGGGGTGGCGCTGGGACGCGTTCTGGCCGGTGGAACCGTCGGGCTGATTGCGGTTACGGTTAACGCGCTCTATACCACCAGCCGGCCTACGCCCGTGCAACTCTCCATCAGCGAGGCTTTGGTGGGAATCATCGCCGGAATGTTGACCGCGCTCCTGTCCGCGCTGGCGCCCGCGCGCGAGGCCATGCAGGTTTCCCCGAGCGAAGCGATGGGCCGCGGCGCGCACGAACATCGTGCGCGCTTGCATTGGCGCCGCCATTTACTGTTTGCGGGGGTGCTGGCCGTTCTGGCGGCGATCGCATCGCAAGCCGCCCCCCTCGATGGCAAGCCCGTGGGCGGTTATGCCGCAGCCCTGCTGGCGGTGTCTGCCGCCGCGTTCGCGGCGCCGGCCATCGTCCTGGCGGTGAACCGTTCCTCACGTTTCGCGCTCAAGCGCCGAGCCGAGAGCCTGCTGGCTGGACGCAGCCTGGCCGGTTCGCTGTCGCGCTCGTCGGTAGTCGTCGCAGCGCTGGCCACCGCCATTGCCATGATGGCCAGCGTAGGCATCATGGTGGGCAGTTTCCGCGAGACCGTGACCCTTTGGCTCGATACGCAGTTGCGCGCGGATTTGTACGTGCGCCGCGCCGTCGGTGGCCCGGCCGATCAGTATCCACCATTGCCTCCGCAGGTTGCTTCGATCCTTGCATCCATTCCGCACGTGGCCGCGGTCGACCTCTTTCATGCGCTCGAATTCCACTATCACGGCGACCGCGTCACTCTAGGCGCGGGCAACCTCGACATCGTCCGCCGCTATGGCCGCCTGCGCTTCCTGCCGGGCGAAAACCGCGATGCGATCCTGCGCTCGCTTCCCGGCCGCGACCGCGCGATCGTCAGCGAGCCGTTCGCCAATCGGCACGGGGTCCGCGCCGGCGACCACCTCTCGCTCCCGCTCGGCGCGCGTAACGTGACTGTCACGGTTGCGGGCATCTACTTCGACTACTCCAGCAGCCAGGGCTTCGTGCTGCTCGACCAATCCACGCTTCTCCGGTATCTACCCACACAACCGCCCACCAATGCCGCGGTGTATCTGGAACCCGGAGCCGACGCGGTCGAAGCGCAGCACACCATCCAGCAGCGCGCCGCGGGCCTCGGGATCCTCGTAGTCCCCAACCAGGCACTGCGCCGCAACGCCATCATCGTGTTCGACCGCACCTTCGCGATCACCTGGGCTCTGGAGGCCGTCGCTATCATCGTGGCCATGCTGGGCGCAGCTAATTCGCTGCTCGCCCTGGTGCTGGATCGCCGCCGCGAGCTCGGCTTGCTGCGCTATCTGGGCGCTTCCTCGGGCCAACTCCGCGGCATGATTCTGGTGGAGGCCGGCATGCTCGGCGCCCTGGCCGCGCTGGTGGGATTGGCACTGGGCTTCGCGCTTTCGTTACTATTGATATTTGTAGTCAACAAGCAGAGCTTCGGCTGGACCATCCAGTTTCATCCCCCTGTTACGCTGTTGGCAGGCGCGCTTCTTCTGGTGTGGTGTGTCACCGTGCTGGCCGGGCTCTATCCGGCGCGTATAGCCGCGCGCCTCGACCCGATGGACGCTCTACACGAGGAGTGATGCTCGAAACGCAAACCTTGGCCGCGCTCGGCGCAGCCGTGAAAGCGCTGGAACGCGAATTCACCGCCCTGCCGGATTTGGAAACCCCCGCGGCGCCGCGCATGGATGCGGTGCTCGCGGAAGTCGCCGGGCATCTGGGCGACAACTATCCGTACTTCCATCCGCTCTACGCCGGCCAGATGCTGAAACCGCCGCACCCCGTCGCGCGCGCCGCCTATGCACTGGCCACCTGGATCAACCCCAATAACCACGCCCTCGATGGCGGTCGCGCCAGCACCGCCATGGAACGCGAGGCCGTGGCGCAAATCGCAAGCATGTTCGGTTGGCGGGAGCACCTGGGTCATCTCACCGGCGGCGGCACCATGGCCAACCTGGAGGGCCTGTGGGTGGCGGGCCGGCTCCATGCCGGCAAAAAGATCGCGGCGTCCACGCAATCGCACTACACGCACCAGCGCATCAGCAGCGTGTTGCAACTGCCGTTCACCAAGATTGCCACCGATTGCCGGGGCCGTATGGACCTGAACGCACTCGAGGAGCAACTCAAGGTGGGCGATATCGGCTGCGTGGTGGCGACGCTGGGAACCACCGCCACCGGGTCGGTAGACCCCTTGCCCGAGATTCTGGCGCTACAGAAACGTTACGGATTTCGCGTCCACATTGATGCCGCGTATGGCGGATACTTCACGCTGGCCGACAATCTCGGGCCCGAAGCTCGTGCCGCGTTCGATCGCGTCGCCGAAGCCGATTCCATCGTCATCGACCCCCACAAGCACGGCCTCCAACCATACGGCTGCGGTTGCGTGTTGTTCCGCGACCCGGCCGTGGGCACGCTCTACAAGCACGATTCCCCGGCGACCTACTTTTCGTCGGATCAATTGCATCTGGGTGAAATCTCGCTCGAATGCTCGCGCCCCGGAGCTTCGGCGGTCGCGCTGTGGGCTACCATGCGCCTGCTGCCGCTCGTGCGCGGCGGAGCGTTTGCAAACGGCATGTCCGCGTGCCGCCGGGCGGCGCTGGCCTTGCACGCCCGCTTGCAGCAAGATTCGCGTTTTCGCGTGCCGTTTGCGCCGCAGCTCGACATCGTCGTGTGGGCTCCAAAGACCGGCTCGGCCGACCGCATCTTTCAGGAAGCCGCGCGCCGCAATCTGCACCTGGCTATGGCACGGTTGCCCGGCGCGTTTTTCGGCGATCCTCAATCCGAGATCCACTGCCTGCGCTCCGTCCTGATGAAGCCAGAGCACGAGCAGTGGATCGACCGTATCTGGAAAATCCTCGATGAAGCAACTGACGCATAGTAAAACCTCTGCTCCCTTGAAGTGCACCGTGGGGCGGTCGATCGCCTTTCGTCGCCCGCCGGCTTCGAACGAAGACGCAGACGACAAAAAACGATCGTCTGCCCCACTGGAACAAACCACGGAATGAAAACCACCAACGCATCCATCCGCAACATCGCAATCATCGCGCATGTCGACAACCAGAGCGGCATCTTTGTCTTCCAACGTGGGGCCGTCGATCGCCTTTCGTCGCCCGCCGGCTTCGAGCGAAGACGCAGACGACAAAAAACGATCGTCTGCCCCACTGGAACAACCTACTGAATGAAAACCACCAACACATCCATCCGCAACATCGCGATCATCGCGCATGTCGACCACGGGAAAACCACGCTCGTCGACGCCATGCTCAACCAGAGCGGCATCTTCGGCTCCCATGAGGAACATGTCGAGCGCGTCATGGACTCCAACGAGCTCGAACGCGAGCGCGGCATCACCATCCTCGCCAAGATCACGGGGATCCGCTACCACGGCGTCAAGATCAATATCGTCGATACTCCCGGCCACAGCGATTTCGGCGGCGAAGTGGAGCGCGCGCTCAAAATTGTGGATGGCGTCATGCTCCTCGTGGATGCGAGCGAAGGCCCGCTGCCGCAGACGCGCTACGTGCTCAGCAAAGCCCTGGAGGCTCACTTGCCGCCGGTAGTCATAATCAACAAGATCGACCGGCCGGACGCGCGCGTGCAGGAAGTCCTCAACGAAGTCTACGATCTCTTCATCGATCTGGACGCCACCGAAGATCAGCTGAGCTTTCCGGTTCTCTACACCGTTGCCAAAACCGGCGTGGCCAAGCGCACAATGGACGATCCTTCCACCGATCTCCGCCCGCTATTCGATGCCGTCATCGAGCACATCCCCCCTCCCGCCGGCGAACCGGAAGGTGTGCTTCAGATGCTGATCGCCAATCTGGATTACAGCGACTATCTCGGCCGCCTCGGAATTGGCCGCGTTTTCAACGGCACCCTGCGTTACGGCGACACCGTGGCCATCGCCAAGCGCGATGGCACATTCCATAACACCAAGATCACCAAGCTCTATTCGTTCGAAGGCCTCAAGCGCGTGGATGAAACCATCGGGCGGCCCGGCGACATCCTGGCGATTGCGGGCGTCGAGGGCATCACGATCGGCGAAACGGTTACGGATGCGGAAAACCCACAACCGCTGCCCCATGTGCACATTGACGAGCCCACCATTGCCATGGCCTTCACCATCAACACCTCGCCGTTTGCCGGCCGGGAGGGCCAATGGGTGACATCGCGCAATCTCCGGGAGCGGCTCGATAAGGAACTGCTTACCAATGTCTCCATCCGCGTGGAAGAGTTGGGCCATGACACCTTCAAGGTGATGGGCCGCGGGGAACTGCAACTCGCCATCCTCATCGAGATGATGCGCCGCGAGGGCTATGAACTGGCGGTGGGCAAGCCCGAAATCCTCACCCGCAGCAGGAATGGCAAAATCGAGGAGCCTCTCGAGCTCCTGGTCATCGACTGCCCTGAAAACTTTTTGGGTGTAGTGATCGAAAAGTTGGGCCAGCGCAAGGGCAAGATGACGAAGATGATCAACCACGGCTCCGGCCGCGTGCGCCTGGAGTTCCACGTGCCCTCCCGCGGCCTGATCGGCCTGCGCAGCGAAATCCTTACCGATACGCGCGGCACCGCCATCATGAACTCGCTCTTCCACGGCTACATCGATTGGCAAGGCGACATCCCCACGCGGCCCACCGGCTCGCTGGTGGCAGACCGTCCGGGAAAGGTAACCGGCTACGCTACCTTCAACCTTCAGGAGCGCGGCGAGATCTTCGTGTCCCCGGGCACGGAAGTTTACGAAGGAATGGTCGTGGGCGAGAACGCGCGCGAGAGGGACCTGGACGTCAACATCGTCAAGGAAAAGAAGCTGACCAATATGCGCGCCTCCACCGCGGACGAAGCCATCCGCCTGGTGCCCCCACGCATCCTGAATCTCGAACAAGCCATCGAATTCATCCGTGACGATGAATATGTGGAAGTGACCCCGCAATCGATCCGGTTACGGAAAAAGGTACTCAAGGCAAATCAGCGTTAAGCACACAGGCCGGGAGGCCTGTGCTACGTGGCACAGGCCTCCCGGCCTGTGAAAACCTCCATGCTATCCTCGCTGCATATGCGCCCATTCTCCATCATCGCTGGCCTGCTCCTCGCCACCCTGGCCCACGGCCAATCCGCCACTCCCAACGCCATCCGCCTGACGAAGTACATACTCGGCGTGGCAGATCTGGACCGGACGTACGCCTTCTACCATGCGCTCGGCTTGGAACTGGAGAATGGCGGCACCCTCGGCAAGCCCAATCCGCTCCCGGAAATGCTTCTGAAGTTGGTGGACGTACCCGCGGGGACGAAGTTCCGCAACATAATGCTCAAGATTCCGAACGCATCCTTCGCGTTGGAGGTAACGGAATTTTCGGACACGGAGCTACACCCGGTGAAGCCGCGCATTCAGGATCCGGGTGCATCGCTGCTGGTGCTGGCCGTTGACGAGATTGACGCCGCGCTCGCCATCGCTAAGAAAGCCGGTGCGGAGGTGGTCACCGCCGGTGGCGCGCCGGTCGCAGGTACGGGCCGTGCCTCTCGCGCCGTCACTGTAAAGGACCCCGACGGATACTACGTGGAGCTGGCACAACCCAAAGGAATGCCACCGGGCAGCGGCAAAGTCATCGGCTCCGCTTTTGGATCGGTGGTCGCAGACTCGGAAAAGGCTGCCGCATTCTATCGGGATCGGTTCGGCTTCACGGTCACCACCAACGACTGGTCTTCCGACTCCGCCGACAACCTGGGCACGCCCGGCGCGAAAATCCGCACCATCAGTGCCACCATCCCTGGTACGAACGTCTCGTGGGCCTTCTTCGAATTCAAAAGCGTTGACCGCAAACCGCAAACGCCTCGCATTCCCGACCCCGGCGCCCCCGCCCTCGGCCTCCAGGTGCACGATATCGACGCCGCCATCGCCGCGGTCAAATCCGCCGGCGGCTCTTCGATCACGCACGGCGGCAGCCTCCAGCTCGGCCCTAACGGCAAGGTCGGGTTCGTCCGCGACCCTGGCGGCGTCCTGGTCGAGCTGGCGCAGCCCTAAACCAACGACAACCTTCCGGTCCCCTGTTACGTCAATGTTATGATCGCCTTAACTGGTGGACCAGTGTCGCGCGAAGAGGTTCTCACCAAGCTGCGTGAAAGGATTGTCCGGTTCGCGGCATCTCATTCATCGGGGGACGCCGCCGAAGACCTGGCGCAGGAGGTGCTGATGCTCCTCGAAGAGAAGTATTCCCACCTGGACCGCCTGGAGGATCTGCTGCCCCTCTCGCTGCGCATTGTGCGCTTTAAAATGATGAGTCTGCGCCGCAAAGCCGTGCGCCGCGGCGAAACCGCGCAGATCTCGATCGACGATATTCCCCTGCCGGATCTCGATTCGAGCCCGGCCGATTATGTGGAACGCAAGGAGATGCTGGAACGGCTCACCCGCGCCATGAGCCAATTGGGAGACCGCTGCCGCGAGTTGATGCGCCTGAAGCTTCAGGGCAAGTCCTTTCCAGAGATCCAGAAGATCATGGGAGTCAGCGCCATCAATACGGTGTACACGTGGGACTATCGGTGCCGCAAGAACCTGCTGGAGCTGATGGGCGGCCACTGGGAACAGGGCAAACGATGAACCGCGACGACATCGAAAAACTGCTGGGCGGTTACGCTGCCGGCACTCTGACTCCGGACGAGCGTGACACGCTATTTGCGGCTGCGCTCGACGATCAGCAGCTTTTCGAGAGTCTGGCCGCCGAGGAGTCTTTGCGTGAGCTGCTGCAAGATTCCGCCGCCCGAGCACAACTACTCGCCGCGCTCGACAACCGGCCAGTGCCGTGGTTCCGGCGTGTGTTGGCCCCGGCTTTCGGAGTCGTCGCCGCGACAGTCATGATCCTGATGGCCGTTTTCTCCAGGCATGAGCTGCCGAAGGCCGAGCCGGTGGTGGTTGCGGAAACCCGCCGCGAGCCGGTGAAGTCGTTTCAAGCACCGTTGCCTGTGGCGGGCTCGCCGTTGCCAACTTCGCTTCCACCTCCTCCACAACTTCCGGCTGCGGCGCCGGACGCGAAAGAATTGGATGCTCTCGCGCGGACACCAGCGCCCGCCCCGCCTGCTCCGCCCGCTCCAATAGCTCCGGCTGCTCCTTCCCCATTGGCCAAACAGAATCTAGCCGAACCGCTCAGTGCTGACGCGGAGGAAGCGAAGACCGCCGAAGCGAAGACCGCCAAGGTAAGTCAACCCGTCCTTCAGACGGCGGCTCGCCCCGCGTTTCGCGAGCTCAATTTCGTAGGCGTTGGTGGTAGTGCCGATGCTGCCCGTCTGGGTCTGCAATACACCGTGTATACGAAGTCGGCAGACGGTGAATTGACTGAGGTCGGCCCACAGACGGAGCTCGAACGAAGCGACGAAGTGGTCATCCGCTTCGAATCGAGAATGGCGGGCTTCCTTTCGGTCTCGCGTCTCGATGATCCCAACGGCCCGCGGCTCATCGCAAATGAGCCCCTACAAGCTTCCGTGCCCTACACGGTGCCTGCCGGTGGCGCCAGTCAACTCCTGGTTCGGTTCTCACGTGTGCAAGCTGCTCTGAAAGCCCAGCCCGGGGCTGCCGGCCAAGCGGGCGGAGTCGTTTCTCGCGCGTCCGAGCCAGGCGCTCAGCAAGCCACTTTCAATATCACACTGAAATACAAGTAGCCGCGCGCGTCACTGTATCGAGAAACTTCTGTGCGACCCCCGGAGCATCGAAGCGCTCCACCCAGGCGAGCCCCGCCGCTGCCTGTGACTCCCGAGCCTCCGGCGAGTGGTGAAGGGCTTCGATTCCCGCGGCCAGATCCTCGGCGCTCTCCGGCTCGACCAGCACAGCGTGCGGCGCGGTTTCCGGAATCGCCGCTGCGCGCGCGGCCACGATCGGCTTTCCCGCGGCCATCGCCTCCAGCAGCACAATCCCGAAGCCTTCCTGGACGCTCGGCAGACAGAACACGCTCGCCCGGTTGTACTCGCGGGTGAGTTCGGCGCGCGAGACATCACCTAACCAGGTGACCACGCTTTCAAGCCGCAGCTCACGAGCCAGCGCATGCAGCATGGCGCGACAAGGGCCGTTACCCACGATTCGCGCTTCCAAGCCGGGGATGCGGCCGCGCAAGATCGCAGCCGCGCGCAGCAACACGTCGAGCCGCTTGCGCCGGTAGAAGCGGCCAACGAATAACAAGGTAAACCTTGGGGAGTCCGCGGGAGGCGCCGTCAGCGTACGCCGCCATTCCTCGAGATCGATCAGCTCGGGCACGATGGCAGGCCGTGTGGCCAAACCGTAGAGTTCCTGCGCGCGCCCCGCTGCATAGAGGCTCGTTGTCAGCACGAGCCGGGCGCGGTGCACATGCAGCTGCTCGCGTGCTGCCTGCATCCCCATGGTCAGACGCGTCAGGCCTCGCTCAAATCGCGCCTCATCGGCGATCACACCTTTGAGCGAAGCGACATCCGCAATCCGGTAACCGTCCATGTCGAAGCCCACGGTCACATCGAAAGCATCGGAGCGCCGCAGCGTTCGGTTAAACAGCAGGCGCTCCAACGTGAATACCGGCAGATGAATCCGCGGTGTTTCGAACACGACTGTGTGCCCCAGGGCAGTCAGCGCTCGCGCGAGTACCTGGATTCCCACATAGGTACCGCTGCCGCGGCGAACGTCGAGTGGAGTGGCGGTGACAAACCGGAGGCGCACGGAAGATACCATGATAGTAAGTGAAAAAGGCGGTCTGCTTGTTGAGTGGCGGCCTCGATTCGGCCACCTGTCTGGCGTACGCCAGCGCCGAGGGCTTCTCTTGTTGCGCGCTCTCGTTCGATTACGGCCAGCGCCATAAGATCGAGCTCGATGCCGCCGCTCGCACTGCGCGCGCATTGGGCGCGGAACGGCACATCGTGGTCAAGATCCCGCTCGATGCCTTCGGAGGCTCGGCCCTTACCGCAGACATCGCCGTACCCAAGGCCCGCTCGCTCGAGGCCATGTCTCACGGCATCCCCGTGACCTACGTGCCCGCGCGCAACACAATTTTTCTTTCCTTCGCGCTGGCCTGGGCCGAGGTACTCGAAAGCTCGGACATTTTCATCGGCGTGAATGCGCTCGATTACTCCGGCTACCCCGATTGCCGCCCGGAGTTCATCGAAGCCTACGAGCGCATGGCCAATCTGGCAACGAAATCCGGCGTCGAAGGGCGCACTCACGTCCAGATTCACACACCCCTGATCGCACTCTCCAAAGCCGAAATCGTGCGATTAGGCGCGAAGCTCGGCGTCCCTTTCAGCCTGACCCACAGTTGCTACGATCCCACGCCCGAAGGCCGCCCCTGCGGCCAGTGCGATGCGTGCCTGCTGCGTCGAAAGGGCTTCGAAGAGGCCGGCATTGAAGATCGCTGAGCTGTTCTATTCGGTGCAAGGCGAGGGCTCGCTGGTGGGCGTGCCTTCCTTCTTTATCCGCACCAGCGGCTGCAATCTGCGCTGCGCGTGGTGCGACACGCCTTACACGTCCTGGGAGCCCGAGGGAGTCGATCTTTCGCTCGACCAGATCATGGATCAGGTGAAAGCCCATCCCGCTCGTCACGTAGTGGTCACTGGCGGCGAGCCGATGATCGCCCCGCAGATCATCCCGCTCTGCGAGCAGCTCCGCGCAGCCGGCCTGCACATCACGGTGGAAACCGCCGGCACCGTTTTCAAGCCTGTGGCCTGCGATCTGATGAGCATCAGTCCCAAGCTCGCCAATTCTACGCCGGCCGGCAGTTGGGCTGCGCAGCATGACCGGCTCCGTATCAATCTCGACGTCTTGGGCCAGTTGATGGAGCGCTACAACTACCAACTGAAATTTGTGATTGCCGCGCCGACAGACCTAGAGGACGTGCACCAACTCCTGGCCGCGCTCCATGCCGACCCCGCCCGCGTCATCCTCATGCCCGAAGGAATCGATCGCGATATGTTGCGCGAACGCGGCGTCTGGCTGGCCGAGATCTGCAAATCGGAAGGCTTCCGCTTCAGCCCGCGCTTGCACGTGGACCTCTACGGCAATCGCCGCGGCATATAAAATAGCTGCGTGCAACCAGGCACCGCCCTCTTCGCCGACCCGCGCTGCCGCGGGCACCTGGCCGGAGTCCACCACCCGGAACGCCCGGAGCGCTTCGACGCCGTAATGGAAGGCTTGCGGAAGGCCAAGCTTCTCGAGCGTCTCGATCCGCTCGCCGCTCGCACGGCGGCCGAAGCGGAGCTGCTGCTGTGCCACACGTCCGACTATCTCGAAACCGCCAAACACGATATCGTCGCCGGATACCACCACCTCACCACCGGCGATACCGACATTACGCCCAACTCGTGGGACCTGGCCCTGCTCGCCACCGGCGGCGTCCTCAACGCGGTGGACGCCGTGGTCACCGGCCGCGCGCGCAATGCCTTTTGCGCGGTTCGCCCGCCCGGCCACCACGCCACACCCACGCGCGGCATGGGCTTTTGCATCGTGAACCACATCGCGATTGGCGCGCGATACGCGCAGCGCCGGCACGGCCTCGAGCGCGTCCTGATCGTCGATTGGGACGTGCACCACGGAAACGGCACGCAAGACATCTTTTACACCGATCCGAGCGTGTTTTTCTTCAGCACACACCAGTGGCCGCTCTACCCCGGCACTGGCCGCGCTGACGAAACGGGCGCCGGCGCTGGCAAAGGATGCACCATGAACTTCCCATTTCCGGCGGGATCCGGCCGCAAAGAGATTCTGGGCGCCATCGAGAAATCCCTCATACCCGCCGCGGATCACTTTCGTCCCGACCTGGTGATGATCTCAGCCGGCTTCGATTCGCGCATCGGCGACCTTCTGGGCGGCTTCACCCTCACCGATGACGATTTCGCCGATCTCACCCGAGCCGTTATGGCGATGGCCGAAAAGCACGCCGGCGGGCGCGTCGTCTCTGTGCTCGAGGGCGGCTACACGTTGAGCGGCCTCGCTACCGCCGCGGCCGCGCACGTTGCGACGCTTCTGTCCTAGCCGGTATCGAAAACGCGACCACCCTGTCGATGAAGTCGGCCACCCGCTCGAACTGGTCCGTGTTCATCATGGCAAGGCCCTCTTCGCGCCAGCGAACGGTCGCCGACCAATTCCGCCGGTCTTTCCATTCCTCGATCAACCCTGCTTTTACAGCCGCATCGCCGTAGCTTGCCTGGTCCAGTTGTGCCAGCCAGCGCGCGGCGAGCGATCGCGCCTTTTCGCCGGCCGGATCCTCACCGAGCGACGACGCCACGTCTCGAAAGAGATCCACGCGCGCCTGCCAAAACGGCGTGTAATCTTTGGATGCCATCCGGTTCGCCACCACCTTGGCCCATGCCTCCGCGCTGAAGTATTTCTTCCGCGCGCACAAGGCCGCCTGCTGGATGAATGCCGTAATCTCCTCCAGCCCGAATTCCGCAATCCTGCGTTTCATGGTGGGCGGCCAGTCGTCGCGATGCAGCCAGGCGCTGCCGGAATCCGTCTGGACTGCCGGATCACCGGTCCAAGCCCTGATCGACAGCTCCAGCCAGCGGTCCGCCAACGCTTGCGCTTCCCCGCTGGCGGGATCTTCCCCCAGTGCCGCCCGAACATCGCGATAGAGTTTCTGCCACTCCTCGGACGGGCCTTCTTCGTAATAGCGGCGCCGCTTCTCCCACGCTTCCTCAGTGCTGTAGTACTGCTTCATCATTTCGACTTCGTTTTGCACGTCGATCACCTCGATGATTCGTTTCAAAATCGCGGGATCGGCCGGCTTGCCGGGTTCCAGGGCTTCTTCGGCCGCACGCACTGCGCGGATCGCACGGCCCAGTAGCGCCTGTCTTTCTTCGAGGGCTTTGCGCTGCGAACGCAATGCCTCCGGCAATTCGAGCGCGGCCCGATCCAGCACCGCCTTGATCTGCTTCAGAGGCACCCCCAGGAACTTGAGCGCGATGATCTGCTCCAGCCGCTCCAGGTCACGCTCGGCATAGATCCGGTACCCGGCATCCGTTCGCCGGGGCTTCAACAAACCCAGCCGATCGTAATGATGCAGGGCTTTGATCGTGACTCCCGCCAGTTCCGCGAATTCGTGGATTTGGTAGAACCCGCTCAAATCGTCCCTCGTCGACATGCTGAGGTCTGACCTAAGGTCAAAGTCAAGAATTTTGTGCGCGCTTAATGGCCGCTATCGAACTTGGCCGCTTCTCCGCCGCAATGCGTGAACCCCAGCCGCAGCGCGGGCAGCCGCGCGGCCCAGCTCGGGTGAGCCGGGGACGGATACTTGGCAACGGCGGTAAGCGCATCTTTCACGCTCCCAGCGCTCAGTCCGCTCTTCGCCAAAGCGCAACCGGCCCAGGCGTCCGCCCGCAGCTCCGCCGGCCAGTCGCTCTTCATCCAGGCCGCTGGCGCCGTCTCGTTCAGAGCATGCCCGAGCTCGTGGGCGATGATCGCGATGATCGCGCCATCACCATACTTGTCGTACACCATCGAAAAGAACTGCGGCTGGTAGACAATCTTCGCCTCGCCGTTGGACGCGATCAACATGGCATTCGGCGCAGTCTCATTGCGGAACACGGCAATCTGGGGACAATTGGGCGTGCAAATCGGCGAAAGCGCCGCATTTACCCCTCGCGCCAGCTCCATGGCATCAGGGCTCGGCCGCTGATCCCCGGAAGCCTTGTAAGAAGCTGCGGAGGCACCCAACGAACAAATCACCTGGGCGGTTGCGACGCATGGCAAAAGCGCGCAAAACAAACAGAATCGTAGCGGCATGACTCTTTCAATTAGAACGTGCGGTGCTTCCGGCCAATCAGCCCCTGTAGCGCTTCGGTGCGCTCGCTGCTGCCCGTGAATAAGTCCTCAGGGAACTTCCGATAGGACAGGATTTCCTGATAAACCCGCGGCGCTGTCACCGAGTTCACCCCCATGCCGGCGAGGTATTGCAAGCGCAGGTTGAGGTCCTCGTTGATCGGCGCATCGCCCACGAAGGAACCAAGGTCCGAAGAGCGGCCGGCATACGTAGCCAGTAAATCGACTGCGGAATGGAATTCCACGTCCGCCAGCGAGTGCGCGACGCGCGAGTATGCCGGCTGGTCGAGACGCCGCTGCAACGCATCGACACTAATCGGCGACGACTCCGGACGGCCGATTAACACCAGATCGTATCCATCGCCATTTAGATAGTTACTCCAAACAGTCGCATTCGGAAACACGTCGAAGAAGGTGGCCAACTCTGTCTTAACTGTTTCCGCGTCGCTTTCGTAAATCGGCAGCCATTGCGCCACCACTCCGCCGGGATTTAGGTGGCTTTTGACTAACTCGTAATATTCCTTCGAGTATAGGGTGGAAGTGCCTTTCACCCATGGATGAATCGGATCGGTGGTGATTACGTCGAACTTATCCGGCGCCGTCAAGATATAGTGGCGCGCGTCATCATAGATGACTCGGGTCCGTGGATCGCGCAGAACGTTATTGTTCTGTGGTCCGAAAAACTCGTCGGAGGCGGGCGGAATGATCGGCTCCA
The DNA here is from genome assembly GCA_035516375.1 of Bryobacteraceae bacterium. Classification (GTDB taxonomy): domain Bacteria; phylum Acidobacteriota; class Terriglobia; order Bryobacterales; family Bryobacteraceae; genus PSRJ01. The sequence continues at coordinate 39,514 of DATJAK010000263.1, forward strand.
GCTCGCAAACCACGATATTCCGCACCTCCGGGTAAGGAACGAAAGACCCGGCCGTAACCCCCGCGCCGAACCCCACCACCAGCACCGACTGCGGCCCTGGATGCACCAACGCCGGTAAGTGGCCCATCATACGCTGCAGGCGCATATCGAGCAGTGCCGACGAAGCCTCCGACTTTCCGCTGACGTAGAAGAATCGCTGGTCACCGCGCTCGGTGATCACCACCGATGAGTTGATCCCCTCTCCGACAAACAATGGCTTACTGTCGGAATCGCTCGAAACGCTCAGCCCGCGCAAGATCGGTGCGATGCGGCGCCCGTACGCAATCGCCGGCCAAGGCATATCGCCGACATTCGCAGCCATGATCCAGGCCAGCACGATCGCTGCGGCCAGCGCCCCGGCAAAGGTGAACACTCTTCGCCTTCGAACGTCACCCAGCACTTTCCGCGTCATCACAAACACAGGCGCGCCGGCAACCGCTGCGCCCGCCACCGCCAGCAAAATGAGCAACTGCTCGGAAACCCGCGTACCAACGGCAGGGATCAGCACGAGGCTGAAAGCCAACGCACCCACGATAGACCCGGCCGTGTTGGCGGCATAGACCTCTCCCGTCAGGCGGGCAGGGTCCTCGCCTTCCGCGGCCACGGCGGCCAGAGCCAGGGGAAAGCTGGCGCCCCACAGCAGCGTTGCCGGGAAAATCGCGCGCAGACAGCGCGTCACGTCCAGATCGAAATTGAACCAGGGACTGAGGGAAAGCCACGGATCGACCGGCCAATAGGGCAGCAAATAAACCAGCGTAAAGGCGGTCATCGCGATCGCCGCCGCCAGCAGCATTTGGCAACCAGCCAGGGCGAGTCGTGGATGCTTTACGCGCCGCGCGAGAAACGAACCCAAACTGCTGCCGGCCCAGAGCCCCACCAGAAACACCGCCAGAATGATCGAAAATGTGTACACCGTGGCGCCCAGCAGGAGCGATAACAAGCGCGTCCACACCACCTCGGCGCCCAAGGCGCTCAGGCCGGAAATAGCGATCGCCGTGTAAATCAAGTAGGCGCCGGGAGCGCGTTGGATGGATGCGGTCCGGTCCTGTATCTCCGCGCCTCGATGCGGTGTGCTACGCGCGGCGAGCGCAAACCCGGCAGCCGCTGCGCCTACGTTGATGGCCGCCGCGGCGTATGTCGCCACCGCCATGTCGTGGACTCGCAACAGGTAGAAGCCCGCCAACAGGCAACCGAACACCGCACCCGCAATATTCGCGCTGTACAGAAAACCCATCCACGACACGCCCTTCGGCGTGGTCTCCACCCAGCGTGTAATGGCCGGCAGCGAACCACCCATGAGCACGGTCGGCGGCAGCAGGCACGCCGCAGCAATCACACCGCGGAAGATCAGTCCCACCAAACCGGATGTCGGGCCAAAAACGTAGATCCGCCCAACCACCGGCACGCCGAAAAGCGCGATGATCCCAAACGCTGCGATTCCCAATTCCAGCAACGCGTACACACGCAGCGGATGTTGGCGCGCGGAAACCAGCCGTGGTAGCGCTGCGCTGCCCAGGCACAACCCGCCCATGTACGCCGCCAGCAGCAATCCGAGCGATACCGCCGAGGAACCGATCACCAGTTGCAACAGCTGGAACCAGACGATTTCGTAGATGAGAGCCGCACAACCGCTCGCGGCGAGCAATACCAGGAGCCACGGAAGAAAAGAATGGGAGCGGACCGCAGGAAGCGGTGTCTCTACCGGAGCCGGGGCCGCGGCCGATGGTGCTTCGACATACTCCAAGCGGTTCTTGGAGCTGCGTTTGGGCATACCATATTACAGTACAACGCTCCCGGACGGGCCGCGCTAAAGCCCGGTGGGGTCAGGCCTTCTGGCCCCTGTAGCGCAGACCGTCGCCTTTCAGCGGTCTGCGATCGGACAGACGACGCAAAG
>DATJAK010000264.1:0-11517 GCA_035516375.1 Bryobacteraceae bacterium
CCGGATACGTAAACCGGACCATTCCGGCATGTTCGCCGGGGGGCGCGGGCGTCCCCGGTTTGCACGGCGTGATCGAGGCAACTTCAAACGCAGGCGTCTTAGACACACTCTGGCTGTGGCCGTAAGGTACTGACAAAACCAACAAGGTCGCGACTGCGAGAACTCTGGTCATGCGTCCGATTATAGAAGGTCTTGGCCGCCGCTCGGGTTTAGAAACGTCAAGCTCTGTCCAGAACTGTCAAGCGCCTTAACACTCCTTGACACTGCGGTCGCCGAGCGGGGTTTTAGAATGAAGACGTCCGCTCTTCCGATGGAACGCCTGCTGGTGGTCGATGACGATGCCGAGCTCTGCCAACTAGTCACCCGCTACCTGGCGCATGAAGGCTTCGAGACGAATTGGGCCCCCAGCGGCGCGCAGGGTGTCGAGCGCGCACTCACTGAAGACTACTCACTGATCATGCTGGACGTAATGATGCCGGACACAGACGGTTTCGACGTGCTGCGGCGCATTCGCCAGCGTTCCCGCACCCCCATTCTGATGCTCACCGCCCGAGGCGATACCCACGACCGCATTCGTGGGCTCGAGATGGGCGCCGACGATTATCTCCCCAAACCATTCGACCCCGCCGAGCTGGTGGCGCGCATACGGGCGATTTTGCGGCGATCAGTGCCAGGGTTCGTTGCAGCGGCGGTCGCCATCGGCGATATCGAGCTCGATGGAGGAGCTCGCACCGTCCGGCGGAGCGGCACACCCGTGGATCTCACCACCGTGGAATTCGATTTGCTGGCTGCGCTGTTGCGCGCTGCCGGAAGCACGGTCAGCCGCGAGGACCTGGTTCGCAACGTGTTGGGGCGTGATTTTTCCCCGTTCGACCGTAGCATCGACACGCATGTCTGCAATCTGCGGCGCAAGCTCGGGCCGATGGAAGATGGCGGTGAGCGAATCAAGGGAGTTCGCGGGGCGGGGTATCTGTATGCCTCACCGATGAAACCGGAGGCGCGGTGAGAAGGCTGTTTTTCACGGTGTTTTTGTGGTTCTGGCTCGCCCTGATCTTCGTCGCCTTGATCCTGCTGAGGGTTGTCGCGCATGGACCATATCGATATCGATCCATGCTCCCGCTGACATTCCACGAACTATTGCTGTTCTCCGTAGCCGGCGGCATCTTCTGCTACTTCATCAGCCGTTATCTGACAAAACCGATGTATCAGCTGGGCGAGGCGGCAGCGAATATAGCGGATGGGCGCCTCGAGACGCGCGTCGACCCTTCCCTGAAAAATCGCCGGGATGAAATCGCGGGCCTGGCGCGGAACTTCGATCGCATGGCGGAGCGCATCGAAGCCTTGATTACCGGGCAACGCCGATTGCTTGGCGACGTCTCCCACGAATTGCGCTCGCCGTTGTCGCGGCTCATGGTGGCGCTGAGTATGGTGAAGAACGGCCCGGCGGAGGAAACCTCGGACAACCTGGAACGTATCGGCCTGGAGGCGCGCAGGCTGGATACGCTGATTGGACAATTGCTCGCGCTGACACGCATTGATAGCGGGTTGGATCGGGACGCCCCGGCCCGGTTCGATCTGACCAATCTGCTGCAGGAAGTCGCCAACGATAGCGATTTCGAAGCCCGCGCTCGGAACCGCCGTGTGGTCATCAAACAAGCGGATCCCTGTATCGTGCGCGGATTCGAAGAACTGTTGCGCAGCGCACTGGAGAACGTCGTGCGCAATGCGGTCCGCTACACCGCGGAAGGAACCGCTGTCGAAATATCGCTCGCAGCCCTTAGTTCGCAGGCGCTCGTGCAAGTGCGGGATTACGGACCGGGAGTGCCGGAGAATATGCTCCCGGAAATCTTCCTGCCCTTCCGGCGCGTGGCAAACGGCAATTCGGATGGCGCGGGCCTGGGGCTCGCCATCGCCGAACGAGCAGTGAATGTGCATGGCGGAACCGTCCGCGCAACCAATTCGCCGGAGGGCGGGCTGATCGTCGAAATCGGCTTGCCCTTAGCAGGCTGCTGAAAAAGCCAAGAACCGCTTGCTCACGCGCGCGGAAACGCGGCATCGACTTCACAGGCAGTTACCGAGCCGCGACCGCTAGGGAGCGGAGCCTTGGTGCGCTTTTTCAGCAGCCTGCTAGTTTAGGGACCATTCATTAACACTTCCATTTGATAGGCCGATAAGAAGTAACGATGCGATATGCATTCGCACTAGTATTTTTCTGCCATCTCACCGTCTTCGCGGCCGATGCGCCGCCTACGCACACTCTGGTTACGGAACCGGATCAAGGGCTTGCGCCCATTTACAATCTGCTGCGCTCCGCCACGCGGACTATCGACATGACCATGTATGAACTGGCCGATCCCATCGCCGAGCAGATCCTGGCACAAGCGGCGGCGCGCCACGTGGCCATTCGGGTGATTCTCGATCGCAACCTGGAACTCCACCACAATCAGCCCGCGTTCGAATATCTTCAGCAAAACGGTATACAGGTGGTCTGGGCGGCCAAGAAATACGCCGCCACGCATCAGAAGAGCGTCGTGGTCGATGGTCGAGTGGTGGCTATCATGACGTTGAATCTCACCTCGCGCTATTACCCCACTACCAGGGATTTCGCCGTACTCGATACCAATAGCGCGGACATCGCCGCGATCGAGCAAGTCTTCGATGCAGATTTCAACGACGGCGCCGCGGTCACGCCAACCGGGGTAGACCTGGTGTGGAGCCCCAAGCAGTCGAACGCCAGCCTGCTCGATCTTATCCGCTCGGCCCACACCAGCCTCGAAATCGAAGCTGAAGAGATGAGCGATTCCGAGATTGTCACCGCCCTCGCCGCTGCCGCCCGCACCGGTGTGCAAGTGAAAGTGACCATGACGTACAACAAGACGTATGCGAAGAATTTCACAAGGCTGGCCGAGGCCGGCGTGCAGGTGAATTTGTATTCGCCCGACGCCGCGCTGTACATCCACGCCAAGGCGATCCTGGCCGATTACGATACGCCTGGTGCGATCGCCTTCTTGGGATCGGAAAACTTCACCGATGCCTCGTTGGAGAGAAACCGCGAGCTCGGGCTAATGCTCGCCGACCCGGCCATCCTGACTTCGATCCACCAAGTCCTCGCACAGGATTTCGCAGGCGGCACGGCCTGGTAGCGCCTATAGAAGCCCATGCAGAAACTGCGGGTCGTGCCAGTCCCAGGCCCGTTCGACTCCCTGACGGGTATTGATGATCGTGAGACTCCACTGTTGAGCCGCAACCGAAGTAGCACCCCGGCCGTTGGTGAAGACACCCCAGGCAGCCAGCAGCAGAAAAATCGCCGCTGAGATCGCACGCGGGGCTCCGCGCAGTTTCTGCCAATAGAGGAACGCCGGAATCAGGAATAGAGTCAGCAGGTTCGAAATATCCGCGAAAAATCGCGGGCCATACCCGGCCGCCGGCCAGTATCGCGCCAGCAACCCGACATGCAGCGCAACAATCGCGATCAGGTAAGGTGCCAGCGGAAAGGCCCATCGGAAACGAAACGCGAGCACCATACCTACCACCGCGACCAGGGCAATGGGCGTAAAGACAAAGATGCCGCGCGACGGGCTGAACAGATGCATCGCCAACCCCTGCAGCCAGGGAAGGCTCTCCGGCCTGGTGCGCGTGATATACAGCGGAAACCAGGCGTGCCGCACCAGCAGGTCATATGCGAAATACAGGAAGGCAACTGGTGCTGCGTAGAGGAGAAATGGAATCCATTGACGCCTGTAGTGGACCAGTACAAAGACTGTAACGACTGCGACGGAAATGGCGTTCCAGGGACGGACTGCGAACGAGAACGCCAGCGGAATCGCTGCATATCGCACACGCGCGGGATCTTCGCGCGCCCGGAGCAATAGGTAAATGGTGGCGCTCAGTAACAGCACGACCAATCCATGCTGGAACAGATTGCGGCTTCCAATCGACCATTCCGGTGTCCCGAACGCGAACAGCAGAGCGTACGCAGCGGCCATGCGCGCCGTCAGAAATAGCACCGCCGTCTGGTACTGCAGCCAGACGGCCACGGCTCCAAACGTGCTGGCGCACCATAATTCCGCCAGGGCATGTCCGGCCACGAAATCTCCGGAGAAAAACGCCAGCACGGCCGGTTGCGAAAGGAGCGGACCCGTGTGCGGCACCAGGCCGGAGATCAGCGCCACCACCGTCTTCTCAATTGCCACGAACGGCAGGGCAAATAGCGAAACAGCCAGCGGGTACAGGTTGTACCAATGCCCCCCGGGGCAGCCGTGTGCCTCCTCATAGTGCAGCGGCGGCCCGCCAGCGGGCACACATTCCAAGCCGCCCAGCGCCGCTCTCGGAGCGCCCGGCACAAATTGATCCACATGAGTGGTGCCGTGCGCGAGTATGCTTAGAGCAGTCGGGATGCTCCAGTACGAGTCATACGATGTGAATGGCGGGCAAATGCTGTAAATGAGCCACACGAAGAGCGCGAGCCGGATTCCGCCGGCATGCCAAAACCTCGTCATAAGAAGGACCCACTATTGTAGGCTTTGTAATATCGAAATCCGCAAGTGTGTGTACACTTGAACGAATCACAACGTGAAGACGCCTCTTAAATTATTGATCCGCCAGGTCACCTATAACCTGCGCGGCGGTTTCCTGACCCGCCCCCTGGTGATTGCGCTGACGCTCGGCGTGGTAGGCGCCGCGCTCTCCTGGATGGAAGAAGCCAACCCGGCGATGGGCAGTTGGCTGCCTGCCGTGTTGTTCCCCTCACGTTCCGATCCCCAGGTGGCACAGGTGATTCTGGCCGGCATTGCGGCCTCGATCATGACCGTGGTTTCGATCGTCTTCGCGATCATGCTCATGACGCTGACGCTGGCGTCCATGCAGTTCTCGCCGCGGATTATCGTGAGCTTCGCCAGAGATCGAGTCACCCAGTGGACGCTCGGTATCTTTCTCGGGACCTTCTGCTATTGCACGGCAGCGCTGCCGTCGGCCCGCTCGCTGCCCCATCCGTTCTCACCGGTAGTCACGGTGCTGGGCGCGATGCTGCTGGCGGTGGTGTGCGTGGGCTGGCTGCTGTTCTTCATTCACCACATTTCGTATGCCATCAGCGTCAGCCATATCGTGGACCGGATCGCCTCCGAAACGGAGTCCATGATCGACGAGATGATGCCGTGGCCACGCCGCAACGGTCGAACCGCGCCGGCGCCGGTTCAATACGCCTGGGATACGCCGGTCCTAAGCGAAACCTCGGGCTACATCCGCTTTGTGGATCGGGGCCGGTTGGTGTCGCTGGCCAAGGTCCATCATGTGAAACTTCAGGTCGCGCGGCGCGTCGGGCTGTTCGTGCCCGCCGGAACGCCGCTGCTGCTGGTCCACAAGGGCGATCGCCTGACGCCCGATATCGTTGAGGATCTGCGCGGTGCCATCGATCTCGGACCATCCAGAACCCTCCAGCAGGATATCGATTTCGGCATTTTGCAAATTGTCGACATCGCCCTCAAGGCGATCTCGCCGGCTGTTAACGACCCGAGTACCGCCATCAGTTGCGTCGATCAGCTTAGCCGCATCTTAATTCGCTATCTCTCCAAAGAGCCACCCGAAAGCTTGCTGTACGATCCGCCAGGCGTCTTTCGCGTCCAGATCCCATGGAGCAGTTTCGACCAATTGTTGACTACGGCTTTTGAGCAGATCCGCCTATATTCGAAATCCGATGTCGCGGTGAGTTTGCGAATGCTGCGCGCCCTCGGGGATATTGCCGTCACCACCCCCGCGCTCCCATCCATCCGGGCATCGCTGTGCGCCTTGGGAAAACGGATTGTCGAGGGCTGCAGCGAGAATCTCAACGAAGAGGAAATGCACCCGCTGCGCGTCCGTTTGGCGGCTCTCGAGGAACTTACCGGTGTTCCCGCGCCGGGTAAGATATAATTCCCGGCATGCGACGCAGAGACTTCCTGCCGGCACTGGGCGTGGCCGGCGCAGCCCTCGGTCAGACGCCTGCGCCAGTTCGGCGCAAAGGCCGCCTCAAGCAAGGCTTGATGCGGGTCAACTTCGACCCCAAAATGCCGTTCGAAGACATGTGCCGAGCAGCCGCAGAGCGCGGGTGCTACGGATTCGACCTGATCGCGCCCCAGGACTGGCCCACGCTTCGCAAATATGGCCTCATCCCCACCATGGGCCCAACCGGTGGCGTCACGTTTGAGAATGGTCTCATCCACAAAGACCTGCACGAGAGCCTCGAAAAATCGGTGAAGGCCACGATCGATCAATGCGCCGCGGGTGGCTGCCCCAACATGATCACCGTCGGCGGCCAGCGCCGTGGCATGTCTTATGAAGAGGGTGCCGACAACGTGGTCGCTTTCTTCAACCGCGTCAAAGGCTTTGCCGAGGATAAGGGCGTGACCATTTGCATGGAGGTCATGAACAGCAAATTCGACGATCCGGCCATCGGCCGCAAAGACCAGATCTGCGATCACGTCGCCTGGGGCGCCGGGATTTGCCAGCGCGTAAACTCGCCGCGCGTGAAACTGCTGTTCGACATCTATCACGTGCAGATTATGGACGGCGATATCTGCCACAACATTCGCCAATACTACCCGTACATCGCCCATTTCCACACAGGCGGCGTTCCGGGCCGCCATGAGCTCGATGAGACGCAAGAAATCAATTACCACTTCGTGGCTCAGACCATCGCCGACCTCGGATTCACGGGCTATCTCTCCCATGAATACCGCCCGACTCGCGATCCGCTGAAAAGCTTGGATCAGGTGCTGGCGATCATGGACGTATAGTCTCTCCTCCAGCGCCGCACGCTATAATCCGGTTTCCTCATGCCATCCGCGCTGCGGATCGAGGGCCGGACCGCCCCCGAAATCCGCGCGGTGATTGAGAGCTTCCTCAAGAACTGCCGGGAACCCGCCCTGCTCGAACCGGGAGAAGACATACTCCCTCTCGGTAAGGACAATTTCTCACTCGAGGTTCACGGCTCTCGCCTGATTCTGGAAGCGTGGGATCGTGCCCGTAACTTCTCCCGCCGTCTCACGGCGATCAAGGGCGCTTCGGCTTCGCGCCTGGAACTGGTGGTCGAGCACTTCGGCAAGCGCCAGGGGCAGATGTTTCTGCTCGATCTTTCCCGCCGCGCCGGCGCCGAGCTCGGCCGGCGCAGCGGCCGGCTGGTGTTTCGCGAGCGCTTCCGGCTGTTTCTGCGCCGGCAGTTTCCGGAGTGGAAACTGGCAGAACTGAGCGCCGAGGCGAATCTCGAGTTTAGCCTCTCGCCCGTTTACCCACGCGCCTACTTGCGCCATGGCCAGCATGGATGGGCGGCCATCGCGTGCCCTTCCGATGCCGACTCCGGCGCCGTGCTCACGTTCGGTTTGATCTGGCTCAGCTACCTGCGGGCGCGAGAGCGCAGAGTCGCGATCGAAGGGCTGGTCGTCTACGTTCCGCAAGGCCACGAGCAAGCTACCGCCTTGCGCCTACATTGCCTCGACGATGGCGCCGCCCGCTTCGCGCTATTTGCGTACTCGCCGGAAGACTTTCTGGCCGCCATCGACCCGCACGATCGCGGCAATCTGGACACCCGCCTCGAGCCGTGCCGCCGCCCGGCTCCCAACCATTCCGAGGCCTGGACCAATGTCGCTTCCCTGCCGGGGGTGGAACGGGTTTCGAAACACGATGGGCGGGCGAGCCTGCGCATTCGAGGCCTGGAATTTGCCGAGCTTTCCGGTGATGGCGCCTTGGCATTCGGTCTCGAGGACCGCCAGCCCGCGCGCAGCCACCATGCCAGTGAAATCGAGCGCCTCGTCGAAGAGCTCGCGAGCGCCCGCTCACACGATACCACCGACCGCGACCATCCCCTCTATCGCCGTTATCCCGAAGCGTGGCTGGAATCGCAAGTCCGCCGCCACATCGAGACCGTGGATGCAGCCCTCCTTCCCGAGCCGATCTACGATCAAGTGCCGGCATTCGCCGGCGGCGAGCGTGGGGTCCTCGACCTTCTCGCGGTCGACCGCACCGGCCGCCTGGCAGTGGTGGAACTGAAGGCTACCGCGGACCTGCACCTGCCCCTGCAAGCGCTGGACTATTGGGTGCGCGTCCAGTGGCATCTCGATCGAGGAGAATTTAGTGAGCGCGGATATTTTCCTGGATTGGAACTCCAACCAGAACCGCCGCGCCTGCTGTTGGTATCGCCTTCGCTCGAGTTCCACCCGACGACGGAGGCGATCTTGAGTTATTTCTCGCCCTCGATCGAAGTAGTGCGAGTGGGTTTGGGAATGGACTGGCGAAAGGAACTACAGGTAATGTTTCGGCTCGCTGGGGCGCAAAAGCCGCAATCTGGCTAGTTTGTCTGGCTCAGTTTGTCCAACGCCGGCGCGCCGCATCCACCGTCCGAACCACCTCGTCCCCATCGAACGGCTTCGCGAGAACGTCGTACGCGCCCAGGTTCAGAGCCTCCGCCCATAGGTACTCATCCGCCAAACGGGAGGCTACGATCAGTAGTGGCGGGTTGGGTAGATCGGCGATGTTGTCCAAGACATGCTTCCAGGTGTGGGCCCCCAGATCACGCTCGCAAATCACGATCGGAACCGGTTGTTCCTCGAGAACAGCCAGTGCCGCTTGGAGCGAATCGGCGTGCAAAACATCCGTGGAATCGTCGAAGATTTCTTCCAAAGTCGAATGATCTTCATCGGCGGTGCTGATCGCCAGCACCATGGGCGCGGAAGCTGCAGACTCTCGTTTCATTTAGACTAAACGTATCCGAAATTGCGGTTTGCAGCAAGAAATCTTTTGTGGGCCCAGATACACCACCCCCATCCGAGGGGGCATTCCCGCACGAAACTGGGGAGGTATCCCTCATTCCAGGGGTTTTTCCACTAGCTCTTCCGGAACACCGGCAGGCTAAGCGTTAGAATGGCCAAGGGGGTATACCCTGGGATTGCTATGCTCGACGTCGTCAAGCAGGTACGCGCTGCCTTTTCGCTCTTGAACCCCGACCAGGTGCGTAAGCGGGCCACTCGCCCCCTCACGATTGGGCTGGTCGCAACCACGGACCGCGGATACGCGGAGTTAGAGGAATTCTTCGTCCCCGCGTCTCTGCCGGCCGCGGCCCGAGAAGAGTTGAAGGCGACCATTTACCACGCCGGCGATGCGCAGGTTCCTCCGAAAGTCGATCTGGTACTCTACGAATCCGGCTTGTTCGTGCCAGACGGCGCATTTCGGTACGACCGCGATGACCCGCAAACGACGATTCGGGACATCCTCGACGAGAACGACGATTTAGCGCTGGCGCTGGCGCGCCGTTATCCCGCGTTCCGCAAAGCCGTCGTCGAGCGAACCATCATGGCGGTGGCACGGGAGAATACGCTGTTCGCCGTCGCTACCGCTTTACCGAACATAGTGCCGAGCTTCTTTGAGCTGCCGTGGGCATTCGGTGAATTTGCGTCCGATACCGTTTTCCTCACGGTCAACCAGGTGCGCATGGCGTTCCTGATCGCCGCAGCCTGCGGATCGGAAATCGGATTCTCGCAGCAAAAGGGTGAGGTTCTTTCCATCATCGCCGCAGCCTTCGGGTGGCGAACCATTGCCCGTGAATTGGTGGGCAAAATCCCGCTGGGCGGGGGCCTCATCCCCAAGGGCGCGATCGCCTTTGCCGGCACTTTCGTTGTAGGGAAGGGCCTCGAACGTTTCCACCACGGTAATGTTCCGTACACTCCTCATCAACGGGATGAAATTTATCGCGAGGCCTTCGAGCGCGGCAAGGAAACCGCCGGGCTACTCACGCGCAAGGCCGGCTGAATCTTTCGGCCAGTTTCGGCGCTGGCCATCAACCTCCGTAGCAAGTTCTCCGTCTTACAATATGGAAGGATTCCCCAAGGAGATTTATGCGCCTACTCTGTATTGGACTTGCTTTAACGTGCTCAGCGATCGGCTTCGCGGACACGCTCATCCTCAGAAGCGGCCGCGTGATCCAGGGAACATTTTTGGGTGGAACGGCGCGCCAGGTGCGCATGGACCTCGGCGACCGCATCGAGACGGTGGATGTCACGGACGTATCGCGGATCGAGTTCAACCCACCCGTGGCCGCTCCGGCACCCCCACCGCCGCCTCCTCCCGAAGCGCTGCCGCGCCGCGAGAGCAATGTATTCCGGCCTGACCCCGAACCCGTGGCCGTGCCAGCTCAATCCGCGCGGTCGAGCGGCGAACTGCCGGCGGGAACGAATCTAGTGGTACGTCTGATTGAAGGCGTGGATTCGGAGACCAACCGGGTTGGCCAAACCTTCGCTGCCAGCCTCGATGAGCCGGTGATGATCAACGGCGAAACCGTGATTCCGCGCGGCGCCGACGCCGTGGTCAAGCTGGTGGACTCGAAAGATTCCGGCAAGTTTACGGGCCGTTCCGAACTCACGTTGAGCCTGGCGTCGGTCAAGGTGAATGGTCAACCAGTAGACATCAATTCGCAGACCGTGTCGCGCGAGAGCTCGTCGCGCGGCGAACGCACCGCTAAAGTAGCGGGCGGAACCGCGGCGGTGGGAGCTATCATCGGCGCCATCGCGGGCGGAGGCAAGGGAGCAGCCATTGGCGCAGCCGCCGGCGGCGCAGCCGGAGCCGGGGCGGAGGTCGTGACCAAGGGCCAGCGGGTGAAGATTCCTTCCGAGACCCGCCTGACGTTTTCACTCGAAACGCCGGTGCGCCTGTAAGGCCGCCGCGACCAGGTAGAGAACCGGCCAACAGATCACCGCGAGCGGCAGCGGCTCGAGCTTAAATACATCCGCATTTGTCAGCCAGGGTCGGGTTGAATGGGCAATTCGTGCGAGCGCGACGTGAGCAGCAACGAATTGGGTTATGATCGCGATCACGATGGCAGCGCTTAGCAACAGTGGGAGCCGCATCCTGAAGGAAGCGTGCTTGAGGCCCCGACGCACTCCTAAAATCGCGGGGAGAAACAGCAGCGGAGCTTCCAGTAGTACCATGAGCATTGCAAAGCTTAGAAAGTAGTGAAAACCAAAACTGTGCAACCATAGCCACCAAAGGCAGAACAGCGCGCCGGAAACTGATGCAGTCCTACGGGAAATGGATGCCAGCACAAAGCCGGCGGTCCAAGCGAGAACCGGCACCAGGACCAAGTCGCCGGCCCAGAATGCGATCTGCTCGCCGGTGGTTAGGACGTAACTGTGCGATTCGGCGTGCCACATGGCCCAAAGCCGCGTCGCGAGCGAACCGCTCAGACCGATGGCCCAAAAAGTGAGGTTAAGACCGACCGGATAGACCAGCATCAGTAGCGCCAGCCAGGGCCGCCAATCCAGCCATAGAAACAACTGCCGCCGGGCGACCAAACCGAGCAGACCGCATAGCGCTCTTCCTCCGCTCTCACCAGATTCTGCAAAATCTCCACGCACGGCGTCGCGCTCATCTGGATCGAGCGTCCGCGAAAGCCTAGCCACCAGCCACCACGCAAGCCGGCTCATGCGCGGCCCCCCGCTCGCTTCGTAGCCCACGAAACACCGCGGCTTATGCGCGTCACCGCGCGGTAGAATTCAC
>DATJAK010000265.1:0-2987 GCA_035516375.1 Bryobacteraceae bacterium
CAGTCCGCAGACCTGCAGATTTTAGGGAACCTGCAAAACCAGGTGCAAGTGGAAGGCGATGCATTGAGCCGGGCGGAGCAGCAAAAGACCTTGCTCCAGTCCTTGGTGACGCAAACGGCTCCGGTGGTCGATCTGGATAGCGGCGGCACCGATGAAATCGGAACGCACACGCCGGCCAAGACAGGGCCGGTGACGGCGGCCGTTCCCCCAAAATCCGCACTTGCTCAAGATCGGGCGAAACTCAACGAGCTGTTGACGCACTATAAGGAGACGTGGCCGGACGTCATCAACTTGAAGAAGAGAATCCAGCAGGAGGAAGCTCAAGAGGCGCTCGCGGGAGTTCATGAAGTACCAGCCGCGCCTAAGGTGCCCGTTCCCCCGCCGCCTCCATCGCTGACCGCCGCTAAAACCGACCCCGCGGCCGTCGTTGCCCCGCCGCAAAAGCATTTTAATCCGGTCCTGCAAGGACAAATTGAAGCGGCCGACGCGGAAATCGCCAAGCATAAACAAGAACTACAGCGATTGTCCAGACTGGTTGCCAACTACCAGGCCAAGCTGGAGGCGATTCCCGTCCGCGAGCAGGAGACCCTGTCTTTGTCGCGAGACTATGAGATGACCAAGCAACACTACTCGCAACTGGAGTCACAGGCACTCTCGGCGGAGACGGCTACGCAATTGGAGTTCCGGCAAAAAGGTCAAAGATTCGTGGTTTTGGATCCGGCCATAGCGCCCGAGAAACCCTCCAAACCCAATCGGCCACTGCTCGACGTGGCCGGGGCTTTCATAGCCCTGATTATTGGTTTGGTCGTCGCCATGGCGCCGGAGTTCTTCGGAATGACCATCATCGGGCCGCAGGACATCGCATCCGCGGGCAATCTCACGATCTTGGAAAGTATTCCAGTAATTATGACTCGCTCCGATCAGATTGCGCGCAAGCGGCGGATACTGGTGGCGGCGGCGTCCGTAGTGTTTACAACCGCGGCCGCCGGTACAATTTTGTTCCTGCGTTTCCGCAATCAAATATAGGAAAGCCTGGACGAAAATGACGGGCGGAAGCGATCGATTGGAAAACAGGAAGTGTCACGATCAATAACCCGATCTCCCGATTGTGTCCCAATTCTGGGGAAACTGGGTGTCTCTTTGGGAGTCTGCTGGATTTGAGGTGGTTGTACGCCGCTTAATCTTTGGAAACATTGAACTTTTTTGATGGTGTTTGAATTGCCGAGAAGCTGATAAATATAGCGCCTGTTCCTATGAGCCGATTGTACGATGCATTGACGGAGGCAAGCCGTGCCCGCAAGGGTCTGGGCCCAAATGGCACAACCGGGCTCTGGGGCGGGGAAATCCCGGATATTGAGATCCCTCCCATTCAGACCGCGGTGGAAGAAGCCGCTCCACCTCCCGACGTAGATTTCGCCGGGAGCGTAACCACCGAAGCCGGTACCCTCGAAGTCGGGCCTCCGCCTCCAACTCCAGCTCCGCAGGTTCCACCAGAGGAATTCAGCGTCGGGCTGAATCGATTTCCGGGAGCGCCTACCACAGCCAGCCTGGATAAGAAGGCGAGGTTGATTCCTCATGCTATGGACAGTTCCGTCATTGAGCATTACCGCAGATTGCGCACGAAAATACTCCAGAAGCGCGACGAGAAGCCGTTCCGGAGTTTGCTGGTGACCAGCGCCAATCCCCAGGAAGGCAAGACAGTTACAGTGCTGAACCTGGGGCTGAGCTTCGCCATGCTGCCTGGTTTTAAAGTTCTGGTGATCGATGGGGATCTGAGGCGGGGCTCGCTCGCGCGTTCGTTAGGGGTGCCGGAGAAGCAGCCCGGATTAGCGGATGTTATCAGCGGCACCGCAAAGCTGGAAGACGTGGTACTGCATTCCGACGAAGTTCCAATGCACTTTATTGTGCGCGGGAATGCGCGGGTGACGGATATGCATGCCTCCCAATTCGATGTCCATTTCCGGAAACTGGCGGAAGATTTCGATTTGATCATCGTCGATTCGCCGCCCGTAAATCTGCTGGCGGATGTGCAGCTTCTGGCGAGCGCCTGCGAAGCCGTGCTGCTGGTGGCGCGCTCCTTCGTGACCAGCCGCCAGACGCTGGAGAAAGCGGTCCAGGATTTGCAAACTTTCAACGTGATTGGCACGGTTTTGAATGCCGCCGCGAAGGGACGCTCGCAGTACTACAGCGGATACTATTGAGGCCAGGGATGAGCAACGGGGGTTCAGTGGCTTCGCGCGGCTGTGACAGTGTGCCGGACGCGCTAGAGCGGGCCTATATCGGCGAACTGGAGCGCGGCCAGGAGGACCAATGGGACCGGTTTGCGACGTTGTCCGCCACGGGGACGATGTTCCATCTTTCCGGCTGGCAAACTCTGGTTGAGAAGGTTCTGGGCCACCGTTCGTTTCGGCTGGTGGCGCGGCGTGGGGATCGAATTACCGGCATTTTCCCCATCAGCTGGATCCGCAGCCGGTTGTTCGGCAACTGCC
Organism: Bryobacteraceae bacterium; assembly: GCA_035516375.1. Lineage (GTDB taxonomy): Bacteria > Acidobacteriota > Terriglobia > Bryobacterales > Bryobacteraceae > PSRJ01. The sequence continues at coordinate 2,490 of DATJAK010000265.1, forward strand.
TGGTTTCCTCGCCACTGGCGGTCTATGGCGGCATCTGCGCGGCGGATAGCGACTCATATTTCAGCTTGCTGCAGGCGGGGAGCGATCTGGCGAAGAAGCTGGGCGTGAACTACCTGGAGATGCGGAACCAGACGGAGCCATACGCCACTGCATTGCCCGGCCGCGATCTTTATGTCACCTTCACCCAAGACCTGTCGCCCGGGCCGGAGAAACTTCTCCAGGCATTGCCGCGCGATACGCGCTACGCCATCCGGAAATCACTGAAGGCGGGGCTGGAGTGGACGGAAGATCTGACGCTGGAGGAGTTCTACGAGCTGTACGCGCAAAGCGTTCATCGCCTGGGAACGCCCGTGTTCTCCAAGGATCTGTTCGCGAATTTGCGGGCCATTTTCCCGCGGCAGTCGAGGCTTTTCGGGGTGCGCAAGGGGAAGCAGGCGATCGCCGGCGTGCTCTGCCTGTACTTTCGGGACCAGGTTTTGCCGTATTATGCCGGCGCGC
>DATJAK010000266.1:0-5637 GCA_035516375.1 Bryobacteraceae bacterium
GAGTCCGCGATTCCGTACAATGTCTGCGGTCGCAGGCCCATTTGGAACCCGTAAGCGATTCCCTTTTGATATACGAACTGCAAACGCTCGTAAGCAACCTTCTCATCGGCTGAGAGACCCGATGGCGCCGGCGCCCCGGAAAAAGCCGCCGCGTCAATGTCGGCGGGAAAGATGCCGGGCATGTTGGTGTGAATGCCGAGCAACTCCGGAGGCGCCTGTACTCCCATTTGTTCGGTGATGAGCGCACCCCAATCGCCGCCTTGCGCCACGAATTTCGTGTATCCAAGGCGCCTCATCAGCACGGTCCAGGCCCGCGCGATGTGGGCAACATCCCACCCGGTGGTGGCCGGTTTGCCTGAGTATCCGTAGCCCGGCATGGACGGAATCACCAGGTGGAACGCATCGGATGCATTTCCGCCGTTTGCGGTGGGATTGGTCAGCGGATCGATGATCTTCATCTGTTCGATGATGGAGCCGGGCCATCCGTGCGTAACGATCAGCGGCAACGCATTTTCGTGTTTGGAACGGACGTGAATGAAGTGAATGTCCAGTCCATCGATCTCGGTGATGAACTGCGGCAGGGCGTTCATTTTTGCCTCGCTCTTGCGCCAGTCATAATCTGTAGCCCAATAGCGAGCCAGCGCCTGCATCGTTGCGAGCTGTACTCCTTGCGACGCATCTGTAACCGTTTCTCGTTCAGGCCACTTTGTGGCAAGGATGCGCCTGCGCAATTCCGTAAGGTCCGCTTCCGGAACGCTCACATGGAATGGGCGAATAGCCGTCTTTTCGCTGCCCGTCTGTTCCGCGACGGCAGCCATCGTTGCGGGTGTGGTCATAGCATTCTCCTTAAATGTTTGAGTTTTGGTAATCGGCTTGATTCGGGATCTCTATTCGACGCCTTACATCGTCAGCACGACGCGGAATTGGGCCTGTCCGCTCATCATGCGTGCGTAGCCCTCGGCTGCCTGCGCCAGAGGATAGGTTTCGATCATGGGGCGAACGCCGGTCAATTCGGAAAAGCGCAGCGTGTCCTCGGAATCGGTCGGTGTTCCCGCGGCCCAGCCCTGAATGGTCCGGCTTCCGAAGATCAGTTGTATGGGCGTGACCTCAATGGCGTCAGAGGAGGCACCGACCACCATGAGCTTGCCGTTCGGCCCCAGGCCGTCGATCAGCTCGGACATCGCTTTCGAATTCGGCGCCGTGGCCAGAATCACTTGCGCGCCACCGAGTTTTTGCAGTTCCTCAGCCGCCTTGGTCGCTTTGCTGTCGATGTAAACGGTCGCCCCCAGCTTCTTGGCGAGCGTCGCATTCTCCGGCCCGCGCCCGATCGCCGCGACCTTGTAACCAAATTTGCTTGCGAATTGAACTCCGAGGTGGCCCAGTCCGCCGATGCCCTGCACGGCCACCAGATCGCCCGGGAGCGCACCGCTGTGCCGCAGCGCGTTGTAGGTAGTGATTCCGGCGCAAAGCAGCGGCGCCGCTTCGATGGCGCTCAGCGTCTCCGGTATAGCCGCCAGCGCTTCGACCGGCGCCAGCATGTACTGCTGATACCCGCCGTCATAGTGGATGCCGGGAATCTTCAGGTTGCGGCAATTGCGAAAATCGCCGCGGCGGCAGGATAGACACGTGCCATCCTGGCCGCCGTGCCAGCCGACGCCGACCCGCTGCCCCACCTTCCACGCGGAAACCCGCTCGCCGACTTCCTGAATGACGCCCGCGACTTCGTGCCCGGGAACGCGGGGATACTGAATGCCGGGCAACAGGCCATCTTTGGTGAGCACATCGCTGTGGCAGATGCCACAAGCCTGGACCTTGATGAGCACCTCTCCCGCTCCGGGGCTGGGAATTTCGCGCTCGACGATCTCGAAATCTCCGCCCGGCTTGGTAATCTGCGCCGCTTTCATTGTTGCTGCTACGATTCTCGTAGTTGCCATGATGTCTCCTATGAATCCTCACATTCGATGATGTTGTTCCCGCTGCCAGGAGCCACGCTTTTTTATGACGCTGCTGTGTGCCTGGCCGACGCGGAGACGGATACGGCCATGATCCCGATCGCCGGAGTTTTTGTGCGTTTCATCTCCAACACCTCCTTTTCTCAGTCGCCGTCCTGGGAAGCCTGACAATGATTCTGAAGCAGGACGCCCATCCAGCAAAACCCCAATGCGAGGGATAACTTAATACCTCGATGGAGTAGTGTCGTTGGGGTGCGATGGCCAAGGCGAACGGTGTGAGCCGTGCGTTACATTTCAACGGCGTTACGCCGTCGGGAATCCACCAATGCAGTTCGGGCGTTCAAGCGGGCCCGGCCGTAGATTACAAATTCCGCGATGGAATTTTGGTTGGCTCTCCAAGAAACGTGGTTTCAAAAAATCTCTCCGGCCCAATTTGGCGGCGTTCGTGACCGGCCTACAACTTTGCAACCCTCTCGGTGATGTATGCGAGCCGTCCCCAATCGGCGTCCCCGGTCACCATGTCGCTGACACCAAGCACAAATCGGCTCCCGTATCCGTACCGTTCGATCAGCTTATCGACCCATTCGCGGAACGCGGAATCTTCGCAACTATGCCGGCACAACAACACGGATGGGATTCCACCCCAGATCGTTATGCGGTCGGCGAGTGCTGCTCGGATTTCGGCAAGGCTCATTCGCGTCATGGGAGCGGGGCAAAGCGAGTCGGCTATGTCGAATCCGGTGCGAAGATATAGCGGTATGAGACGCCGGTTCTCGCCGTCGGTGTGAGTCATCAAGTACTTCCCTCTGGCATGCAGCGCGGCAGCATAACCGTGCAGCGCCGGAAAAATGTGCTCTTCGAAAAACCGCGGGTGCGTGATCGAGTCGTCGTAATTGCCGCCGAGCATTACGATCTCCGCCTCTGAATCCGCCGCGAGCTGCTTCATCTGCGAATAGTAAGGTTCCATCTCCGCAGCCAGCCGTTGAATCTTTTCGGGGCAATCGTGCATGCCATAAAAGAAGTCCTCGAGAGGCATGAGTTCTTTCATGATGTGATGGATCGGGCAGGCCGTACCAATCACATAAGCGACCGCCACGCCGCGGTCACCGACCGCCTTGCGCCTCTCCACATATCCGGACCGCGGTTCGACCTTGAGATGCGAGAAGATGTAGGCTACCGCCCTGAAATCGCCTGGCCTTTTGATCGCGTGCTCGGAAACCCACGGGACCGAAGCCCCGCCGGCCAGCATCTCTTCCGTGAAGACCTCGGCTGTGCGCACCGAGCCGACGGGTGTACGGTACTCAGTGATGGTTTGCCGGCCTGACCGGGTCACGCGTCTCTCAACGCCTTCCAGCGTGACCCGGTGCGCGAGGACAGGTACGTTGAAAATTCCGAGTGCGCGATCAGCCATGTCCGTCTCCTCTTGCCGTTCGGTAAAGTCGGGCACGGAAGCGTAGAACCCGACTCCCAAGCGGTCGGCGATTTCGCGCAGAGTCAGGCCTGCGAGCTCGGCAGGCATGGTGCCGGTGCGCAAGCGAGACCGGTACCAGAATTCGAGACGGGGCACCCACGGTATTCGGTCCGGTATTCCACCCCGGATGGTCGTGAGTACCCTTTCACGATCGGTCATGGCCACCCATCCGATTGCAGAGTTGTGTGTATTATACTCGGCGACGCATGCGCGCCAGCTTTAGCCAGCAAGAACGCTTCGCCTGGGGCATTGTGGCCGTTCTGTTTGGCGGGTCGGTGATCAACTACCTCGACCGCGCCGTGTTAGGTGTCATCATGCCGCAGATGCGTCGAGACCTCGGCCTCACGAATCAACAGTACGGCTGGGCTGTGGGCGCCTTTCTCGCGGCTTACATGGTGTCATACGTCGCCGGAGGACGGCTGGCCGACCGCGTGGGCTGCCGGCGCACAATCAGCATTACCACCCTTTTCTGGTCGGCCGCCGCTCTCGCGCATGCTTTGGTGACGGGGCTCAGGACCCTGTCCGCAGCACGGTCGTTGCTCGGGTTGGGTGAAGCCGCGTTCTATCCAGCGGCTATGCGGGCTGCTGCCGGATGGTTCCCGACAAAGGACCGTGCGAAAGCCGTCGGCCTGTTCCTTTCCGCACTGAGTGTCGGCGCACTGATTACGCCGCCTATCGTTTCTTCGGTTACTGGCCGCTTTGGCTGGCGCGCGTCATTCCTGGTGACCGGTGGCCTGGGTATTTTCCTGCTGCCACCATGGCTGTGGCTGCACCGCCGAATCCGCCTCGCTTACGGGACTTCGGATCCGGAACCGGCTGCCGAGGGCGAGGCGCAGGATGCCGGCAACAAGGAACAAGTTCCCCTCGCGCGGGTCTTACGAACGCGAAAGTACTGGTGCGCACTTTCCGCTCGGGCATGCTCAGACGGAGCCTGGTATTTCTACCTTTTTTGGATGCCGGGATACTTGCAGGAAGCGCGCGGCCTGAGTTTGAGAAGTGTCGGCCGTCTGCTTTGGATACCATACTTGGCCGCCGGCATCGGGGCTCTGGTCGGCGCGTGGACCAGTAGCGCCCTCATCCATCGCGGCTTTGGATTGGATCGGAGCCGCAAAGGGGTTCTGCTGCCTTCAGCCGCGCTGTCCATCATCGGAACCGCCTGCTGTTTTGTTTCTGGCAACACGCTTATATTCTTGCTCCTCAGCGTGGCACTGTTCGGACACCAGTCATGGTCATCCAATATTCACACGGTAATCATCGAGATCGTCCCGCCAGCGCATATGGCTGTGCTGTACGGCATGACCGGCGCCGCCGGCACACTCATGGGAGCTGTAGCGCAGCTGGGTATTGGACCGGTTGTGGACGCCATCGGCTATCGACCCATCTTCGCGGGTGTGGGCCTTTTGTACGCGATGGCAGCCGCGTTAGTGCTTAGTGCGGGACCGGTCCAGCGAATCCGGTGAAAATGACTTTGGTTCAAACCTTCCACGTCAAACGCTAACGGCGTTGCCCGGATTTCTTGCGCGAGCGGGTAGCCGCCAATGCAGAGCTGCGTCCGGGGTGGAGAAACGCGCTTCGTTGTGCCCTTGGAAGACTGTCAAGCGTGGTGGTACCGAGTTGTGCTATCAATAAGCGCTGTGGCAACGGAAGAACAGTTAAAAGCTGAAATCGAGCGCCTTCGTGCCGAGAACGAGTCGCTGAAGCGGCCCGCTCGTGGACAAACATCACTGAAGGTCAGTGAGAAGGGCGCACTCTCTGTATACGGGCTGGGACGTTTTCCCGTCACGCTCTATCGCGAGCAGTGGGAAAAACTCCTGAGTATGGCGGACGAAATCCGTGCCTTCATCCAACGGAACGATCCTCTCCTGAAGAAAAAACAATAGCGGCAACCGGCAGTGTCTGTCACGGGCTGCTCCAGATTGCAACCCGCAACTTGATTCGGCAATTGGGCGCCTTCACCAGGTTCTCCTTCGCGCCAAGGTGCCGCTACGTGATCGGCAAATCCACTCCCGCGGAGCCGCGTCCATGCCTGACTGTGCCATAATCATCCCGGAATGGGAACGGTTGCCATCCAGTCGGCGGGTTTGGCCGCATCAAAGCCCGACGAAACGACATTAATTGAGATCGTGGGGCGCGCGATGCACACCTCGACTTCTGAATGGCTGTTCTTTCGCGAGCTGCGTGTAGGAACCGGGCGGCGGAACGGTGGAGCGCAGC
>DATJAK010000267.1:0-15640 GCA_035516375.1 Bryobacteraceae bacterium
GGCCATCGGTGTTTGCCTGCTCGGCATGCTGCTGGAAATCGACATCGTGCCTCACTACGCCGCGCCCGCGACGGGGCTCATCTACCTCGTCGTGGTCCAGTGTTTGCGTCATCTGCGCGCAAGTGGTTGGGCCGGCCGCGCGGTCGCGCGAGCGATTCCAGCCGTGTTGGCTTGTACGGTGGTCTTCTTCTACGCGCTCGAAGCACGCGGCGCCACATTCCTCCATGAGCACTACTCCTGGTGCTTCGCCAAGCCGGGCAATCTCAAACGCGCGCGCGTCCTCAAGCAATTGGAAACGCTCCCTGGCCGGCACCTGGTGATGATGCGCTATGGCCCGCATCACGAGCCGTACGATGAGTGGGTGCAAAACCGCGCCGATATCGACGGGGCCGAGGTGGTTTGGGCCCGCGAGATGGATGTTGCGCGCAACCGGGCGTTGCTTCAGTATTTCTCCTCGCGCCGCGTCTGGCTGCTCGATCCCGATGCTCCCGACTCCACTCCCCAGCCCTACGATGAGACCCCCGGCCAGCTATCTTTGGTTACTAAGAAACCATAAACCCTCCGCGGATTGATCGGCCGGGCATTCCTTCGTCATACTCCTGTAGGACACGAATGTCGCTCCAGACCAGTACCGGGATCGAGGTGCGCTGCGTTGCCGGGATGGAGAGCGGCATCAACCTGTACATCCCCCCGGACGACGTGTCCGACCCAGAAATCTCCATCGTGATACCCGCGCTCAACGAAGAGTTGAATATCGCTGAGTTCGTCCGCTGGTGCAAGGAAGGCCTTGCCGAAGCCGGCATTCGTGGCGAAATCCTGATCGTTGATAGCTCTACCGACCGCACCGCCCAACTGGCGCTCACCGGCGGCGCGCGCGTGCTGAAGGCGCCCAAACGCGGGCTCGGCCGGGCCTACATCGACGCCATCCCCTACATCCGCGGCAAGTACATCCTGATGGGCGATGCCGACTGCACCTACGATTTCCGGCAGCTCAAGCCCTTCGTCGAGAAGTTCCGCGATGGCTACGAATACATCATGGGCTCCCGTTTTCGGGGTTCCATCGAGCCGGGCGCCATGCCGGCGTTGCACCGCTATCTGGGAACACCGGTCACCACCTGGATTCTGAACGTTCTCTATGCCACCCACTTCTCCGACATTCATTGCGGCATGCGCGGCATCACGCGCGACGCGCTGGTCAGGATCAACCTCTCGTCGCAATCCTGGGAATACGCCTCGGAGATGGTGCTCAAGGCCGTGCAGATGAAGCTGCGAATCACCGAGGTGCCGGTGCGGTTTCTCAAAGATCGCAACGGGCGGGTCAGCCATCACAAGCGCATGGGTTGGTTCTCGCCCTGGCAAGCGGCCTGGATCAACCTTCGCGCCATGTTCATTTATGGCGCCGATTTCTTCGTCCTCCGGCCGGGTCTGGCGATGCTGTGGATCGGGGTGCTCCTCATGCTCGCGGTCATGTTCGGCCCGATCACCATTGGCCCGGTCACGTTCTCTCTGTATTGGATGCTCATGGGTTTGACGCTGGCAATCCTCGGGCTGCAGAGTTTCTACCTCGGCTGCGTGGCGCAAGTGCTGAACGATCTGACCGGCCATGCCAGGCGTCGCTGGACCAGCCTCTTCCGTTACACCCGATCGATGGGCTGTAGCGCCGGAGCGCTCGCGATCGGGCTGGCATTCGCCACGCCGCTGCTGCGGGACTACCTTCGCTTCGGCCTTTCGCTGCCGCACGAAGTTCCCACCGCCAGCCATATGGCCATCGGCGGATTGTTCTTCATCATCGCCAGCTTCATGAATTTCGGCTTTACCCTGGTGATCCATGCTGCAGCAAAAGACTAGACCCACGACACGATCGGAATCGTTCGGGCAGGATTACCGGCTGACGGCTGTTGACCGCTTCGGCATCTGGCTCTCCGCGCGCAAACTGCGGCGCTTCGCCCGTTATGCCGGAAACCGCGTGGGCGATTTCGGCTGCGGCTACCAGGCCAGTTTCGCCCGAACTGTGCTCAACGAAGCGGCGCACATTACACTGATCGATGTCTCTCTGGCCCCCGATTTGAAAGAGCATCCCAAGATTGCCGCCATCGAGGGCGGCTTGCCCGAATCGTTGCGTCTTTTAGCCAATGAATCGCTGGATGTGATCCTCTGCGTTTCGGTGTTGGAGCACCTGTGGGAACCGCTGCGCGCGCTCGTGGAATTCCGCCGCATCCTGGCTCCCGGCGGCGTGTGTCTGTTGAATGTGCCTTCGTGGCGCGGCAAACGTTTCCTCGAGTTCTCGGCTTTCCGTTTGGGGCTGAGCCCGCGCGCGGAGATGGACGACCACAAGATGTACTACGACGTCCGCGATTTCTGGCCGCTGCTGGTCCAGGCAGGCTTCCGCCCCAGCGGTATTCGCTGCTTCCCGCACAAGTTCGGGCTCAATACGTTTGCGGTTTGCAAAGCGGAGTGAAGCTTATGAAACACGCACGGTTCTTCATCGTCGGCGGAGCGGGCTTCATCGGCAGCCATTTTGTCGACCGCCTGCTGTCCGACTCCGAAATCATCCAGGTCACCATCTTCGATAACTTCTCTTCCGGACGCGAGTGGCACTACGCCGCGCATCTGGGTGACGCGCGCTTCCGCGTGGAGCGGGGCGACGTCAAAGATCTGGACTGCCTCACCGCCGCCATGGAGAGCCACGAAGCGGTCATTCACCTGGCTTCGAACCCCGACATCGCGCGGGCTGCCACTGAGCCCGACATCGATTTCCGCGAAGGCACCCTCTTGACGAACCACGTAGTAGAGGCAATGCGGCGCACCGGCGCGCGTACCATTCTTTACGCCTCCGGCAGCGGCATCTATGGCGACCTCGGCGAGTTGGAAGCCCACGAGGATCACGGCCCCGTCATTCCGGTTTCCACCTATGGCGCGAGCAAGCTGGCCGGGGAGGCTCTGATTTCGTCTTACTCGTACATGTTCGACATCGCCGGCCGTGCCTTTCGCTTCGGCAACGTGGTGGGTCCGCACCAGACCCACGGCGTCGGTTTCGACTTCCTTCGCCAGTTGCTGCGCACGCCGCACCACCTGCGCATTCTGGGCGATGGCACACAGAGTAAATCCTACATTCATGTTGACGACGTGGTGAATGCCGTATTTACCGCCATGGAAAAGACGCATGCCGGATTCCGCGCCTATAACGTCGCTACCGGCGATTACATTACGGTGCGTGAGATCGCCGAGTTGGCGGTCGAGGTGATGGACTTGCGGCCCGGCTCGGTGACGTTCGAATACACGGGCGGCAATCGGGGCTGGAAAGGCGACGTGCCCATTGTACGGTTGAATACCGATCGCATCCGCGAAATTGGATGGACCTGCCGGCGCAAGACGCGCGAAGCTCTACGCGCCTCCATGCAGTCGATGTTGCAGGATGCCCGCCAGGGCAAGCTATGGGCCGCATGAACGCAGCCTATTCCAGCGCTTCCGAGCGCGATGGGTGGGATCGGCATTGGGACGACTACGCGCATGCCGCGGAACGCAATCCGGCCCAGCGATTCCGCCGCCGCCTGATCCTGTCGCTGCTCGGCGAGGCCCCCACGCGGCTTCTGGATATCGGTAGCGGGCAAGGCGATTTCGCCGCCGATGCCGCTGCAGCTTTCCCCAACGTGCAGGTCCTCGGCCTGGAGTTAAGCGCATCGGGTGTCCAGATGGCCCGCCGCAAAGTTCCGTCCGCCGAGTTTCTCCCGTGCGATCTGCTCGCCGAAGGCCCTGCTTCCGGGTTGCGCCGTGAATGGGCCACGCATGCCGTCTGCTCCGAGGTTCTGGAGCACCTGGATGAGCCGGAACGCCTGCTGGCAAACGTTCAGCCGTGGCTGGCGCCGGGCTGCCGTCTGATCGTCACCGTGCCGGGCGGCCCGATGTCGGAGTTCGATCGGCACATCGGCCATCGCCGCCACTACAACCCGGAGGATCTGCGCGCGCTGTTGGAACAGACCGGCTTCCAGGTGGAACGGGCGCACGGCGCAGGCTTTCCGTTCTTCAATTTCTACCGCGCGGTGGTGATCGCGCGCGGCCGCAAGCTGATCGGTGACGTGGCGCAAACGCCGTCGCACGCTGCTCGTATTGCCATGGATTCCTTTGATGCGCTGTTCCGCTGGAATTCGCGCGCGCGTGGTTGGCAGACCGTGGCCGTTGCACTCATGCCGTAGCCGGGCCGGGCCTGCGTTCTATGCAAGACTAGCGAGATGAGGCCCCGGTACCTCTATTTGCTATTGCCTCTGGTGGGGATCGTGGCCACTCTGATCGCGGCCTACCAGGGGCGCAGCACCCCACTCTGGCCGGGCTCGCGATACACAACGGCCGACCGCGACCGCGCGGTGCGGCGCGGGCTGTTCTTCATCTACACGGTGGCCAGCGATCCCAAGACCTTCGGCCAATGGGGCAGCGATCTCATTTGGGCCTTCTACAACATCCAGTCCACCACGGCCGATCGGGAATTGAGCGACCTGGCCTGGCGAATGGGTCACGAGCGCGCCCGCGAATGGCGCCGTTTGTATCCAAAAGTACCGGCGGACGCAAATGCCGATGAGGTTGCCGAGCTCGCCAACGGAAGCTACACCGCCGAACTGCTGGGCGTTCCCGATCCCGCCATGCGTGAGGCCTTGCGCAAAGCCACCACGCGGTTCACGGCAGCCGATTATCTCTTCTTTGATCCCGCCCGCGAGGCTCCGCCTGAGGATATCCCGGAGCTCTGTTCCAAATGCGGGCACCAAAATGACCGCGGCGCCCAGACATGTTCGAGATGCGGCACCAAGCTCAAAATGCGCACGCGCTATGGCCTGTTAACCGACGCGTTGATCGCCACCTTCGGAGGCGATGGGTACGGCGTGTCGGTGGGCGGACCATATAAGAATGCGCTGCGCTGGCTCCCCGCGCTGCGTCCCTATCCTTCCCGTGGGTCTGTCCCCGACCGCATCTACTACGACGCCGTCTACTGCGTTACGCACGTGGTCTACACCTATAACAGTTACAATCAGAAACGCCTCTCGCCAGCCTGTTTTCCGCAGGAATACGCTTATCTTAAGGACAACCTGATCCAATCGATTCGCGACCGCGACGCGGAAACGCTGGGTGAGTACATGGACACGCTGCAGGCGTTCGGCATGACGTTTTCCGATCCGCTGCTCGAGCAGGGCGCCGACTACCTGCTATCCTCGCAAAACCCGGATGGAAGCTGGGGCGACCCGCGCGAACCCGATATCTATGGCCGCTATCACACCACTTGGACGAGCCTGGGAGGCTTACAGAGCTTCCGCTGGACGGAAGTGCTCCCCTGTCCGCAGTAGCCAAGGCGTCCGGGCCCGCGGTCTTACACGTTAGCGCTCGGAACGGTGCGCCAGCGCCCACACGAACAACCGCAGCGCTGCCTTCTGCGCCAGCAAAGCGACACCCGCGCCGCCGGCGACCGCCGTGCCAATGATTAGGGCATCCATACCAACTACCGCGCGAAAAGATGAGATTCCGGCTCAATGCGATCACTAGTACTTCACCAGAATGTGGGTGAGCCAAATCCCTCCGGTTTTGCGCGTGCTGATCAGGAGGGCAGAATGAGTCGCCTGCTGGATCGAATCAGTGAGTTTTGGTGCATCTACGTGCACCGGTCGGCGATGTGGCCGATCCGGGGAAAATACCGGTGCGCGGTCTGCCTTCGCGAGTACGTCGTGGGGTTCGAAAGCTCACCCGACCTTGCTGCCGGGCGTCCGAACAACGTGTTTCCAATACCGGTGGGTGTGGACGCGCGAAGTGCCGTCAGGCGTCGGTTGCCCGATTCCGCGAGAGTTCGCGAAACAGCCACGCCCGCGCCGAATTCCATTCCCGCTTGATGGTGGCCGGGGAAAGCTGCATCACTTCAGCAGTTTCCTCGATCGAAAGACCCGCAAAGAAACGCAATTCGACGATCCGGTTCTGGCGCGGATCCATTTCGGCAAGTTGTTCGAGCGCTTCATTGAGCCCGACCAGGTCTAATTCCGTGTGGTCTGGCACGCCCAGAGCTTCGTCTAACGCCAATTTCACGGCGTGCGAGCCGCGCTTCTCGGCGTGGTGCGAGCGTGCGTAATCCACCAGTATCCGCCGGATCATCTGCGCGGCAATCCCATAGAAATGCGCCCGGTTGCGCCACTCCACGTCGCGCTGATTCACCAGTTTCAAGAACGCTTCGTGCACCAGGGCCGTACTTTGCAGGGTGTGGTCGGGCCGCTCGCGGCGCAAGTAGGCGGCAGCCAGCCGCCGGAGCTCTGAATACACCAACGGCATCAGCTTCTCGAGCGCTTCGTGGTTTCCGGCGCTCCAGCTCACTAGCAGTTGCGTGACGTCGGCGGCCGGTTCGGGAGACATCGTGGTGGACTATTTCGGATTATACCGAAGCCGCAATTTATTTTGCGTAACAATGAGCCGAAGTTTAGAATCGTTGCGCGTTATCTGGTGAAGCGAAGCTGGCCTTCGGAGGGGGCAGGAGCCAGGAACTTCTGGGACCTGCCCGGCCGGCTCGCTGGTTTGGTCGCGCGGATGGTGCATCTAGGCGAACCACAGGTTCGGCAGAGGATTTTTCAAAGAATCGCTGCTGTCAAGCCCGAGAGCCCGCCGCTATGGGGCCGCATGACAGCGCATCAAATGCTTTGTCATCTAGCCGATTCCTTCCGCGCGACTTTGGGAATGAAGTATGTGAGCCACGCCACCGGCTTCGTCCAGCGGACGGCCGTCAAGTGGCTGGCTCTTCGGATGCCGGTGCCTTGGCCGAAGGACGTCCCCACACGCCCCGAGGTGGAACAAGGCACCGGCGGAACGCCACCGGGCGACTTTCAGCAAGATCGCGCTGAGCTGATCGCATTGATCGAAAGATTTTCCGAGCCTGGTACTGCTCCGGCCCGGACCCCCCATCCCATCTTTGGTAGCATGCAGGAGCGCGAGTGGCTGCGCTGGGGCTACCTCCATACCGATCACCATTTACGCCAGTTTGGCGTGTAATTCCCCGGAATCTCGCTTTAGTGTAAGATACGGGAAAAGCAGTTCCCTCTCATCTGCTGGGATATCTCTGTGACTTCTGACCGCTGGCAGACCGTCAAAGCACTAATGGACGCGGCGCTGAAAGTGAGCCCGCCCGAACGCGCCGTTTTCGTGTGCGCGCAAGCACGGGCAGACGAGGAACTCCGTGCCGAGGTGATGTCTTTGCTCGAGTCGCACGAAGATGCCGGGGATTTCCTGGAGTCGCCGCCTTTGCGCGTCCAGGCGCCGGACCAAGCGGAGGACGCGGAGGATGCCGTGGAATCCGCCGCCAGCCTGGCCGGCGAGCAGGTCGGAGCCTACCAGTTGATTCGCGAAATCGGCCACGGCGGCATGGGGACGGTCTACCTCGCCGTCCGGGCCAGTGACGAACCGCATGGGCATGTGGCGGTCAAGCTGATCCGCGAAGGCATGGAGAGCGATTTCGCCATTCGCCGCTTCCGCAACGAGCGCGAGATTCTGGCGCGCCTGGAACATCCCAATATCGCGCGCCTGCTGGATGGCGGCGCCACAGCGCAAGGTTACCCCTACTTCGTCATGGAGTACGTGGAAGGGCGGCCGCTGTTGACCCATTGCCGGTCGCTCGCGTTGGGGTTGCGCGAAAGGCTCGGCATCTTCCTGCAAGTCTGCGCTGCCGTGCATTACGCGCACCGGCGCATGATCATCCACCGCGACCTCAAGCCGAGCAATATCCTGGTCACGCCTGATGGCACGCCCAAACTCCTGGATTTCGGCATTGCCAAGATATTGGATCCGGAGCCCGTAACCGGTGAAGAGAAAACGCTCACGCAAATGCGCCTGATCACGCCGGCCTACGCCAGCCCGGAGCAATTCCGCGGCGAGCCGGTCACCGTTCGCAGCGATCTGTACTCTTTGGGACTGGTGCTATGGGAGCTGACGACCGGCCAGCGGGCGCGCCGCAATGACGGTGTGCGCTCGTTCGAAATGCCGGAAGATACCTCCGACAATTCGACCCGCCTCCTGCTGCGCAATGTGCGCAATGCGGTGCTGAAGGCGGTGCTGGAGGACCCTCGCGAGCGATACGAATCGGTGGAGGCCTTTGCGGCGGATCTGGAAATCGCCCGGGATGGCGGCGAAGTCCCCGCGTACGGCCCAGACCAGACACGGCCGCGCGGCGCGGAAGGCCCGCAGGCGAACTCGATAGCTGTCCTGCCTTTCCAGGTTCTGGCGATCGACAACACCTCGGAGAACTACCTCGCGGTAGGTATCACGGACGCCTTGATCACCCGGCTCAGCAACGTAGGCCGAATCGCGGTGCGGCCTACCGGCGCAGTCATACGCTTCTCGTCTTCGGCTAACGCGCTCGATGCCGGCCGTCAGCTCAATGTTCAGTACGTGCTCGAAGGCCGCATCCAGAAGGCCAGGGAGCGCATGCGGGTTACCGTGCAACTGGTCGAAGTGCGCGGACAAACTCCCGTCTGGGCCGATCATTTCGACGAACATTTCGAAGACCTGCTCAAAGTGGAAGACTCGATTGCCGCGCGCGTGGCCCAAGCCCTGATTCCGCAGATGACGGGCGAGGAGAAAAGCGATCTGGCGCGGCGCGGAACGGCCAGCGCCAAGGCGCACGAGGCGTACCTGCGAGGGCGCTGGTATTGGAGCCGGTTTACCGAGGAGGCGCTGCCGCACGCGCTGGTGCAGTTCACCGACGCCGTAGCCGAAGATCCCGGCTATGCGCGCGCGCACGCCGGCATCGCCGATTATCACATCGCGTTGGGCATCTGGGGGCTGCTGCCGCCCATGGAATCCTTCGCCGCCGCCATCGCGTCGGCGCGCACCGCTATCGAGCTCGATGGCAAACTGGCCGAGGCGCACGCTTCTCTCGGCTTGGCGCTCTGGATGCACGACGGAGATTTCGAAACCGCGACGCATCACTTGCAAATGGCTATGGCGCTCAACCCCGAATTCGCTGCCGCGCACGATTGGTTCGGCCTGATCAACTCGGCGCGCGGGAAATCGGAGATGGCAATTGCATCGCTCGAGCGCGCGCGCAAGTTGGAACCGCACAGCGAAATGTTCTGGGCGGATCTGGCGTTCTGCCACTACAATGCCCGCCAGTTCGATCAGGCCATCGTGTCGTTTTCCGGACCCCGTCAGAGCCGGGAGGAACTGCCGGACCCCGCGCCCGTGGTCAACGGCGCCGTGCTTCCCCTAAGCTTGCTGGCGATCGGCGACGCTGCCCGCGCGGCTGCCGCGGCCCGGCGTCTGGTGGAGGTCAGTGGCCGCCACGCCCTGGCGCTGGGTGCGCTGGCGTACGCCGAGGCCGCCGCCGGTTCCCCGGATCAGGCTCGCGCCCTGCTCCAGGAACTGAGCGCCCGCGCGCGCGACTACTACGTTCCCGGCGTGGCGCTGGCGCTGGCCCACGTGGCCTGCGGGCACACCCACGACGCCATCCGCAGCCTCGAGCGCGCCTGCCGCGACGGCGACTTGTGGACCATGTACCTGGCCCTCATGCCGGTGTGGGACCCGTTGCGCCAGTACCCCCGATTTCAGCGCCTGCTCAAAAGCAAGGCGTATCCAGCCCGCGGCGCACTGTGGACCGATCCCGCCACGCGGTCGGAGAGCGGCAACAGCATCGGAAAAAAGGTTCGGAATGCGCTCCGCCGCGCGCGTGAGATAATCGAACACTGAGAAACACAGGCCAGGAAGCCTGTGCCACGTAGCACAGGCCTCCCGGCCTGTGTCTCCAGTGAGGGACGCATGGCGATTACCCTGAAGCCTGTGGACGTGGCGGTCATTGGACTCGGCGCCGCCGGCGGTGTCGCTGTGCTACCGCTAGCCCAAGCCGGGCTCAAAGTGGCGGGTATCGAGGCCGGCGCCTGGATGGATCCGCACAGCTTCAAGCCCGACGAGATCCACAATAATGTCCGCGCCTTAGTCACCACTGGTTCCAAAGCACGCGGCGAGATCCCCACTTTTCGCACCAGCCCTTCCACCGCAGCGCGCCAGGCGGCGATTCATCCCATGATGAACGCCGTCGGCGGGACGTCGATCCACTATCACGCGCAAAGCTGGCGTTTCAACCCATGGGATTTCCAAGTGCGCTCCCGGGCCACCCGACGCTATGGCGCGAGTTCCATTCCCGCGGGCACCACTCTCGAAGATTGGCCGCTCACCTACGACGATATCGAGCCCTACTACGACCTGGTCGAGTACGCCATCGGCGTAGCGGGTAAGGCCGGCAACATCCAGGGCAAGATCGATCCCGCCGGCGACATCTTCGAAGGGCCGCGAAAGCGCGAGTATCCCATGCCGCCGATGCGCGGCACCGAGTTCACCGATCTCATGATGACCGCGGCCAAGAAACTCGGCTGGCATCCGTTTCGCAACCCCGCTGCCATCAATTCGCAGCCGTACCAGGGCCGCGCGAGCTGCGCCTATCACGGCTATTGCGATCGCGGTGGCTGTCACATCAGCGCCAAGAATTCGACCGCGGTAACCACCATTCCGCAGGCGCAGAAGACCAGGAACCTCACGGTATTCGACCGCTCTCAAGTAACGCGCATTGTATCCGGCGCAAACGGCAAAGCGGCCGGCGTCCAGTACCTCCGCGACGGAAAAGAATACTTCCAGCCGGCCAAAGTCGTTCTGCTGGCTTCCTACACCTACGAGAACACGCGCCTCTTGCTCCTTTCGAAATCGAAAGCCTATCCCAACGGCCTCTCCAACAACCACGGCCAGGTAGGCAAGCACTACTTCGGACACTGGGATGCGCAAGCCGGAGTGGGCGTCACCGCGCTATTCCCCTTCGACCTGAACACGTGGTACGGCGCCATCGCGCAAGGCGTGGCCGTCAACGACTGGGCCGACGACAACTTTGATCACGCGAGCCTGGGCTTCATCGGCGGCTACTGCATCGAGGCGTATCATGAGCATCACCCCATCGCGTCCGCGGCCATGACCACGTTCGGCAAAGCCCCGGCCTGGGGCTCCAAATGGAAGGCGTTCATTCACGAGAATGCCGGCCGCTGGAACTCGGCGTATCTGCAAGGCAACACGTTTCCCTACGAGAACACTTATCTGGATCTCGACCCCACGGTGCGCGACCCCCTCGGCGACCCGGTCTGCCGCGTGACGAGCGGTCCCAAACAAAACGAGCCCGCGGCGGCGAAATTTGTGGCCGACAAGATGGAGGAATGGTACCGCGCGGCGGGTGCCGTGGAAGTAATCAAGACCGTAGGCCCCGGACCCGCTCTCTCCACGCACGCCTTCGGTGGAACGCGCATGGGCGACAATCCGCAAACCAACGTTGTTGACAAATGGGGCTTCTCGCACGAGATCCCGAATCTGGGTGTGCTGGGCGGCTCAGTGATGGGCACCAACGGCGCGCGCAATCCGACCCTCACGCTGCAAGCGCTGGCCTGGCGGACGGCGGATCACTTGGTGAAAAATTGGAAATCGATCGGCGGATGAAAGTAGGGCAGACTGTCGCTTTTTGCGGTCTGCCTTTCCGGCTTGAAAGCCGGCAGACGACACAAACCGATCGTCTGCCCTACGGGAGGAACCGAATGAAGCCTCTGAGTACTCCGGTGATGCTGGTTTGGCTCTCAGTCGCCGCCATGGCGCAAACGCGCCCCTCACTTCCGCCACCCGGAGGCAGCATTCCGGGTCCCGAAGGCAATCCGATGAGCGCCCGGCGAGAAGGTCCCGCCGGACCCGTGCCGCGGATGGTAGATGGCAAGCCCGACCTTTCCGGCGTTTGGTTTTCGCCCCGTACGGTCGACCCCGGTAAGCCGGCCATGCTGCCGTGGGCCGCGGCCCTGACCAAAGAACGCACAGAGAATCATTCCAAGGGCGACCCGGAATCGCAATGCCTGCCGGCCGGTGTGCCGCGCATGAATCCGTTTCCGTGGAAGATCCTGCAGACACCAAATCTGCTGGTGATGCTCTTCGAAGGAAACATTCACACCTACCGGCAGATCTTCTTCAACCGCGAGCACCCGAAGGACCTTGACCCGACCTGGTATGGCGACTCCATCGGCAAGTGGGACGGCGACACCCTCGTGATCGACACCATCGGCTTCAACGACAAATTCTGGTTCGATTTCCAGGGACACCCGCACACCGAACAGCTTCACGTGACCGAGCGCTTCCATCGCCGCGATTACGGCAATCTCGATATGGACATCACCATCGAAGATCCGGGCGCGTATACCGAGCCGTGGCGAATCAAGCGGACCTCGCCGTTGATGGTCAAGGGCGAGATTCAGGAATACATCTGCAACGAAAACAACCAGGACGTCGAGCACATCGTCGGGAAGTAATGGACCCTTGCTCACCGCCATTACCCGCGCCGTCAGCCCCGCCATCAACCGCTGCGAGCTGAGTCACCTGCCGCGCCAGCCAATCAACTTCGCGCGCGCGGTGGAACAGCATCGGCAATATGAAACCTGTTTGCGCGATCTGGGGGTTTCGGTAGTTTCGCTCCTACCCGAGCCGGATTTGCCGGACTCTGTCTTTGTAGAAGACCCCGCAGTGGTGGTGGAAGAAGTGGCGGTGATGACGCGCATGGGAGCGGAGTCGCGGCGAAAGGAATCGGACAGCCTGGCGGAGGCGCTGGCGGATTACCGGCCGCTGCGTTGGCTGCGCGAGCCGGCAACCCTGGAGGGCGGCGACGTCCTGCGCATCGGCAAAACGCTCTACGTCGGACTATCAGCGCGCACCAACCAAGCCGGCATCGCTCAATTGGAAGAGCAGCTACGTCCGTTCGGCTACGCGGTGCTTCCGGTGGAAGTGCGCGGCTGCTTGCACTTGAAGTCTGCCTGTTGCTCGCTGGGTGATCGCGCGATCCTGGCGAACCGCGAATGGTTCGACACCGCGCCATTCCAGCGACTGCCCATCATCGACGTGCCGGCAAGCGAACCACGCGCCGCCAATGTCCTGACGGTCGGCGATACGGTCATGGTTGCCGCGTCGTTCCCCGAAACGGCCGCTCTGCTCCAACAACTCGACTGGAAGGTGCGGACGTTAGATATCTCCGAACTGATGAAAGCCGAAGCCGGCCTGACCTGCTCCAGTATTCTTCTGGAGTAGTGGGGCCAGGCCTTCCGGCCTGCCGCCGGGCTTCCGCCCGGCGCGCCGCCTGGAAAAGGCGGCGGCAGCCCGGAAGGGCTGCCCCACGTGCTACTCGTCAAAGATCGCTTCCCGAGCCAGTTCCAGTCGAATATCACCTGCTGCGGCCGTTGCGACCACATCGCCGCGAACCTCGTGTAAGTCCCCACCCGAATAGATGCTAATCGTGCGCAACCTTGGATCGATGACCCAGATGTTGGGTACGCCCTTACGGCTGTACTCTTCCAGTTTCTCCATCATCTTGGTCATCCGATCGTCTTCTGACAGAATCTCGATGACAAGAAAAGCGGCGTCCAACAGGTACTTAGTCTTAGGAGGCGAGAGTAAGACACAGACGTCCGGCAGGCGGTAGCGTGTGGTGTAGGTTTGCGAGCGGAGCCCGGGTAGGGCATATATGTGCGGATATTTCCGGCTTATAGCGACGATCAGATTGCTCTGGATCAACGAATGCAGCCACTCGCCGACGTGACGCTCCACCAGAACCCCGTCGACATATTCCATGTCGGGATCGTAAGAGCTGCCCAGGTACTCTTCTAGTGACACCAACGCTCCCGCGCTCATGCTCCCGTTCCCGATGCACTCTCCCACCACCGCGGAAGATCCGCCACCGAATCGAGCACCGCGTACGGCCGCACGTCGCCCTCCAAATCCGCCGGACGAAACTTCCCCGTCTTCACCAGCGCCCCCTGCAAGCCCGCCGCTTGCGCGCCGCCCACGTCGGCAGTGATATCGTCGCCGATCATGAGGATCTCGCCCGCGGGAAGTCCCAGCCTCTCCACTGCGCCCTGAAAGAACGCGGCGGCGGGCTTACCGAACACCAGCGGCTTGCGCCCGGTGGCGTGTTCCAGGGCCGCCACAAAGGGAGCGACGTCCAGCGCCAGGCCATCGTGCGCCAGCCAATAGCGAGTCATGCCTAACGCGATGAGCTGCGCGTCCGGGTTGTGATGCAACAGGCGAAACGCGCGGTTGAGCGTGTGGTAGTCCCACATGTCCTCCAGATCGCCGATCACCACGTAAGAGGCTCCGCGCTCGGCATAATCGGGAAGGCAAGGCAGGCCGGCGAATTCCGACCGCGTTGAGGGCCGCAGAAACAACGCAATCTCTCCCAGTGGCTGGGTGCGCAGCCACTGCGCTGTGACGGCGGCGGGGGTGTGAATCTCCGCTTCGCTTACCGGTATGCCGAACGAGCCGAGCTTTTCTACCAGGACCGAGCGGGCACGAGAAGTGGTGTTGGTAACGAACAGGTGCGGGATCTGCCGCTCTCGCACCCACGTCACCGTTTCTACAGCGCCGGCGATCGGGCGGTTGTCGTTGTAAAGAACGCCGTCGAGGTCAAACAGAATCCCCCGGATCATGGGGCTTCGGCATACACCCGCCGGACCACGTTCGCGACCGGGCCCATGCTTTGCCAATCGGGGTACTTCGTTTTGAATTCGTCGGCGATCATTTGGGCCGCCTCGTCCGCCGATTTCCCTTGGCGCTTGAGCGCCAGGGCGCGTGTTTGCAGATCGGAGAGGAACGCCCGCTCTTTTCCGATCAGCGAGCCGTCGCCCAGCGCTCCATGATCGGGCACGACGTAGCGCGGTTTCAACGGTTCAAGCTGATCCAGAATCGCCAGCCAGTTCTTCACGTTCGCGTCAGCATTGGGCATGTTGGGAACGATCTTGTTCTGCACGATATCGCCGGAAATGAGCGCGCTGTCGGGCTCCACCATGATGAGCTCGTCCCCCTGGGTATGCGCCGCCCCCAGCCAGAACAGCCGTGCCGTAACGCCGCCCAGATCGAGCGTCACTTCGCGGTCGAAAACCAGATCGGGCCGCCGGATCTTCACGTCTTTCAGTTCGTTTTTGAACTGCGCGGAAAAGCCGCGGAACATTTCGAAAAACTCCTCGCCGTGCTTTTCCATCTCCTGCTGCTGCACGGCAGGCCGGATGATCACCGTCTTCGCGGGGAACGCCTGGTCGCCGGAAGCGTGCTCGGGATGGAAATGCGTGGTGGTGAGGTACAGGTTCGGTCCCTTGGAGAGCTTTTCGGCTTCGCGCACGACCACCGTTCCATTGGGAACTCCCATGCCCGTATCGACCACCAACGTTCCCCGGCTGCCCACCACGTACTCGATGTTGGGAAAGCCGATGATCACATAAACGTGGTCCGATACGCGCGTCGTAGCGTTCTCCGGGACGCGCTGCGGCCCATTTTGGGCGTAGAGAGGCAGGGCCGCCAGCAAAGCCAGTGCCCTCAGCCATCTTCCTGCTGCCAACATCCTCAGCCTCCTCCTCATACTCGCGGCAAGGCAAACGTGCCAATCGCGCTGCGGTTGCATCCGTGGATTGCCCATCAGGGTATGGCCAAGCGGCGGTCGCTGTCAAGTTACAGCGCTCGTTTCAGCACCCGGCCGAGGTACAATCTGGGGAATCCTCGGCTATGCCCACACGGATCGCGGTCGCTCCGGCGCAAACTATCTCCAGCGAGCAAGCTGCAAGCTTCGTCAAGTCCGGCATGT
>DATJAK010000268.1:0-54670 GCA_035516375.1 Bryobacteraceae bacterium
GATCGGGATAGCGCTGTGGTATCTCCGTTCCAATCTTCGGTCGGAACTGCGGGATACGAGAACCATCGCCGCCAACCCGGCCAGGTGGGGAACCATAACGAGGACGCCCACCACCGTGTTAGAGAAGCCGTTCGAAAGCGCTTTGACCACTTGCGGCATGTAAAAACTCATGGCATACAACCCGATATCGAACCCAAAAAGCACCGCTGCCAGATGCCACACACGGGGATGAGCCAGCGCGCGCGACGCCGAAATCGAGTGCCCGGTAGTTTTCGCATGCTCTTCGCGAGCCAATTCGGCGATGAGCCAGCTCTTCTCTTCTTTCGCCAGAAATCGCGCCTCCGCCGGGCGGCCGGGAAGCAGGAAGCAGGTGAGCACGCCGCAGACGATGGCCGGGAGCGCTTCCAGAAATAGAAGCCATCGCCAGCTGCTCAGCCCTGCCCAATGCGCGTGATCGAGTATGAATCCTGAAACAGGTGCGCCCAGGATACTGGCCACCGGCAGCGCGGTAACGAACAGAGAAATGACGCGGGCCTGGTCGCGCTGGCGGAACCAATAAGTCAGATACAGGATGATACCGGGGAAGAAGCCGGCTTCGGCAACGCCTAGCAGAAATCGGGCAACATAAAACTGTTGCAGGTTATGCACGGCTCCAGTGGCCATTGCCACGATGCCCCAAGTGACCAGAATACGGCCGATCCACATGCGCGCGCCAACGCGGTGAAGCAGGAGATTGCTGGGCACCTCAAAGATGAAATAGCCCCAAAAGAAGATTCCGGCGACTAGTCCGAACTGGGCGCTGTTGATCCCCAGCGCAGCATTCATTGTCAGCGCCGCAAAACCGACATTGATCCGGTCGACGTAGGCGACAACATACAACAGCACGAGCAGGGGAATGATCCGCCGCCGCACTTTGCCGATCGTTCTTCCTTCGACATCACCGACTGCAACAACGGCTTCAGCAGGCATGAGCGCCGCCACCGGCCCCAACTCGCCGCACAGCGTCCACCGCCGCTTGGTTGCTGGTGACGATCGGCAACCCCAGTTTCCTCTGCAACGGTTCGATAGCCTCGACGGCTCGCCAGTTGGTGCAGGAGAGAAAAACGCAATCCGGGGTACATCCTGCCACTTGGGATTCCACAAAGCGGATGACTTCCGATGGTGGAACTCTGCCGATATCGAGGTTTCCCCGAATGCCCATGCCAACGGCCTTCACCGGCGGATAACCAGCTTCCCTGAGAGAGGATGCGATGCTGTTCGTCAAGTCTTCCGTGTAAGGCGTGAATACCGCGATCTTCCGCGGGTCAATCGCGCTCACCTTCCTGAGTACGGCCTCGAGAACGGTGACGGCTGGGGCTCCGGCTCCCCTCCGGATTCTCTCGCCGATCTGGCGATCGTGGGCCAACGTGCCGAGCGCTCCTGCGGAGGTGCAGCCAAAGATGACGACATCCGGGGCCGTCGTGCGAATGAGTTCGGTGGCCTTTGGCAGATCGTTGTCCAACATCCGCAATTCATCCTCCCGAGTTACTTCCTCCAGGAAAATGCGCGTTGTGCTGACGATAGCAGTCCGTCCAAATTGCTGATGGAAATCCGGTTCCATCACCGTGTTGGACGACGGCACGATCAGGCCAATGCGCAGCGGTCGATCCTTTAGAGGTGTCAACTCAAACGGCGCCATGTTGCTCAATTGTACGAGTTTGGCGCCGTACTCGCAGGCCATGGTGCGCCAACCGGGCCGGACTTGGCGAATGAAGGGATTCGAGCAGTCGAAACTGGTCCTTACCAAATGCAGGAGCCAGTTCCGAGCACGATGGCGCGCCGGAGATTGGAATCTGTTTGTCGCGAGTTGTTACACAAGTTCATCGCCAGTCCCTCGTGGGGGAACACGCTCCGCCCGGATTACGCGCCGCTCGGAAAGAGGTGCACCGCTCGGGCCCTTACCTGGTGATAATAGCCTACTGTTCAATCACCCGGATAGATCCCGTGATACGCCGTCCACGTCAGTTGGGTTATCCGCCAGCCCAAGTTGACGTCGTCAAGTCGGACTTTGGCTGGCGGCGGCCCCGAACAGATGCGACAGCGATAGACTCACGCTTGTCGGCATCACACCACCCATTTTCCGCATTCGCCGTGACACGACCGGAAACGCATAACATCGAACCGCACGCCAGGGCGCTGGATTTCGTGAGTGACTCAACACTCTCTCGCTAATAAGCCGAGCTGAACAGAGCCCATAGAATCCTGGCGGTTCGTCGACGAGCCCCGCTAGCGTTCGAAACTGGATGTTGTAGAGTGGCTGGAAAATCATGCCCCTCTCGGCCGGAAGGGCCGACGCTGAAACTCGACGCCACATAGCGCGGCGTGCCGGACGGCTTCCGCTCCGTCCTGCCGATAGTCCTGCACAACAAGAACGGAGTTTTGTCCGGCAAATTGACCCTCGACAAGCCCACCGCTCACTCCGAGTTAAAACTGAAAGAGAAGCCCGACAGCGTGGATTTCAACGCCCTGTGCGGAATCCTGTGTGAGCTGGACGTGAAGAAGCGGTAAGGAATGCCTTCGGGCCACGCTAGCGGGTTTCGCAGCCGATTCAGCGGCGCGCCTCTTGGAGCAACTTCTCCAGCTTCCCCAATGCCGCCTCAATCCGCTGCGGCTTCTTGAGCACACCCGCAAACAGATCGCCTTTCTCCGCGAATCGCGAGCGGGCATTGCCGATGTGAAACTGGCCGGGCCGCAATCCCGGCTTCACTTCGCTCCACTCAAGGGGAGTCGCCACCGGTGCGCCCGGATAAGCGCGCAGCACGTACGGCGCTGCAATCGTCTTCGATTTCCCGATCTGCAGGTAGTCGAAATACACGCGGTTCTGCTTACGCTTCGCCACTGAGCGCGGCGTGGTAAACAGCTCGGGCTTTTCATCGAACACCAGGCGCGCGATCAGTTCGGCAAACACGCGCGCTTCCTCGTAGCTGTAGATGGGCTCGAGCGGAACGTACACGTGCATACCGTCGCCGCCGGTGGTTTTCGGATAACCAGTGAGCCCGATGCGGTCGAGCACGCGCTTCACCAGTAGCGCCGCCTCCACGATCATCTCGAACGGGCACTCCTGCGGGTCCAGATCGATCAGCATGAAATCGGGATGACCGAGCGTGCCCGAGCGGCTCATCCAAGGGTTGTGGTCGATGCACCCCAGGTTCACCAGGTACATCAGGCTGGCAGTGTCGTCGGCAAACACGTAGTTGATCGGCCCGTGGTTGTGGTCCGATTCAATCAACTCGGTGCGCAGCCACGGCGCGAACGCATCCGGAGTGTTCTTCTGAAAAAAGAACTCCTTCTTGATTCCTTCCGGATACCGCTTGAGCGAGAGCGGCCGGTCTTTCAGGTGCGGCAGGATCAGGCCGGCAATGGCCGCGTAGTAGTTCAAGACGTCGCGCTTGGTGTAACCGTCGTCCGGATAGTAGACCTTGCTCAGGTTGGTGAACTTGAGCGACTGTCCGTCGATTTGGCGCGTGGCCTCTTTTTCGCTTCCCGCGAACATCTCTTCGGCCGGCTCGGGCCTCGCCTCGGGCTCCTCACGCTTCACCTGCGTAGGCTTCACATCGTTCCGCAGCCCTTCGAACACGGGTGCGCGCAACCGGGCGTCCTGCGTCCAGCTAAGATACTTTACCTGGCACACCAATTCGGGGCGAACCCACGTCATGCCCTTGTCCGGACGGGGCCTCTCGGCAAAGGGGCATTGATCCGTTACGAGCGGCTTTAAACGGCCGTGCAGAAACTTCAGCATCTTCTGATCGAAGCCCGTCCCAACGTTGCCCACCCAGCGCAGATCGCCGCCATCGTATGTGCCCAAAACCAGGGCCCCGAAATATTCGCGGTCTCCCTGCGGCTCCGTGAATCCGCCGATCACGAATTCCTGCTCGGTGTTGATCTTGATCTTGAACCAATCACGGCTGCGCTTCGCTTCGTAGATGCTGGAGGCATGCTTGGCCAGAATGCCTTCGAGCCCATGCTCGCTCGCCGCCGTCAGCAACTCCTCGCCCGCGCCGGGGAAGGCTTCCGAGATTCGCAGGACGGCGTTGGGCTCGACAATTTCCTCAAGCAGCCTCCGCCGCTCGCTGAGCGCCACGCCTCGGAGATCGTAGCCATCCAGGTACAGCACGTCGAAGACGAAGTACACCACGGGCGTGGAGCGCACCAGGTGCGCAATCGAATTGGAGTCGGCATTGGCAATGCGCGGCTGGATCAGGTGGAATCGAGAGACGCCCTTGTCATCGAGCACCGCAATTTCGCCATCGAGCACCGCCTGGTTTGCCGCGATCTGGTGCGGCATCACCGCCAGTTCCGGGTATTGGCGTTCGCAGCGGATGCCGCTGCGCGATTGCAGCCGCAGCTCCTCGTGGTCAATAAACGCAATGGCGCGGACGCCATCCCACTTCACCTCGAACAGCCAGTCGGCGCCGCGCGGCGGCTTCTCCGCCAGCGTCGCTTTCATGGGCTCGATGGCCGCCGGCATTTCGGCCGCCCGCGCGCCTTTCAGGCTCCCGAGGTCAATTTGAGTTTTTTTTTAGCCCGCGCCGGCGAAGCAGGGATGGCCGCCGCACTCTTGGCCGTCCTTTTCGCGGGACGGCTGCTGGCCCACACGCGGTCGGAAGCCCCAGCGGTTTTCTGCTTACTCTTGCGCGCCGGCAGATTCTTCGCGATTTCTTCCTGCGTACGGCCGGAAAGCGCGCTATAGGCGTAGTTCTCCACATCCCAGCCGGGCACGGCGAACTCATCCTTCTTCTTAATCAGCAGCCACTCGTTGCCTTTGCCGCGGTTCTTCATGTGCACGATGGCGAAATCGCCGTTCAGCTTTTTGCCGTGCAGCCGAAACTTCAGGTCCCCACGCGCCAGTTGCTCGGCGCCGCTCACGTCGCCCAGCAGGTCGAACGTGCCGTGGTCCCAAAGCATCACGCTGCCAGCGCCGTAGTTGCCCTTCGGAATGGTGCCTTCGAAATCGCCGTACTCGATGGGGTGGTCTTCCACATGTGCTGCCAAATGCTTTGTGGTCGGATCGAGCGACGGCCCTTTCGGCACTGCCCACGACTTCAGCACGCCATCGATCTCGAGCCGAAAGTCGTAATGCAGCCGCGTGGCATCGTGCCGCTGCACACAAAAATATGGCTTGGCACCGGGCTTGCTCGTTGCTTCACCGGGCGCCGGTTCGGGGGTGTTCTCGAACTTGCGTTTGGCGCGGTATTCTTCGAGGGCCATAAAGCCTTGATTCGCCTCAGTTTACATGATATCTTGAAAATCGCGGAGTACATTTATGGCTGCTAGTGTTTGGAGGGGACACCTGACCTTTGGCATGGTTTCCTTCCCTGTTCGACTGTTTAGCGCGGCACGTAGCGAAACCATCAGCTTCAACTTGCTGCACAAAGACGACCATTCGCGCATCCGCCAGGTCACCTATTGCCAGGCCGAGGACAAGCCCGTGGGGCGCAACGAGCTGGTGAAGGGCTACGAATACGAGAAGGATCACTACGTCGTCATCGACGATGAGGACATCAAAAAGGTCGCCCCGAAGACTGCCAAGGTGATGGAGATCCTGGAATTCGTCAAGTCCGTCCAGGTCGACCCCGTCTACCTCGAAAGTTCGTATTACGTCGCACCCGACGAAGGCGGTGAAAAAGCCTACGCACTGCTGTTTGAGGCGCTGCGCCAGTCGGAATACTACGCGCTGGCCAAGGTGGCGATGCACAACCGCGAGCACATCATCGTGCTGCGGCCGGGCGCCAAGGGCATTCTTTCGCACACCATGTATTACCAGGATGAGATCCGGCAAGTGGACGAGTTCCGCACCGACACCAGCCTGGTGAAAGAGAAAGAACTCGCCATGGCCAAGATGCTGATCTCGTCGCTCGAGGCCGAGTTCGAGCCGCAGAAATACCACGACGCCTACCGCGAGAATCTGCAGCAGATGATCGAAGCCAAGATCGAGGGCAAGAAGGTAATCGAGACGCCGACGCCGCAAGTAACGCCAGTGATCGACATCATGGAAGCCCTGAAGAAGAGCCTGGCCGAGAAACGCAAGCCCGCACAGGTAGCTACGGCCGCGGTCGCGCGGGAAGAAGCCACTGCAGAGGAAGTAGCGCCGAGCAAGAAGCGCGTGCGTAAGATCTCAGGCTCGTAGGCGTCGCCAGATGATTCCGCTTGCTGGAAACCTCGCGGTCAGAGTCTCATTGCTGCGCCTGGAAATATGGGCATTCCCGCGCCAGCGGGCACGACCGGCACATGGGCCGGTTCCGCTTGCACAGCTCCCGCCCGTGCCGCTGAAACAGCAAGTAGGCGCGGATCAGCGCGCCGCACTCCTGCGGCAACCCTGTGCGGATCGCTTCCTGCGCGGATCGGTATCCTGTCGAATAGCTTTTTGCCTCTTTGCCAAAACCGAGCCGCTGCAGCACGTGCGTAAAAGCTCCGGGCACAGCCGGGACCGGCGCCGCTTTCGTAAACAGTAGAATCTTCTCGGCACCAGGATCGCCGATCGTCGGGAACCGCTTCAGCGCCTTCTTCGCCTCTGGCAGAGGCTTCTTTAGCACGGAGGCCAGATTGCCGCCGTAGTCTTCTTGTACGATGCTGGCGATCTCTTTCAATCGCTGCGCGCGCAAGTCTGGCAGCATGCCTCCGGGCTTCGTGATCGCAGCGAGTTTTTCGTTGGGCGCCGCGAGAATCTTCTTTGGTTCGAGCCCGATTTCTCTGCGCAGCGGCTCAAATCCTTTGGGGCAAGTAATGTCGTTCGCCGGATAGCCGCAGTTGGCATAGATGATCATTTCGTAAGGGTCGGACGGCCCGATCGGACGGAGCTTGCCGTAATGTTTCTCTAACCGGTCGAGCGCGTGCGCGACGGTCACGGGAGACTCGTGCGGATGCTAGTGACCGTTCTTTACCCACTCGGCGATGATCTGCCAATCGGGGTCGGTCTGCGAGGTGAATTGCCGGCCGCCGTTGTGAAACAGATCGCCGCCGGCGTCTTGAGCCAGCGGATGCTTTAATAGTCGGCTCTTGAGCGGGTCGCCGGGAACCACCAGCTTGCTGACGCTATCGAAGTTCTTCCTGGATTGCTCCTCGCTCCAACCTGTGGCGCCCTGCGGCAGCTCCTCCAGCTTGAAGCGGCTGTTGCTCGCCGAATGGCACGAGACGCAACGGGCATGCGCGCCGCGCTTCTTCATGAAAATCGGCTCGACTTTCGAGCGATAGACTTCGAAGTCGAGCGTCTGCGCGGCCGCGAAACCGGCGAATAATCCGGCGATGATTGCGAATTTTCCCAAGACCATAATCACCTCGCTATTTTCCTGCTGTGGGGCCTGCCCCTTCTGGACTCGCGCCGCGTTTCTGAGCGGTTCGCCGGGCGGAAGCCCGGCGGCAGGCCGAAAGGCCTGGCCCCACATTCACTTCACAAAATCCGTGCGTCACTCGCCATAATCGAAGCGCGCGTAATCTGTTTAATATCTGCCGTCCCGCACTGGCGCATCGTCAACCGCAGCTCGGCGTGCAGAATGTCGAGCACGCGTTCCACGCCGTCTTGCCCGAACGCGCTCAGGCCCCAGACGTAGGGCCGTCCAATACCGACGCCGCGCGCGCCCAGAGCGAGCGCTTTGAAAACGTCGGTGCCGCGGCGGAAGCCGCCATCGATCAACACCGGTATTCGGGCGCCCACGGCGTCCACCACTTCTGCCAAGGCTTCGATCGTGCCACGCCCGGTTTCCGTTGCCCGGCCGCCGTGATTCGAGACCACCACGCCGTCGGCGCCGTGATCCAACGCGGCCTTGGCATCCTCGCGCGTCTCCAGGCCCTTCAGCACCACTTTCATCTTCGTCAGTTTCTTTAGGCGCTCCAAGTATTCCCAGTTCGCGGCGGGAGGGTTCATGCCGCCTTCGATTCCCGCAAACATTGGCAACGCTTCCACGGCCCGGCCGCCGCGCGCGGTGGCGTGGCACCCCGTGCACTGGCGCGTGTCGGCTCTGCGGAAGCGTTCCGCGGTTTCCAGGTTGCGCCCGCCCAGCAGATCGATGGTCCACACCAGCACCGGACAGCCCGCTTCTTCCACGCGGTGCACCAAATGCTCCGTGCCTTCCCACTTCACGGGCATGTAGAGTTGATACCAAAGCGGCGAGCCCAGCGCCTTCGCCACGTCTTCTACAGGAGTAGAACTGGCGCTTGAAAGAATCTGCACCGTCTTCTTGGCTTTGGCCGCGCGCGCCACGGCCACTTCGCCTTCAGGGTGAAACATCTTATGGCCACCCACCGGGCAAATGAAAATGGGTGTTTCCCAAGTTTGGCCGAAGACTTCGGTTTTCAGACTGGGTTCGACTACACCTGCGAGCCGGTGCGGCCGAAGATCGAAGCGCTTAAACCCTTCGCGGTTCGCTCGTTGGGTGAGGTCGTCGTCTACACCGGAGGTCATATAGCCCCAATGAGCCGGTGGCAGCACCTTGCGGGCCGCCTCTTCGAAATCGAGCACGTTGATGGCATCTTTGGCCGATTCCATTTTTACTTGTGGAACCTGCGCCCACGCTCCCGCCAGAAGCGGGCTTCCCGCGAGGAACTGCAGGAAACGGCGGCGGTTACGTGCATCGGACAGCATAGCGGGCCATTGTATCACCCCCGAATATGAGTTTGCCGATGGAACTTTCGCTGCGAAGTTCCGGATCTAAATCGCCCCTTCGCTCGTCTAATACAACGACAGAGGGAGATTGCAATGTTGAGCGCCACGGAGAGAGGGAAACTCGAACAGCTACGGGCCAAAACCGATCAGCAACTACTCGGTCTGATCAGCGATGAATTGGAGCGGGCGGTGCGGTCGGAGTTGAGCGGCGATTCTTCACAAACGGCACGCGCCTATATAGAAGCCACGCGCCTGCTGCCATTGGTCCGCAATATATCGGCCATGGAGCGCGCGCGGCTGGAAGGCCGGCTGGATTTGCTGCGCGATCGCCTCAGCGAAGAGACCACCTGCATCTGTTAATTTGCACCCCGCGTTACTTGCCAATACAGAACGTGGAAAAAATGCGGTTAAGGATGTCATCGGCCGTAGTTGCGCCGGTGATCGCGTCAAGCGGCCGCAAGGCGGCGTAAAGATCCAGCAGAAGCATTTCATGCGGGATCGCGGAGGCCGCCGCCTCGTGGGCCTTGTTCAAATATTCAGCCGATTCGCGTAAGAGCCGCTCGTGGCGGAGACTAGTGATGAAACCGGTCTCTCCATGCCACGTTCCCTCACACCCTACGGTATCCAAAATCGCTCCGCGGAGCCGTTCGATTCCTTCGCCCGTCAGCGCCGACACGGCGATGGTTTCTGGCATTGGATCCGCCACGCGGCGCAAATCGCACTTGTTCCCAACCAACAGCCAGCGGCCTTGCCGCGAGGCGTGCGCGATCAATTCTCGATCGGCGCGAACAGTGGGCACGGAGAGATCAATCACTACCACGGTGAGGTCTGCATCAGCCATCGCCTGATAGCTGCGCTCGATGCCGAGCGTTTCCACCAGCTCGGTGGCGTCGCGGATGCCGGCCGTATCGTAGAGCCGCACGGGAATGCCCGCGATTTGAGCGGATTCGGAAACCACGTCGCGAGTCGTGCCGGGAATATCCGTGACGATGGCGCGGTTCTGTTCGAGCAGCCGGTTGAACAGGCTGCTCTTGCCCACGTTCGGGCGGCCCACGATGGCGAGCGTCAGCCCATCACGCACCAGGTGGCCATAGGCGAAGCTTTCGGCGAGACGCGTAACGCCATCGCGCACCGGACAGAGGCGGCGCAGAATTTCTTCCACCGAAGCCACGCTCACATCATCCTCGGCGAAATCGATCCCGGCTTCGAGTAACGCAATCAGCTCTAGCATCTGTTCTTTGATTGGGGCGAGGAGGCGCGATACGGAGCCGCCCGTTTGTTGCGCGGCGACGCGTGCCTGATACAGGGTGGTGGCTTCGATCAAGTCGCGCACCGCTTCGGCCTGCGGCAGATCGATGCGGCCGTTTAGATAGGCGCGGAGGGTGAACTCTCCGGGCTCCGCCAGCCGCGCTCCGCAATCGAGCGCCCGCCGTAGCACGTGACGCAAGACCACGGGCGCCCCATGGCAGGCGAGTTCCACGACATCTTCCGCGGTATACGAACGCGGCTTCGGGTAGAAAGTGGCGACCACTTCATCGAGGGCGCAGCCGTCGCGGTCGAGTAACTGGGCCAGATGCGAGTGCCACGGTTCCCAATTCGCGGCCTGCGCGAACCGCAGCATGGCCCCGGCGATATCGCGCGAACGGTTGCCCGAGATGCGGACAACCCCGATCCCTCCGCGTCCGGGCGGCGTAGCGACGGCTACGATGGTGTCTTCGAGTTGGCCCACGCTATCTGCGGGCGGTGCGAGAACGCGGACCGTCGCGCCGTGGGCCGCGCGGGCCGCCGTGGCCGCCAGGACTTCCGTGGCGCGATTCCGGCGGGCGCGGCGGCGGCTCTGGAAGACTCGCCATGCCGGCTGGATACACCACCACCTGGCGCGTTGGCCCGCTCCCCAGGCTTTCGCTGCGGACGGCGGTTTCCCCGCGCAATGCCAGATGAATCACGCGCCGCTCGCGGCTGTTCATGGGGTTAAAGCGGAACGGCACGCCAGTGCGCTTCACCTTCTCCGCAGCTGTGGTCGCAGCCAGGCGCAGTTCCTCGATGCGCAGCAGCCGGTAATCATTGGCGTCGAAGGAAATGCGCGAGTGATCCTCGGAAGGCATGCGCAGCATTTCCATGGTGACGTGCTCCAACGCCAGCAAGAGTTCGGCGCGGTTGGCTAGCAACAGATCCACGTCGGGGCCGGTGAATTTCAACACCAGGTCGGGCGTCTCAAAATCGTCGGCTGTCGGCTCCGCATCGTGGATGGTGTAGCTCACGTGGAAACCGCTGCTCGTCAGAATGGGACGCAACAGGCTATCGATTCGCGGCCCGATCGAGGCCGCGGCGTACTTTCGTTCGCTCAAGGGCTATTTCCTGCCGTTCTTTTTCTTGGGCGGCGGCGTCACCGAGCGTGCTGCTACCTCGGCCGCATGCGTCTGATTGAAAAACCACGTCTGCCCGATCATCACCAGATTGCTGGTCAAGTAGTATAGCACCAGGCCGCTCGGAAACTGGTAAAACATGAAGCCGAAGATCAACGGCATCAGCATCATCATGCGCGCCTGGTTGGGATCGGTGCTGGGCGTCGGCATCATTTTCTGCGTCAGGAACTGAGTGACGATCAGGATGATCGGCAAAATCTTGATGGGCAGATGCTCGGGCTGCGAAAGATCGGTGACCCACAGCCAACTGGCGCCGCGCATTTCCGCCGCCACCGTAAATACCCTGTAGAACGGCCAGATCAGAGCGAGCTGGATGATACTGGGCAGGCAGCCGCCCATCGGGTTGACGCCGTTCTTCTTGTACAGGTCCATCTGGTCCTGTTGCTTCTGGGCCGCGCGCGGGTCGCGCATGCTGATGCCCTTGTACTTCTCGTTTAAGGCGTCGATCTGCGGCTTCAGCGCCTGCATTTTGCGCGACGACTTCATCTGCGACAGGCGCAGCGGGAACAGCACGACGTTGATGATGACCGTGACGACGACAATCGCCCAGCCGAAGTTGTGAACGAAACTCTTGTTCATCCAGTTCACAACCAGAAACAGCGGCTTGGCCAGAAACGCCATCCAGCCGAAATTCACCACCTCTACCAGCTTGGGATTGATGCGCCGCAGCAGGTCCAGGTCTTTCGGCCCGATGAAGAAGGCGAAATGATTGTCGGCCCCCTGCGATACGGCGGTGCCGGGGAACGGCGCCGGCTTTTCGTCAAACGGCGTGCGAACCGTGTTGCTGAATGTGGTCTGGGTGACTTGGGTCGCGCCCTCGGGCAGGAAGACGGCCGCGAAATATTGGTCCGCGATTCCGGCAAAGGAGAAATTGCCGCCCGCCGTTACCGGTCCGTTCTTTGCATCCTTGGCGTTCTTCTCGACCAGCTTGTTATCGGCAACGTCGAAATAGAGCGCGCGATTCGCGGACGCCTCGCTGGGCGCAGTCAGATCGCCGAACCCACCAAGCCACTCGATGGCGTTGGGAACCGGCTTGCCATCCACAGTCACTTCGGTCGTGACGTGCGCCAGGTAACTGTTCTGTTGGAACTGGAACGTCTTCTTGATGAACGTGTGGCCGTCGGAAAACTGGTAACTGACGCCGATCCCATCCGGCACGCCCGATTGCGTGAAGTACGCTAAGTTGACGTTCACCGCCGGTTTTTCGGCCGGGAAATACAGGGAGAACGGATACTCGGTTCCCGCCGCGGTGTTCACCAGGTCGAGCGGCTTGTTGTCGTTCCCTTTGTACTTCTTGAGCACCCAACTCCGCACCGTGCCGCCCTGATTGCTGAAGGCGATGCGAAAAACGTCCGTATCGACGATAAACGAAGGCTCAGCCTGCTGCGGCGTCGCGGGAAGCGCGGGCGACTCGGAAGATTCGACGGTTTTCGGTAGCGCGGGCGTCGTTGAGCCGGGCGCCGTTGAGGCGGGCGTCGTCGAGCCACTCACAGTCGATGCCGATTCGGACTTTTTGGCCGGCGTCGCAGGCGGGGACTTCACGAAGTACGGCGTCAGGAACATCACCGCGCCCATCAGCAGGAAGGCGAGCAGCAGCCGCACCTCCATCGACATCTCTTTCGGCGCCTTCGCGTCCGGTTTATCGCCTTTGACTGTTTCGGGCATCCTGAATTCCGTTGCCGTGCCGCGGCTTACCGCACCGGGTCATAACCGCCGGCTTGAAAAGGATGGCAGCGCAGCAACCGGCGCACGCCCATCCACAGTCCCCTGGCTGCGCCATGCCGCTCGATTGCCTCGCGCATGTATTCCGAGCAGGTCGGCGAGAAGCGGCACGCCGAGGGCAGCACCGGCGAAAGTATCCATTTGTACGCTTTGAGTCCGCCGATCAGGAGCCATTGCACCGCTGAAAAAGACGCTCCACTTCGCTCTGGAGTTCCGTCACAGGCGCATCCAGAGCTTTCAACCGCGGATTGATGACGATGGAACACTGCGGATTCAATCGATCGAGATAGCATCGGACGGCTTCCCGAAACCGCCGCTTGATCCGGTTACGGACCACCGCATTGCCGAGGGCTCGCGAAACTGTAAACCCGATGCGGGGCCCAGCGGGTTGCGGCTCCCGAACGCAAAACGCCGCGAACAGAGGGCTGGAAAAACGAGAACCTTCGTCATAAACCCTTCGGAAATCCTTCGATCGCAGCAGACGGACACGCTTCGGAAAACCGGCGATGGAAAAGCTACCTTTCGGAGCTGACCGTGAGTTTCTTTCGGCCGCGCGCCCGCCGGCGCGACAGCACCGCGCGGCCATCCTGCGTTTTCATTCGTTTACGGAAGCCGTGGGTCTTCGCGCGGTGACGGTTGTTAGGCTGAAAAGTTCGCTTTGGCATGCTGATCTAAGCCTTTAGTATAGCAAGGGGGAAGGCGGACAAACGGCGGACAAACGGTGCGACGGCAGAAGCGGCGCCAGCGCATTACTCTGCGCGTAACTGGCGCAATCGTTTATTGAGGAAATCCACTTCGACCGGATTGTTTGCCAGGGCTGCCGCCTTGGTGTAGGCTGCGGCGGCTTCGCCGTTCTGCTTCAACCGCCGCAGGAGATCTGCGCGGGCGGCATGAAACAAGTAGTATTGATCGAGCACTCGCGTGCGGCCCAGTTCGTCAATGCGATTCAGGCCCTCCTGCAGCCCCCGGCTCATCGCTATGGCAACGGCGTGGTTGAGCGCAATGACAGGAGAGGGATTCATCTCCAGCAGCTTTTCGTAAAGCGCGGCGATCTGAGCCCAATCGGTATCCTCAGGCGTGCCAGCCTCGGCATGTAACGCAGCAATGGCGGCCTGCAGTTGATAGGGGCCGGCCGGACTCAACCTCAATGCCTTTTCGACCAGCGTCAATCCCTCCGAAATCGTATTTCGATCCCAGCGTGAGCGGTCCTGCTCCTCCAAGGTGACCAGTTGTCCATCGATCACGCGTGCCTCGCGACGCGAGTGATGCAGCAGCATCAATGCGAGAAGGCCTATGTTCTCCGCCTCTAGCGGAAGCAGTTCGCAGAGCATGCGGCCGAGACGGATCGCCTCAGCGCAGATATCGTTGCGAACGAGATCCTTTCCCGAACTTGCGGCATAGCCTTCGTTGAAGATCAGGTAGATGGTAGCCTGCACCGCGGTGAGCCGTTCCGGCAGGCGCTCGCGCGGCGGCACCTCATAGGGAATACAGGCTTCGTGGATCTTTCGCTTGGCGCGCACTAAACGCTGGGCCAGGGTGGGCTCGGGCACCAGGAAGGCCCTGGCGATTTCGGGTGTACTGAGTCCACCCAGCGTCCGAAGGGTTAGAGCCACCTGGGCCTCAACGTTGAGCGCCGCGTGGCAACACGTAAAGATCAGCCGCAACCGGTCGTCTGGGAAATCCATGGTGGCTTCTTCGAACTCCACAACTGGCATCGAACCCATTATTTGGGTCTCGTATTTGAGCGCATCCTGTTTTTCGAGCCTGGTCCGCTCCCGGCGCGCGGCATCGATCAATTTGCGCTGTGCCACCGCCATGATCCAGGCCGCCGGATTCCGCGGAATTCCCTGGACCGGCCAGGAGGCGAGCGCGGACGTGAACGCTTCTTGGAGGGCCTCCTCGGCGCGGTCAAAAGACCCGGAGATTCGAATCAGTCCTGCGATAATCCGGCCTGATTCCTCGCGGAAGACAGATTCCGCGGCAGCCCGGATATCAGCCATTCAGCGAAGCGGCATTCTCTGCGACCGCTGGCGGCTCAGCGCGCGATGCCTGAAAGCGCATGGGCCGAATTTCAATGCACCCTCCGCCCCCATAGCAGGTTGTCGGGATCTTAGCCGCCCAATCGATCGCCTCATCGAGATTCGCGCATTCGATGATGTAGTAGCCGGCAAGGTGCTCCTTGGTCTCGGCGAAGGGTCCATCGGTCACCAACGCTTTTCCGTTTTGCACCCGCACGGTGGTGGCGGTGCTGGTGGGAGCCAACGGTTCAGCTCCTACCAACACGCCTTTTCTGGTTGCTTCGGCCATCACCTGGCTGTGGCCGGCGCTGATTCGAGCGGCTTCCTCGGGCGCTAAACCGTCGGGCCCTGCCGTGGAATACACGAGCAACATGTAGCGCATGGTCGATCTCCTTCCAGAATCATGCCAGTTGGGAAGCGGGCGCGCCACTACGCCGGGTACCCCGGATCCGCCATCACTTCCAGCATCTGCTTGGTATGGCGCTCGGTGTGCGCGGCCGCGGCGAGAATCCATTGATAGCCGTCCATCAGGCTGAAAGCGCCGTTCGAAACAGCTTTGAGAGGAAGTGCCTCCGCGGCATGTTGGCGCAGTCCGGGCTTCGACACCAGGCAGTCGGCCAGCCGCGCGTAATTCGCCGACAAGCGGTCCAGGAGTTCGCTGGGTGCGATCTGCTCCCCCGGATGAATAAATTCCGGGGCAGAGAACTTGTTGAGACGGGTCGAAAATTGGTTGATCACGATTGCGTCGACAGCGTTCGGGTCGACGTCGGCCGACGGCGCGGGCGCACTCGCAAGTTGATCCAGTATCGGACCGAGAACGCGCTCTTGCACGATGACAATGTGTTGCACGTTTTCGGCAATCGACCATCGATCTGGAGCCGGCTTAAACTTCCATTGCGCCTCGGACAATCCCTTGGTCGCGCCGACCACGGCGTTTTGCGTTTGTTGCAGGAGGAGGCGTGCTTGAGCCAACTCCTCAGCGGAAAGCTTCTGATCTGTAAAAGCTGGTGCGGTCATCTCGTGCTCCCTTTTTTCTGGATTCGGCGCCGTTTTCAAGCGCCGTCTACAAGAACGACGACCCACGTCACAAAAATCGACGCAGGATACTAAGAAAATGTCATGATCGGCCTAACTTCAATGGATCCATAACGCGCCCCAGGGATGTTGGTTGCGAGCGCGACTGCCGCGCCGGCATCGCCGCCTCAACCAGATAGTAGCGCCAAGTTGTTTTGGCGGTCGGGGTCGGCTGAAGAGAGTTGCCTCCCCGGGGGGAAGGTCCGCAGGAACGCGCTTCATCGGAATGCAGCCCGGATTACAGGCCCTCCGGGGGCTTGACACCGGATCACCACCCCCTCTAGGATCGGAGTGCTAAGGAGGGGACCCCATTGAGAATCTTCCTGCCCGCGACCATCACCCTGTTAGTGGCATCGGCCCAGGGACAAGTCACCTTCACCAAGGATGTGGCGCCTATTTTAGAAGCGCGCTGCCAGTCCTGTCACCGGCCTAACACGTTTGCGCCTATGTCGTTATTGACTTACGAGGACGTGCGCCCGTGGGCCAAATCGATCAAGCAGAAGGTGGTGGCACGGGAAATGCCGCCCTGGTACATCGACAGGAACGTGGGCGTCCGCCACTTCAAGAACGACGTTTCTCTGACCGACCAGCAGATCGCCACGATCGTCCAGTGGGTGGACAATGGCGCCCCGAAAGGCGATGCGAAGGACATGCCGCCGCCGAGCAAATTCGATGACTCCGACCAATGGCACATGCAACCCGATCTCATTGTGACGCTGCCGAAAGATCAGATCGTGCCGGCGAAGGCGGCTGACCAATGGATCGATGTTCTGGTGGACCCGCACCTGACCGAAGACCGGTACATCCAGGGAATCGAAGTGAAACCGGTTAAGGGCTTCCGCGCGGTCCATCATGTGACCACTTCGATGAAGCACGACGACGATGCGGATGATGGCGACAACGTGCAGGGGACTTTTCTGAATGAGTACGCCCTGGGAAAGAACGCCGACATGTTTCCGGACGGCGCCGGGCGTTTGATCAAGGCTGGGACCAAGATCAATTTCAACCTGCACCTCCACGCCATCGGGCAGGATACGGCCGCCAACGTGGCGCTCGGACTGAAGTTCTATCCCAAAAACTACACTCCCCACTATGCCGAGACGACGGAGAAGATCGGCGACCCGAAGGACCTCGATATTCCCGCAAATGAAGACAACGTGCGCTTCGATGCTTATAACACCCTGACTAAGCCGGCGCGCCTGCTCTCCTTCCAGCCGCATATGCACAACCGCGGAAAGGCCTCGTGCATGGAGGCGATCTACCCCAGCGGGCACAAAGTGGAAATGCTCAGTTGCGTGAGCCATTATCAATTCGCCTGGCACTTGGTCTATCTCTACGCCGACGATGACCAGCCGCTCCTGCCGGCGG
This sequence comes from Bryobacteraceae bacterium, assembly GCA_035516375.1. Classification (GTDB taxonomy): domain Bacteria; phylum Acidobacteriota; class Terriglobia; order Bryobacterales; family Bryobacteraceae; genus PSRJ01. The sequence goes on from DATJAK010000268.1 coordinate 17,247, forward strand.
GCACGGTGCTGCACCTCACCTCGTGGTACGACAATTCGACCGGCAACAAGTACAACCCGGATTCGGACAATACCATCACCTACGGGCAGCGGACCATCGACGAGATGGGTGGCGCCTGGGTCAGTTACTACAATCTGACCGATGAAGAGTACAAGCAGCAGCTGGCAGCGCGGAAGGCGCGGCAATCGCCGGCACAGACCGAGTAATCCATGCTCCGAAATTGGATGGCCGGTGCGCTCCTGCTGGCGGCGGCAGGTGCTGGTGTGGATGCTCAGGTTCAGTATGCGACTGGCCAGAATGTCGCCCCCACATTTGAGGGTTGGGAACACAATCCCGATGGAACCTATAGCATGGTCTTCGGGTATCTGAACCGCAATTACGAGGAAGAGGTCGATATCCCGATTGGCCAGGACAACTCGATCACGGTGGGCGGCGAGACGTTTGGCGATCGCGGCCAGCCAACCCATTTTTATCCCAGGCGGCAGCGGTTCCTGTTCCGTGTAGTAGTCCCCAAGGATTTCGATCCGAAAGAGAAAGTGGTGTGGAAGCTGACCTCGCGCGGCCGCACCGACTACGCGAAGGGATGGCTTCAGCCGGAATGGGAATTGAGCCAGGGAGTGATGGTCGAGAACATGGGCGGCGGCGTGCCCGATCCCGAGAACAAACCGCCCACGCTATCGATCGGTCCGGTTCTGGCTGCGACGGTGGCGAATCCGGTTACCCTGACGGCTTCCGCAACCGATGACGGCCTACCCAAACCCTACCGGCGCGCGCCTTCGAACCCGGATCGCGACGCGCAGCCTCGCCGGCCTCGAGGGGTTCAGATCAAATGGATTGTGTACCGCGGGCCGGGCAAGGTGATCTTTGAGCCGGACGCCAGCCCGATCATCCACGGAGAGCCAGTCACCCTGACCTCGAAGGTCAGATTCGGCGCGCCGGGGATCTATGTGCTGCGCGCGACTTCGAATGATGGGCAGCTGTTCACGTCGCGCGACATTACGGTGACGGTCACCGCGGGGACGCTAGCTGCCGAGCAGCGCTGACGGCCGGGCGCTCGAGACTCACATCTTTTCGTGAACACGAGTGCCACCAGCAAGTGCCGTTAGTTCGGTGGCAGCCGTGCTCATGGAACCAGACTGCGCTTGTAGCTGTTGGGCCGCGGCGGCGCTTTCCTCGGCGCTGGCTGCTACTTGCTGGGTGATTTGGCCCATCTGGTTGACGGCTTTGGCGATCTGATCTATCCCGATGACCTGCTCTCGCCCGCTTGAGGTCATGTCGGCCATGAGGTCTTTCACCTGACGCGAATCCGCGGTGATGCCGCGCATCGCTTCCGCGACCTGATCCACTTTGGACTTGCCTGCGTTGGATTTGGAGATAGACTCTTCGATGAGCGTCGACGTTTCCTTGGCGGCTTGCGTACATCGTTGCGCGAGATTACGCACTTCGTCGGCCACCACTGCGAAGCCCAGGCCGGCTTCGCCCGCACGGGCCGCTTCCACGGCCGCGTTCAGCGCCAGAATGTTCGTTTGGAATGCGATCTCATCAATCACCTTGATGATCTTTGAGATTTTGCCGCTGGAGGCGTTAATTTCGTTCACGGCTGTCACCATGTGATCCAAGGCTTGACTGGTATCGGAAATCCTTTGAGTCGACTGACCGACGATTTTTGTGGTAACTTCGGCGTTTTCGGTATTCTTCTGAGCGGTGGAGTTGATCTCCTGGGCGGCCGCCGATGTCTCCTCGATCGCCGCGGCTTGCTCCGAAGCTTGCTGGGCGAGGGAATTGCTCGACTGAGCTACATGGGTCGCAGCTGTCAAAACCTCTCGGGCGCCATCCGCCACCGAGTGCGCAATTTGCTGCAAGGTCCGGACCAGGCCGGTGACTACCATATGGCCTCCCGCGCCGATCATCAGCGAGAGTACAGCAAAGATCATGCTAAGGGCGGAGGAGCGGGCCATGGAACCCTCTGCTGCCTGAGCGGCGTTGTTCTTACGTTCCCGGCTCAAGCGACCCAGATCAGCCGCATTCTTTTGCAGTACGTCCATCATCGGCGTCAGATGCTGGAGAGCGTATGCGCTCGCCTGGTCACCCTGTCCGGAAGCACTCATATCTGCAAAATTCGGCCAGGCTTCGACCCATTGGGTCAAGGCTGACTTCATCGCATCTACCTTGTCACGCTCGTCGGCGTTCAGATTGGCGGCATCCATGTCTGCCATCGTCGTACGCATCTCGGCGGCGCTCTTCTCGAAAGCGGACCGGGCCTTCGCTATCTGACCATCGTTGTGCATCAGCGCAAACAGGGAGACGCCGCGCATCGCACCGCGCATGTTGGCGATGCCGATCGTGATCTGGCGGGCGTTGTCGAGCATGGCTGTGCTGTTGACGAATTCGTTCGTCAACTGTTTCCGCAGGCTTCGCGTAGCCAGGATGGAGTACGCTGAGTTGGCTACGGTGGCTGCGACCACCAAGCCGAAGCAGAGAAAGAGCTTCGTTCGGATGCTCTTTCTCTGGTTAGGGCTTTTCATGATTTACCTTTCTATTCGTGGCGTCCAACGGGCATGCCGAATTGGAACCAGAACGAATTCCCCACGGCTCTGTTTTCGACCAGCATTTCTCGCTGATACTTCAGGATCAGCGCGGCGTGGCCCAGGTGATATCTGATCTGCGGCCCGATGCCGAGGGTCCGTCCGCGGTTCCCATCGCGAAAAATTACGCCATTCTGAAAGTCATCGGTGGTTTGCTTGTAATAATCGCCGTTCACACCGACTGCCAGTTTCCCGACGACGTTCCGCATGGCCGCGTATTCCCAAATAAATTCATGACCCGAACGGTATTGGTTGGCCGGGTTGGTGAAGTTGACGATGTATTGGAATCTGGAGCTGATCTCCGTCTGGCCGTGCTTGGGAAGATAACTGATTGCTCCAGCCGGCGCGGTAGCGAAGTTGTGCTGTCCAATATTGAGGATGTCGTTCTTGTTGTACTGAGGACCCGGAAGGTAGCCGTCCACACCGTACCACCAATGCCAGGGGCCCTTTCCGTACGCGACCAACGTCTCAATGTCTGAGTTTCCTAATCCGCTCTTATCGTATTCGCCGAACGGCGCATTCAGGTGCTCGTACAAGAAAGGAGCAGCGGCGGTACTCACCAACGTCCCGCCAAACACATGAACTCCCCAGTTGTGAACGAATTTCGCGGCCACTGCGGCCACGCGCAAATGAAAACCGGGAACGAGATTGTGGCCGTTTCCATCCACTAGGCCATTAGCCTGATAGAAATTGTTGAACTGTTCCAAGAGCGACCCGCCCGGCCCAGGCATCGCGCCCGGCATGACGGTTTCCACTCCATTGGGATAAACGCTGACACCGCTTTCCGTTGCGTGGGCCACGGTGATTGGTATAACGGCAAGAAGAATCGCGGCGGTCCCATAGACCCGCTTCGGATTTCGGCTGAATCGCATTTCTGTTTGTCTCCCTAAGGCAGGCATGGCAGTCTGCCGGAATGTGGCCCCAGCGGGCTACAAACCTTCCTATCGGCCGAAATTCCGGGGAACTTAAGAAATAGAGAGCTCTTTCGAGTTGAATAGCTTTAATAAAGATATGGGGCCACTAGCGCGCTGAGCTGCTTGCGCTATGCGTGTCGGGAAAATCTACTTGGAATCCGGTTTCGAGCTTTCGACGCGAATCTGTTTTAAGAATTCCACTCTGGTCTCAAGCTCCGTGCGGCCTGACGGGAATTGATTGACGCTGAGGATGTGGCTGATGACGTCGGCGTTCTGCGCGCGTGTGAGCCGGCCCGGTCCGTCCGCGGGCATGGTGGTTCGAATCCGTTCGAACAGGTCGCCGACGGTGAGGCCGTTCCAGTTGGAGAGGAACTCACCGCCCATGAGTGGAGGCGCGGACTCACCACCATTGAGCGCGAGGCCATGGCAGGCGGAACATTCGCGAGCGTAGACCTCCGCGCCGCGCTGGGCCTGTTCTGGAGTGTAGACGCCGTCCCAAACCGAGCGCGTAGTCTGCGCATACACGACCGCGAGCCCGATCAGGGCGCAGAACCACGCAGCTTTTCTCAGGTGGGGCACACGGCCAAAAACGCCCGGCTGCCCCGCGGGCTTATTGCGATTGTGGCAGGCTGTACGCGATGTACTCACCCGAGTAGTTTCCTCCGCTCACAGCTACCACAATATACTGCCGTCCGTTCCACAGGTAAGTCATGGGCGAACCGCTCTGCGCCGCCGGCATGGGAACCGCACCTACCTCCTTGCCGGTTGCCTTGTCATAGGCGCGGAGCATGGCTGCGCGGGGATGGGTCACCGAAGTCATCTGGCTGTCGCCCAGGACGACCAGGGTCTTTGTTACGATCAAGCCCACGCTGCCCGGCTGCCCGGTGTTGGGGAGGTCCTTGCCCTTGAGCGCCGGATGGTTGCGGACGGCGTCCGGGGTCTCGCCATAAGGCACTTGCCATTGAAGGTCGCCCCGGTCGAGGTTGATTGCGGAAATCACGGCATAGGGCGGCTTGATGATCGACAGGCCCTGAACGGTGAGGCCGCCCACTGGAGGCGCCGCGGGGGTTGCATTGGCCGCTGGAGCCGGCCGGCGCGGACGCTGCGGCGCATCGGCTGCGCTGCCGAACCCGGGCCCTTCCGAGACCACGAATTCGGTTTCATTCCTCCCCATGACGTAGTGGATGTCCGAGAATCCAGACGGCGGCGTACGCAAAGAGATGGGAGTCACGGCCGATTGGTTCGCCTGTGCGTAGACGATGTGCGTCTCGGGGTCGTACCCGGCCCCTGGCCAGTTGGTGCCTCCGCTGGCGTTGCCCAGGTTGATGGCGGCCAGCAGGCCTTTGGAATCGCCGACGATGGGCGGCAGGAACATCGGGCCGGTCCGGTAGCGCGCGATGTTGTCGCGCGCCTGGGCGCGCATTTCGGGAGTGAAATCGATCAGGTCGTCCGGGACCTTCATGAAGTTGCGCGCGTAGGCCGGCGGCTTGGTGGGGAAGGGCTGCGTGGGCGAAGTCTTCTCGCCCGGCACGTCCGATTGCGGCACGGGCCGTTCTTCGATCGGCCAGACCGGCTGCCCGGTCACGCGGTCAAAAACGTACAGGAATGCTTCCTTGCTGGGAAGCGCCACAGCTTTGATGGCGCGGCCACCCACATTGATATCGGCCAGGATGGGCGCGGAGGACAAATCGTAGTCCCAGATGGGATGGTGCACGATCTGGAAATGCCACTTGCGCTTGCCGGTGTTCAGGTCGACGCACACCAGGCTCTCGCCATACAAGTTATTGCCCGGCCGCTCGCCGCCGTAGTAATCGGAAGTCGGGCTCTCCACCGGCAGATATACCAGGCCGAGATCCTCGTCGGCAGTCATCTGCGTCCAGACGCCGGTGTTTCCGTTGGTCGCCCAAGAGTTGTTCTCCCAAGTTTCATTGCCGAACTCGCCGGGTTTGGGAATCGTGTTGAAAGTCCAGAGCAGCTTGCCGGTGTGGACATCAAAGGCGCGAACCAGACCCTTGGTGTTGTTGTGCGTCACGACGGTCATGCCTTCTTTAAAAGACGACCCCACGATCACTACGTCCTTGACGATCGCGGGCGTCGAATGCAGGCCGGCTTCACCGTTTTCCAGGTCGATCTGCTGGCCGGTACCCGTCACCATGCCCATTTTCAGGTCTACCATGCCGTCTTTTCCGAATCCGCTGATGGGCTGGCCGTTACGGGCATTGAGCTCAATTAAACGGTAGCCGGTGGTCACGAAGACGATGCGGTCGTCTCCTTTCCCGTCGGTCCAGTAGGCGACGCCGCGGCCGGATAGCTGGCGTGGCGCAATCGCCGCACGGTTGCCTTCGCGCAGGCTATACACCCACATCAACTCGCCGGTCTTGGCATCGAGCGCAATCACCGAGCGTCGCGTGCCGGCGGTCGTGTACAACACGCCCTTTACCATGAGCGGCGTGCCTTCGAGCTTGTACTCGGGCCGCGTACCCAGGTTGTCGGTCTTGAAGCGCCAGGCCACTTCCAGTTGATTGAAGTTGGACGCGTTGATCTGATCGAGCGGCGAATACTTGGTGCCTTTAATGTCCGCAGTATAGTGCGGCCATTCGCCGTTCTTCGTGGAAGGTTGGCCGGCAGCCTGGCTCCAGGCGGCCACGTTCAGGCATACGAAGCCTGCGAGCAGTAGCAACAATCTGTTAAGGCGCATGTGGTTCACCGAACCGAAACTTGAATCAGGGCGTTGGTCCAGCAGCATTGAAAACCGCGGCCGCCGTCGCCCGACCAGTCGTTGGCCACCACGCGCAACCAGTACTCGCCCGGTTCGCTGAAGGTGGCTGTGGTTGTAGCCTTGCCGGAGAACACCGAGTTCTCAGGCGCTCGAAAATCCGTTTTTTCTACCGCGGGCCGCTCTTTGGAAAACGTCACCGCGCCCGGTCCGCGTTGCATGCTCCAACTGACCGTGACCGGCGGCGCCTTGACGGCCGGCGCTCCCGGCGGCAGTTTGGCATCATCGGCCACCCACACAGCGAGTGGGAGGGGATCCGACACCGAGGCACTGCGTTTCGTGACGAGGGCACGCGGGCCCTGCTGAAAAGGGCCTTTCTCGTCGAATCCGATCGACGGCGGCGTGTTACCGGTAGCGTCGACCATGGGCGAAAGCTCCCACAGCGGATTGAGGCTCATCGGAATGACAGTCGGAGAACCATTCGCCACGATGGTCCAGTTGAGCGTTTGGGTCCCAAAGTCTTTGGGCACCGTGATCGTGAACACGCCCCACTGGCGATTGGGCAGGAAGTGAGTCGGCTGTCCGCGATCGGGTCCGCCGGGCTCGATGCGGTTGTTGGGGCCGATGGGGATGTCCAGGTCTTGCTTGAGATTTCGATTGTAGTAACCCAGTAACAGGCTGAAGCTGCCATCCGGGTTTTGGAACCAGCCTTCAAAGGCGCCCGTGATACTCTGCCCGGTGTTATGGGCCGGCTCCATGGGTAGCTGGTCGGCGTGGAGAGAGGCTGTGCACCAGACTAGAGCTGCGGCCACTACAGGTCTGGAGGCTTGTGCTACCCAGTGAAACAGCGGCGATAGCGATTGATCCACGGCTAAAATGGCAGCCCTAGGAATGCCGGCTTGTGGTTGGCGCGCCACGCTTGATAATCCTCATCGCTGATGTAGGTCACGTTCACCCACGCGTGCGCCATCTCATCCACCGTGCGGTCGCCCCATCCGACCCATTGATTCGGGTCAGGATTGTTGGGGTTCGCGGCCGTGTTGTCGTGCCAGGCGGTGACGTGGATGATGGTGCCTTTCGGAAGCACCGGCGCCGCGTCGTCCGCGTAGATGTAGTTGATCATCCAGTTGAAATTGAAATGATCCACGTAACTCAGCATCTGTTTGCTGCCATCCGGCAGGATCGCTTCGATGGCCATGGCCTTGCCCCGCAGATGCATGTGGGGCTGAAAATTCTCCAGGCGCGCCGCCTGCTTGAGGACGTGGAAACCCTGTGTTTCGGCGACGGTATTGGGCCGGATATCCAGCGGGTTGCCCACTGTCGCGGTGGCGCCGAACAGAGTCAGGCGCGTTCGATACTTCGGCTCCTGGCCCTTGGGATAAAGATACACGCCCAATTCCACGTGATCGCGAATCTCTTCGCCAACGGCATGGTAATGCATCTCCCACCAGATTTTGGAGCCGGGCAGGAGCAGCTTGCCGGTGTTGGGCCGGTAGATATCATAATTCTTACCGATGGCCCATTCCATCAGAAGGCCGGGCCCGCCGGTGCCGTCGTCGGCCGCCTGCGAGTCCTTTTCGTCTTGTAGCAGACGCGCCAGAACGTGATGCGTGATCCTGCGCCCGGCGGGAGAGGCCGGACGTATCTCCACCGCGCGCACCCATCGCGGCTCGGTGACCGGGATATCCGTTAGCGGTTTGAACCACACGTCCTGGCCGTGCGCGGGCATGGTGTAGGACTCGGACTTGATCACCAGATCCGGCGCCCCGAACTGTTTGGCGAGCTGCCAGCCATCGTAATTCGGCCATTCCTTTGGCGGCGGCATGAGCTTCGGATCTCCCTGCGGAGCACCTTCATCCACCCAGCGCACGATGGTCGCAATCTGCTCGTCGGACAGAGAAATGTCGTTCTGAAAATGCTGAATCCCGACCGACTTATCCAGATGCCACGGCGGCATGGCACGCGCCAGCACACGTTGCTTGATGGACTTGGCCCACGGCCGCGTCTCGTCGTATGTCACCAACGACATCGGCGCCGACGAGCCTTTGCGATGGCAATCCTGACACTTGTCTTGCAGGATGGGAGCCACGTCTTGGGAAAACATCACCGGTTTAGTGGTTAGCTCAGCGGCGAAAGAACCAGCAGCCAAGGAAAAAAAAGCGCTCCACAGCGCAGCACGGACTGGATTGATGGTCATTTGATTCCTTCCACGGCGCCCGGAACCCGACTACCACAGGCACCTATCGCTCGGTAGGTAATTTTAAGAAGCCGCGAATGTCGTTGTCAAGCCGGGGACATCGCATGGCCCTGAAGAGTAGCGGCGATCCCCGCAAATATGCACGACCCGTCACTCATTCGGGTATCCGAACCCAGCATAATTTCCTGGGCCGCCCCCTCCCAGGACCGATTGTGCTTTTTCCCTCATACGATCAACAATCAAATCGGCAGATATGGTCCTGGATTCTGTTGTTCTCAGTACCGGCGCGGTGGTGACGCCGATTTCGCGCTGCGAAATGCTGGCCATCCGAAGTCTCCTGGAGCAGGCCCTCGACATCCAGACGGACCTGCTCTCGCGTTTGGCAAGACGGCCCTCCAGCCGTGCGCTTCACACGGAATTGCACGAATATCAGACGCTGGCCTATCAGCTGGCGCACGATTACGGTGTCGCCGTGGATCGCTACCTGGCTGATCTCAGAGCATTGATGTCAAACGATTAGCTGGCCATTGACGCGACGTCTTGGCGCGGCCGGTTGAGCTTGGCTGCGGCCCCGCGGCGGCGGTTCGCCCAATATTTTTTCATTCGCGACGAGACTTGCTGACGCTCTTCGGCGCTCATCGATTTTCGGCCGCGGCGCCCGGTTGCCGGTACGGGAACCGTAATTTCGGCGTCGCGCAACTGCTCCAGCGCTTCAATGGCTCGCAGAATTCTCTCCCGGTCAGCTCGGAGCATCTCTTCAATTCTTCGATATAAGTCCACTGCGGCGCCCTCCGACGGGTATTTGTGTGGGGAAAAACAACAACAGCGTATCATATGGCGATTTCTTATTTCAAATTCATGAAGAAAAACGACCAGGGGTCGTACGGGTTTCGCCCGCTCCGGGTTGGTTCCCTAGTACTCATGCGCGTGACTATCGTTTGCACCCCGGCTATACTGGCCGAGTTTCCCATAGATCAAATGGCCTGGAAGTTCCGCACGTACTGAAATTCTCGGAGGATGTTATATGCGAATTCGAGTGGCGGCATGGATCCTCATCTCGGCGTTCGCGGCCGTTCTTGTCCGCGCCGACGTGATGACTTACGGCGACGAGGATTGTTTAGGAACACTCTGCTACGGCGCATCCGATCCAACCGCCGGGGCAACCCTTCAGGGTTTGGCTGCCGGAGTGGTAACCGATGCAACCAATTCTTACGGGCACAGCTTTCCGTTCTCGCCCGATGGCGGAGACTTCGCCGGAACGGACCAGATCTACGTGGGCAGTTCGCAAACAGGTGCCCACGACGGATACTCGGTCAGCGCCCCGCGAATCAATGGTCCCCAGGTGCTCACCATGGACTACAGTTCTCTGCTCAGCGCGGGTGAGACCATACAGACGCTGACTCTGGGAATCGCGGCGGACGATTTCCAGTTCCCGGTTTTCGGCCAGCCGTTCACCGCGAAGGTGGATGGAACGGTGGATACCGCGCTCACGAACGAACTGAACTCGCTGAACGAGACCGGACCCGTGGTTCACTTCTTCACGATTGGCCTGGATCCCTCTATTGATACGTCGAGTCACACCCTGACTCTCTCGATCGACGAGGGCGGCGATGGCGGCGACGGATGGGCCGTCGATTTCCTTACTGTCGGCGTCACCGGGACCACCAGCGCTGTTCCGGAACCCTCGACCGTGTTACCGCTGGGACTGGCGGCCGCGGCTTTGGTGTTCTTCACCTTCCGGCGGCGCTTTCGATTGAGCTAGCCGGAACGGTGCGCTTACGGTAACTTACTTGCCCACCAGGTGCGCGGAATCCTTCTCGTTTTCGAGGCAGATGTAGTCGAGCAACTCGGTATTGAGCGCGAGGGCCTGCGTGAGGTGGATGGTCCACGGCTTGGTGTACGCCTTGGGATCGTCGACGGTGAGATCGATTTCGAGCGTCCCGAAATTGGGGCGGCGGAATCGCTCCGTCATTTTGGCGGCGTTGGTTAATGGGCTTCCGGCGCGGTCAAGCCACTGCCCGTCGCGGAACCCTTTGGTCTCGACGATCAGGGTATCGCCATCCCAGTGGCCGGTCGAATAGCCGTTCCAGGACGGATTGGGGTCGTCCTCCAGGGGGCGGCCATCCAGGAAGATCTGCCGGTAGGAAGCGTTGCGCTCGGTTAGAAAGACCAGCAGGTTCGGAGTCTGAATGATCTTGCGCATCAGCGCGGCAGTGTGCAGTTTGGCGATGCCGCCGGGCAGGCAATGCGACGTGGGATCGTCTTTACCGTTGTCGGCTTTGCGGGCGCTCACAATGTCGGCGGCCCAGGGTTGATAGGGCAGGCCGCCCTGGACGCCGCGGCCGATATCGCCAAACACGGGCGGGACGGCGAGTTCGGGAGCACACAACACCGTCTCCTTGCCGACGTGGCAAACCATGGCCCAGAGGCCCGAAAGATCCGGTTTGCCGCTGGCCATCCGCGGCGCGGGTGCGGTGAGATCCGGCGCGCCGCTGGCGGTCTTGGGCACGCCGGCGGTCGGATAACTCAGCCATTGCGCCGGGGCAGGGGTCGAGAGCGCGATCAGCGCTAACAGTAAGGCGGCAGAAAGAATAGCGCGGCGAAGAGGAAGCCCCATCTCGGTTACCTCCGATTGCGATGTAGTCTAACAGATTCGCCCGCTGGACGCTCTGGGCGGGCGTACCGTTCGAGGAACGGGAATGATATGCTCTGCCGCATGCACCATCATTCGCACGGGCACACTTCGCGCCGCGACTTTTTCCAGCAGATCACCGGCGGAGCGCTAGCCGCGGCGTCGGTACTCGAAGCCGGATTCTTCCGCGCGGCGTGGGCGCGCGCGCAGGCTCGAACGGCCATCGGCAAGCTGTTCGACATACAAAAGGTTACCGATGGCGTCTACTTCGCCCTGGCCCACCCGCAGGCGCTGACCAACTGCAATGCTGCCATCTTTGTGAATTCTCAAGATGTGCTGGTGGTGGACGCGCACTCGAAACCCTCGGCGGCGGCCTCGCTGATTGCCCAAATCCAGAAAGAGGTCACGCCCAAGCCGGTGCGCTACCTGGTGAACACGCATTTTCATTGGGACCACACGCAGGGCGACGCGGCTTACCGGGCCGGAGGCGCGAAGGTGGAGATCATTGCCAGCGAGGCCACCAAACAACTGCTGGCTGAGAATGCGCGCAACCGGCTGAAGGATTCGCTCGCGGGAGTGCCGCAGATCATCCAGGGACTGCAGGCGCGCGCGGCGAAGGCGGCGTCGCAGGCGGATAAGGATTTTTTCCAGAAGCAGATTGAGCAGGCTAAAGCCTACTTGGAAGAGATGAAGAACTTTGTGCCGGAGCTGCCGGATATTGCCTTCGCTCAGTCGCACGTTATTAAAGATAAGGCGCACGATCTCCACGTGGAGTTCCATGGCCGGGCGCATACGGCGGGGGACGTGGTGGTGTTCTGCCCGCAGAAGGGGGCAGTGGCGTCGGGTGACGCCATCATCGGGTTCTTGCCGAACATTGCCGATGGCTACCCGCGGGAGTGGCCGCGAACCATTGACTCGATCGGACAATTGGCGGCCGCTCGGATTCTGCCCGGCCATGGGCCCGTGCAGCCGAACCATCAGCGCGCTTTGCAGATGCGGAACTATATCGAGGAGCTGACCGGAATGGTGGAGAGCGCCAAGAAAGCCGGCAAGACTCTGGCCGAGGTCCAGGCGACCATCACCATGCCGTCAGTCAAGACGCTCGCGGCGAATGGCTATGGCAGTTATGCAGCCGACAATTTGGACAAGTTCTCGGTTTACGCGGGTACGCGGACGGCGCTCGAAGACCGGTTCCGTGCGAATGTGGATGCGATTTACAAGAACCTCGATCGAACCTAGTGTGGGGCCAGCCCTTCCGGGCTGGAAACGGAGCGGTTTATGTGCCGAATTAAGAACGCGTGGTTTCGTTACATTTCAGTTGCGTGCCTGCTACTGGCCGCGGCGCTCCGCCTGATGAGTCAAACCCCAGGAACCGTGACGTTGTTCGAAGGCGCGCGGCTCATCACTGGTGATGGCGCAGTGATCGAAAACTCCGCATTTCTCGTCGAGGGCACCCAGTTTACGCGTGTCGGCCGGCACGGCGAGTTAAGGGCTCCCAACGGGGTCGCGCGAGTGGATCTGACCGGGAAGACCGTCATGCCCGCCAAGGTCGATCTCCACGGACATATCGGTTTCCAGCACGATGTGGATGGGACCATGGCGAAGGAGTACTACACGCGCGACAACCTTATCGACCACCTCCAGCGCCTGGCGTATTACGGGTTCAGCGCCATCATCGGGATCGGCGACCTGGTGGATCGCTCCGATCTGCACGGCGGTCGAACCAATTGGGGCGACGTGCCATTGCGCGTGCGCGACGAGATCATTCCCGGAGCGGCGCTGTTTCGCACGGCCGGCACGGGGATCGCGTGGCCGGGGTCCGGAGCGAACGGCCATCCCTCGCGCATGGACGTGCCCTACCCCGTGACCACGGTGGAAGAGGCGCGCGCGGCCGTCGATGACAACATCAAAATCAAACCGGAGTTCATCAAGATCTGGGTGGACGATCGCGGCGGACGCACAAAGAAACTGACGCCGCCGCTGTATCTGGCGATCATCGACGAGGCTCACAAGTACAACGTCGCGGTAGCGGCTCACAACGTCACGCTCGCGGATGCCAAGCTGCTGATGCGGGCGGGTGTGGAGGGGTGGCTGCATCTGCCGGTGCGCGGCGGCGAACTGCCCGACGAGGAGTTCCTCGCCATGATTAAGGATCGGATCGCCAGGAACGATCGGCCGAAGATGTGGTTCAATCCGGGCGCCGGCTGGACCGCCACTGCTAAGGAAGATTGGAACGATCCTTTGCTGCGCGATACGATTCCGCCGCAGCAGATCCGGGCGCAATGGGGCGACTACCTGGCGAAGATGACTCCGGAATCACTCGACAGAGCGCGCCGCAATCTGCGCGAGATGGGATCCAACAATGCGCTCAAACTGCGGGCGGCGGGAATGAAGATCGTGCTTGGAAGCGACACCGGCCAGACTCGTTTCTTCATTGGTTGGATGGGCCAACTGGAGATGGAAAACTGGGTCTGGATGGGCCTCACGCCGATGGAAGCGATCGTGGCGGCCACGCGCGATTCCGCGGAGATGGCGCATCTCAATACGGGGCTGGTGGCCGCGGGCAAAAGCGCCGATTTCATCGTGCTCGAGGCGAATCCGCTGGACAATATCGTCAATTCGCGGCGCATCAACCAAGTCTACTTGCGCGGGCAGCAGTTAGATCGAGCCGCGATGCGCGCGAAGTGGCAGGCCCGTTTTTCGAGCGCACCTGCCGCGCAGTGAGCCCCAAGGGACCGGCCAGAGCACCGCCGGCGCGGCCCCGGCGGAACGGCTATGCTAAGATCCGGAATACGGCCATCATGGAAATCAGACCTTTGGAAGGCAAAACTCGCGGGGCGCCCATAGAAGAACCTTCGCAGACTGTAAGGGCGCTGCTCAGTCTGAGGGAAATGCTGCTTCACGGCGCCTTCCGTCCCGGGGAGCGAATCTCGGAACTCCCGCTCGTGAGCCGCCTGGGGGTTTCGCGGACCCCGATCCGCCTGGCGCTCGATCGTTTGGCCAATGAAGGCTTGCTGGAGGCCTCACCCTCGGGCGGATTCACGGTTCGCGCGTTCACCCTGGAGGATATCTGGGATGCCATCGAAATGCGCGGTGTACTCGAAGGCACAGCCGCTCGGCTCGCCGCGGAACGTCTCGCGTCCGATCGCGATTTAGAACCGCTGCGGAAGTGCCGGGATGAAATGGCATCGGTGCTGTCACCGCCCACCATGGAATCGTTCGCTCAATACCTGGAACTGAACGAAGCCTTTCACTCCGCAATGATCGATCTGGCCAACAGTCCCATGTTGCGCCGGACGTTGGAGCGAGTGCTATCGCTTCCCTTCGCATCCCCAAGCGCCCTGGTGTTCGCCCCGACCTTGCTGCCAGGCGCGAATGAGATGCTGGTTCTGGGACAGGAACACCACTGCGCTATCGTCGAATCCATCGAAAATCGGCAGGGCACGCGAGCGGAGAGCCTGGCCCGCGAGCATTCGCGCCTGGCGCGCCGCAACCTCGAGACGGCGCTCGCCAACAAAGATATCTTCAGTTCCGTCCCGGGCTCATCGCTCATCCGCGTGGTTTGAGGCAAGAGCGGCGCGCGTGCTAAGATCCTTCGGGGTGAGTCTCGACCAAACATGAATGAACTTGTGACTGTAAGCCGACAGGATACGGTTGCCGTCATCACTGTCAACAATCCGCCGGTGAACGCGCTGAGTCCCGGCGTGCCGGAGGGAATGGCCGCGTCGGTCGAGGCGGCTGAAAAGGACGGCAGTGTGCGTGCGATCGTGCTGATCGGCGGCGGCAAGACCTTCATTGCCGGTGCGGACATCAAAGAGCTCGAGGATGCCGCGTCGGGGCGCGGCTCGGGCGGGCCCCATCTGCACGGCCTGCTCGCGAGAATTGAAGATTGCTCCAAACCGGTAATAATGGCGATTCACGGAACCGCGCTCGGTGGCGGCCTGGAAGTTGCGATGGCAGGACACTATCGCGTGGCCAGCCCGGATGCGCAGGTGGGCCAACCCGAGGTGAACCTGGGCATTATTCCAGGCGCCGAGGGGACGCAACGGTTACCGCGCCTGGCGGGGATCGCCGCCGCTGTCGATCTGTGCGTTTCAGGCAGACTGATTCGCGCTTCGGAAGCACGGGACTTGGGGTTACTCGATCGCATCATCGAAGGCGATCTGCTGGCCGGGGCGGTGGCATTCGCGCGCGAAGCAGCCACGCGCGGCGGGCCGCATCCCAAGACGCGCGAGCGCAGTGACAAGCTTGGCTCCGCCCAGACCAACGCGCCCATCTTCGCCGCGGGAAAGGAGCAGGCGCGCAAGACGCGCCGCAACATGACGGCGCCTCTTCGTGCCGTCGAAGCCATCGAAGCCGCCGCCACATTGCCTTTCGAGGAAGGCTGCCGCAAGGAACGGGAAATCGTGCGCGGGTGTCTGGCCTCCGATCAGTGCCGCGCGTTGATCCACGCGTTCTTTGCCGAGCGCGCAGTTTCGAAAATTCCCGACGTGCCCAAGGAGACGCCCGCGGCCGCCATGCGCCAGGCGGCGATCATTGGAGCCGGAACCATGGGTGGCGGCATCGCCATGGCATTGGCCAACGCCGGTATCTCGGTCGTGCTCAAGGACACCGACCAGGCGGCGCTCGACCGCGGCCTCGCAACCATCCGCAAGAACTACGAGGGCTCGGTGAAGAAGGGGCGTTTCTCGCAAGCGGTGATGGACCAGCGGATGGCGTTGATCCGGCCGCAACTTTCCTACGATGGCCTGGAGAGTGCCGACCTCATCATCGAAGCCGTGTTCGAGAACATGGCCCTCAAGAAACAGATCTTCGCCCAGCTGGACCGGATCGCCAAACCAGCGTGCGTGCTGGCCTCGAACACGTCTACGCTCGATATCGACCAGATCGCAGCGTCTACTTCCCGGCCGCACATGGTGATCGGGCTCCATTTCTTCAGCCCGGCTCACGTGATGCGGCTTCTCGAAATTGTCCGCGGCAAAGCCACCGGCAAAGAGGTGATTGCGACTGCCATGGCGCTGGCGAAAACGCTGCGCAAGGTCGGCGTGCTGGTGGGGAATTGCTGGGGCTTTGTGGGCAATCGCATGATGCTGCCCTACATGCGCGAGGCGCAGTTCCTGGTGGAAGAAGGCGCCACGCCGCAACAGGTCGATCAGGCGCTATACGACTGGGGCATGGCCATGGGCATTTTCGCGGTGGACGACATGGGCGGGATCGACGTGCAATGGCGCGTGCGCCAGGAGCACGGCGAGGAACCGGGGCTGCGGCGGCCGCTGGTGCTCGACCAGCTGTATGACATGGGCCGCCTGGGACAGAAGACCGGCGCCGGTTGGTATCGCTACGACGAAAATCGCAAGGCCATTCCGGATCCGGAAATAGCCGCATTGATCGAGAACACCGCGCGCGAGGCAGGCATTCGGCGGCGCACCATCGGAAACGACGAGATCATCGAGCGCTGCATTTACATCATGATCAACGAGGGCGCGCGCATTTTGGAAGAAGGACATGCGCTGCGCGCTTCCGATATCGATACTGTGTATCTGGCCGGCTACGGTTTTCCGGCGTATCGCGGCGGACCGATGTGGTATGCCGATACAGTAGGTCTCGACAAGATCTATCGCCGAATCGAGCAATTTCATCGCGAGCATGGCGAGCAATGGAAGCCGGCGCCGCTACTGAAACGGCTGGCAGAGGCCGGCGGCACGTTCGCCAGCCTGGATGAATCGAGGAAGGAAAGTGTCGCTGTCCACTAAGACCTCGGTAAAGCCGTTTCGCGACGTTCGCCTCGGGCCCAACGACATTGTTCTCGATCGCCGGCCAGATGGCGTGATCTACGCCAAATCGCCGCACCCCCTTGGTGCTTATCCCACCAAGCTCACCGAGCGGCTGGACTACTGGGCGAAGCAGGCGCCGGATCGAACCTTCCTGGCGCAACGCGGGTCCGATGGAAACTGGCGGCGGCTGAGCTATGCGGATGCGGCTTCGCAAGCGCGGCGGATCGGCCAGGCGCTGGTGAACCGCGGCATTTCCCCGGAGCGCCCTCTGGCCGTGCTCTCGGCCAACGATCTGGAACACGCCTTGATCGGGTTTGGCGCGCTCTACGCCGGCATCCCGTACGCGCCGATTTCGCCGGCGTATTCGCTGGTCTCTTCAGACCTGGCGAAGCTCCGCTACATTTTCCAACTGTTGACGCCGGGAATGGTGTTTGCCTCAGACGGCGCCAAGTACCGCCGGGCGATTCAGGCCGTACTGCCCGCAGATGCCGAGCTGGTGGTAGTGAACGACCCGGTAGAGCATGCGACGCTGTTTTCCGATCTGGCAGGCACCACCGAGGGGCCGTCACTCGAAGCTGCGCACAATCGAGTCACGGGCGATACCATTGCCAAGATTTTGTTCACTTCCGGCTCGACCGGCCTGCCCAAAGGTGTGATCAATACGCACCGCATGTGGTCGAGCAACCAGGCCATGGCGCTGGCGTATTTTCAGTTCATGGAGGATGAGCCGCCCGTGATTCTGGATTGGCTGCCGTGGAACCACACCTTCGGCGGCAACGCCGACGTCGGGATGATTCTCTACTGCGGCGGGACATTCTATATCGACCACGGCAAGCCGGCTCCCGGCCTCTTTGAAGAGAGCATCCGCAACCTGCGCGAGATTGCGCCGACCATGTACCTGAACGTGCCGAAGGGCTTCGAATCGCTGGTTCCCTACTTGCGCGCTGAGCCTGAACTGCGGAAGCACTTCTTCAGCAAGTTGAACCTGATGTACTACGCGGGCGCCGGCTTGTCGCAGCACGTTTGGGACGAATTAGAAGCGCTCTCGCTCGAAACCTGCGGCGAGCGCATCCTGGTGTTGACGGGCCTGGGATCGACCGAGACGGCTCCTCATGCCATGTTCGCCGATAAAGAGGCCAGCCGCGCGGGACACGTTGGCGTGCCGGCCCCGGGTGTGGAGCTCAAGCTAGTGCCCGCGGCGGGCAAACTCGAAGCCCGCCTGCGCGGTCCCAACATCACGCCCGGCTACTGGCGGCAGCCCGACCTGACGCGCGCCGCGTTCGATGAAGACGGCTATTACAAACTGGGCGACGCGTTGCGGTTCGTTGATGAGAGCAACCCACGAAAGGGCTTCGTCTTCGACGGCCGCATTGCCGAAGATTTCAAGCTGTCGAGCGGTACGTGGGTCAGCGTGGGTCCGCTCCGCGCGAGACTCCTGAGCCACTTTGCGCCTTATATACAGGATGTGGTGATCGCCGGCCACGACCGTGATCACGTGGCTGTGCTGATTTTCCCGGATGTGAGTGCATGCCGGCGCGCCTGCCCGGATGCGATCGCCGGCGAACCAGTGGACGTAGTGTTGAACAGCACGCCGATCCGCACGGTCTTCCAGGCAATGCTCGAGGAATTCGCCAAGAGGGCGACCGGCAGTTCCAACCGGGTGCAAGCCGCCATCCTGCTGGAAGAGCCGCCTTCGATGGACGCGCACGAGATTACCGACAAAGGCTCACTCAACCAGCGGGCGGTATTGCAGAACCGTGCGGCGCTGGTGGAAGAGCTGTACCAGCCGTCGCCGCGGGCAATCCTGGCGTCGCCGTCTTGATGCCTCACCATCGGCGGCGAACGACCGATGAGTAAAGAGTGGACGAATCCGACTCTGCACAAGGTAAAATTAGTGGGAGTAATTCGAAGGTCGTCTTCGGCACTAAAAAGGCAGATCGGACTCGCTTGAAAAGACCCAGAAAGCGCGAAGACACGGCACAAGAGAGTCTTTTCGCGCCAAAGAAACCGAAACGTTCTGTGCCGCACCTTCCTTCCGAAGACAACACTCCTGAAGGTCTGAAGGCTCTGCTGGAGGCCAACCGCGCATATCGAGAATTAGAGTGGCCGGAACCCTACAATCGGACTACCCACCGGCTTCATCGCGGCGACGCACGCAACCTGTCTTGGCTGCGCGACGCGTCAGTGCATTTGGTCGTGACTTCACCGCCTTATTGGACGCTTAAGGAATACGCGCCCGGCAATCGCGATCAGATGGGCCACTTCGATGATTATGAGCACTTCCTTAAGGAACTGGATCGAGTATGGTGTGAGTGCAAGCGGGTGCTGGTAGGAGGTGGCCGAATCTGCTGTGTCGTTGGTGACGTGTGTATCCCAAGGAAACAGGGCGGACGCCACTATCTGGTCCCCCTACACTCCGATATTCAAGTACGGGCGCGAAAACTCGGCCTCGATTGCTTGCAATCTATTCTGTGGCACAAGATTGCGAATGGTGCTACGGAAGCTGCGGGAAACGGCGCGGGCTTTTACGGGAAGCCTTATCAACCCGGCGGAATCATTAAGAACGACATCGAGTACGTTCTTTTCTTACGGAAGGGCGGCGAGTATCGTTCCGTCCCGACTCTTCAGAAGGCCCTTTCGATGTTGACTAAGGACGAAATGAGGAACTGGCAGCGATCCATTTGGACAGACCTCCGCGGGGCATCAACCCGCGATGGCCACCCGGCGCCATACCCTGTGGAGCTAGCCGAGCGGCTCATCAAACTCTTTTCGTTCGCAGGCGACGTTGTATTAGACCCGTTCGCAGGCACCGGATCGACGTCTCAGGCTGCTATCATGTCTGGCAGAAATTCTATTGCCAATGAGATTGAATCTGCGTATATCGAAATCGCTCGCCAGCGGATTCTAAGAACCGCGCGATCGCATCGTACTGTTGGTGCCGTCGAAGCCGAGGTCTTGTTTGACCCAGACGCCTGCGAAACTCGAATACCGCCTGTTGACCGAATTCCGGCGGTTGTTTGAAGGCCGAATCTACAAACACCGCGCTTCCAACCAAGGCGACTTCGTCGCCATGCACCTTTACGAAGACCTTGTTGCGATCAACCGTTCCAGAAGGTTGATGGAGGCTGCAATCGAGAGGAAGGATCGCGTCCTAAACGTCCAGAATAAGCGAAGGGACGTAACGGCTCGACGCGGTGACGGCACCTTCGGTCAGCTAATTCCTGGTGAGCGCTCTTAACGATCCTGGCTATCTCGTTTTCCGAGGGCCGATTGCTACTGTCGAAATCGGCGTCGAAGTTAAGATCCTGGCCAAGGCAATGATCAAGCAGATCGACCGCGTGATCAACGATCTTCGGAACCAGGCGACCGAGTTCAAACGAGGGGGTGGCAACCCGATCACAATTGCGATCGTTGGGATCAATCACGCTCAAAGCGTCATTGGATATGAAGGCGACCGGCCATTCCCGACAACCGGCAAAGCCGGCTTTCTACATCCCTATCAGGACGCTCCAGAAGCAGAACGTCGGCTTCGAGCGCAGGCGGTGCCAGATTTTGACGAGTTTCTCGTGCTTCGCTTCAAAGCCACGAATGCGCCTCCGTATCCTTTCGACTGGGTCGACTATAACGAGACGCGGCTTGACTACGCGGCTGCGCTTTCTCGAATCAGCGCCCGGTATCAGCAGCGATTTTAGGAAGAGCTAGGGTCAAGCCCCCCACCTTCACGCAGCACCGCAGCATTTCCGCCACGCTCCAGGCTTGCGCTATGCAGCCGCGCGCGGTGTAGGGTGGCTCGGCGTCGAAGATCTCGCTGAGTGAGCCGATACAGGCTTCTTCCAACTGGGGCGCCAGCCCGTCCAACAAACTTTGGACGCTCCTCGTTTCCTCCGGATGCACCTTCAACCACGCATCCACGTACGGCCCGATAAGCCACGGCCACACCGTTCCCTGATGGTATGCGGCGTCGCGCGAGCGAAGGTCGCCATCGTATTTCGCCTTATAGTCAGGGTGTCCCGGCGCTAGCGATCGAAGGCCTACCGGCGTGAGCAGGCGACCAGAAACCACATTCATCACGGCCTGCCAGCGTACCGGATCGAGTACGGGATAATCGAGCGAAATCGACAGGACCTGATTTGGCCGGCAGGCATCGTCGTTGCCGCCGCCTTCGACGTCGACTACGTCGTACAGGTAGCCGCCTGCCTCGAACCAGAAGCGGCGATTGAAGGACTCTTGAACACGGGCCGCCGTTTCGCCGATCTTGGCCGCCTTCACGCCGTCGTCTTCTTCGCGCAGCCACTGCTCCAGCAAGCGCAGAGCGTTGTACCAGAGCGCATTGATCTCCACCGCTTTGCCCCGGCGCGGCGTAACCACCCAGTCACCCACTTTGGCATCCATCCAGGTGAGTGCATAACCAGCCTGGCCTTGTCGTAGCAGAGCATCGCTCGGGTCCATAGCGATGCCAAAGCAGGTGCCGCCCATGTGGTGCTCGACGATGTCCACGAGCTTGGGAAGAATCAGCAGCAGCGTCGCGCGGTCGCCGGTGATATCGAGATAACGATGCAGCGCATGGAAATACCAGAGCGTCGCGTCCGCGGTATTGTATTGGCCCTCCTTCGCCCCTTCGGGAAACAAGTTCGGGATCAAGCCATCGCGGATGTAATTGGAGAACGTGCGCAGGATCCAGTCGGCTTCGTTTCTCCGCCCGGTGGCGAGCGTGAGACCTTCGAGGCTGATCATCGTATCCCGTCCCCAATCGGTGAACCAGTGGTACCCGGCAATGACCGTCCGCACCTCATCGCCGGAGGCATGCGCGCGCGTGGCGTCTACCGTCCGTCCCACGGGCGTGATGAGAAACTGGTCCGCGGCCAGCACCAGTTCGGCGGCGGGCCCGGTTTGTGAGGCCACTGGCGCCGCTGCGAGCAAACGCTCGCGTCTCTCGATTTCGGCGTGGAACGCATTTTCGGGACTCAGCGCGCGAGCGGTTTCCCAATCTTCAGTCGAGGCCGTTAAACTGGTTCGATCGCCTGGGCCCAGATCAGTCCGGAAATATCCGGGACTCCACAGCGAGCCTTCCCAATCATAGCCACGGCTGCGTTCGATGGGGTAAGGAATTGATCCCGTCTCTTTACGGTCGAAGGTGAAGGCGGCGGATGGGCCGCGCGTGAGCAGCCGCAATGTCGGCAGATCCTGCCGCGAAGTGATTTCGAACTGATCGCCGCTTACCGTCAGAACGTACTGGCGCTCATCGGGGCTGCTCACGGGCGCATCGTGCGGGCGAAAGTGAATCGCGGGCCGCAGCCCTAGCCGCAATCGCCCATCGCCGGCCAGCAAGTGATAGGTGATGTGAACCGTATTCTGCCGGTACGGCATCATCAGCCGTTTTTCGAGAACGAATCCAGCTACTTCATAACGCCAGACAGGAAGGCCCGCGTCGAGCCGAAACTCCGCGACCCGGATGGTGTGTTCGGGCGTGATGCCGGCCAATTCCTCGGCGCCCGTATAGACGACGTGGTGGTCGGGAAGGCGCAGGCGCTCGGAAAGCCCGTTGAGCATCATGGTACGGCCGAGTGGATTGGGAAGCGCCGCAATCAGCAGACCGTGATAGCGGCGGGTGATCGCTCCGCTGATGGTTCCCGACGCGTATCCGCCGAGCCCGTTGGTGACCAGCCATTCCTCAGCCATGGGACGGTTCCGGAACGGGCCGCATCGCCACCGCCGCATGTCCGGGGATGCGCCAATTGCCCTCGCTATCCAGGCGCGGCGTTCCGCCTCCCCCATACCGCGGATTCTCGCTCGACCACAGTAGTTCCCATACGCAGTCTCGCGGCGGAGCCAGCAGCGGTTCGGGGGCCGGATCCAGGTGCAGGTCACCGCCGAGATTGATGAGCAGCAGCCGGTCTTCGCCGTTCGATGAGAAGTAGCGCACCAGCAGCGCTTCCGCAGAAAGAACCGCGCCGTCGATGGCGCCCTGTTTTTGACGGCGAAAAACCGGATCCTCGCGGCGGAGCTTCAGCAGGTCCCGGTACAGGCTGTAAATCGGCGCGTGCCGCTGCCGTTCTTCGAAGTCCAGCTTGCACCGTTCGAAATTTGCCGCATCGCTCGGGTCGACATGGTATTCCGTCATTTCGGGCTGCGCCAGGCTTTGGAACTGCGAGAGAAACTGAATCCTGCCGTCCCGCACCAGCTTGCTCAGCTCCGCATTGTGATCGGCAAAGAAATGGAAGGGGCTGGAGGAGCCGAATTCCTGGCCTTGAAACAGCATCGGTGTGCCCGGCGCGAGCAGCAGCAGAGCTGTCATGGCGCGCCATTGTCCGGCACTGGTGAGTTGGCACACTCGCTCGCCGCGGCCGGAATTCGAGATCTGGTCGTGGTTCTCCAGGTAGAGCACGAACTGCGCCGGCGCCAGGTCCAGAGCCGGAGTGCCGCGCCGCTTCTTCTGCCATTGGTAGCGCTGTCCCTGATACAGGTAACCGTACTTGATCGCCGAGAGCAATTCCTGCGGCTTCCCAAGGTACCCGCTGTAATACGCCTCGTTGCGCCCGGTCAAAGCGACTCGCGCGCTGTGATGAAAGTCATCGTTCCACAACGCGTCGATTCCGTACCCTCCCGTTTCCGGGGTCCGCGCCAGCCGGGTCTCCTGCCGCTCGTTCTCCGCCACGACGATGATCTGGCGCCCCTGTGCGGCGTGACGGGCGGCTTTTGTCAGTGCGGCGATGATGTGTTCCTGCGAGGAATCGTAGATGGTCTGCGTAGCGTCCAGGCGCAGCCCGTCCAGGTGAAATTCGTCGATCCAATAAGCTGCGTTGGTGACGACCCATTCGCGCACGCCGCAAGAATTCTCACCATCATAGTTAATCGCTTCGCCCCATTCATTCTCATACCGGCTAGTGAAATAGTCTTCCCAAAAATGCCGGAGGTAGTTGCCGTCGGGACCGACATGGTTGTAGACCACGTCAAGAATGACGCCGATTCCGGCACGGTGCGCGTCATCCACGAAACGGCGTAAGTCGTCCGGCCCTCCGTAGATCGCCACCGGGGCGAAGAGGCCGACGCCGTCATACCCCCAGCCGAAGCGTCCCGGAAAATCGGCGACCGGCATCACCTCGATCACGGTGATCCCGATCTCTGCCAATTCCGCTAGTTCGCGCTGTGCTGCAGCGAACGTTCCTTCGCGCGTGAACGTGCCGATGTGCATCTCGTAGATGACCTGGCCTTCGAGCGGAATGCCGCGCCACCCGCTGTCCGACCAGCGGAACTGCCGCGGGTCCACAACTTGCGATGGGCCGTGAGGACCTTCGGGCTGAAACCGAGACGCAGGATCGGGGAAGGTATCTCCTCCATCCAGCCGGAAGCGGTAGCGCGAGCCGGCCCGAGCTTCGGAGATCAAGCCCGCATGGTAGCCGCTGGGTTCGCGTTCGAGGAGATGAGCGCCCGCCGACCCGTCTTCGAGAACTACTTCGACCGTCTTCCGCCGTGGCGCCCACACGCGGAAGTGCACGCCCTCCGGCCCGACTTCGGCGCCGATCGGATAACGTCGCGGCATCAGTCCGTCAGCTCTTCGAACACCGCGCTCGTGTGCGCCGCCAGGTCGTAGAATTCGCCGGGTCCGATGGGCGGCTTGGCGCCGGTGTCGGCTTCACTAGAACTAATCAACAGTCGCCATGCCGTTCCTTCGCGCTTCGGCATGTAGAACTGAATCGGCTCGTGGTGAGGATTCAGCATGATCAAATAGGTCGCATCCCGGATCGGCTCACCCACGCCCGTAACATCGTCCAGCGTCCGGCCATTTAACTGAAACCCGATGCAGCGAACCCAGCCGGCATTCCACTCTTCCGGAGTCATCTCCTCTCCATCGGGCCGCAACCACGTAATGTCCGGCTCCGTATGCCCATTCACTGGCCGCTGCGATTGGCCTGGACTGATGCCCCGGTCCTGAAAGAACTTGCGGCGATGCAGATTGGGATGCTCGCGGCGAAGGCTCACTAGCTTCCGCGTAAACTCGAATAATAACTTGTCGTGGTCGGTGAGATTCCAGTTGAACCAGCTGGTTTCGTTGTCCTGGGCATACCCGTTGTTGTTGCCCTTCTGCGTGCGCCCAATCTCGTCGCCGCCGCAAATCATCGGCACGCCTTGCGAACAGAGCAGCGTCAGTAGAAAGTTCCTCTTCTGCCGCTCGCGGATCTCGATGATCTCGGGATTGGTGGTGTCGCCTTCCGCGCCGCAGTTCCAGGAGTAATTGTCGTTGGTTCCGTCGCGGTTCTCTTCGCCGTTGGCGTCGTTGTGTTTTCCGTTGTAGCTGACCAGGTCTTGCAACGTGAACCCGTCGTGCGCAGTCACAAAGTTGATGCTGGCGGCGGGGTGCCGGCCATCGCGCTGGTACAAATCGCTCGAACCGGTCAGCCGGTAACCCAAATCGGCCAACTGGCCGTCATCGCCCTTCCAATAACGGCGCACGCTGTCGCGATAACGGCCGTTCCACTCGGCCCACAACGGGGGAAATTTTCCTACCTGGTAGCCGCCTTCGCCCACGTCCCAAGGCTCGGCGATCAGTTTGACCTGTGAGATCACCGGATCCTGGTTGATGATGTCGAAGAATGCCGAGAGGCGGTCCACCTCGTGTAACTCCCGCGCCAGCGCAGCCGCCAGGTCGAAGCGGAAGCCATCCACGTGCATCTCTTGCACCCAATAGCGCAAACTGTCCATCACCAGCTTCAATACTTGCGGATGGCGCAGGTTCAGCGTATTGCCGGTTCCGGTGAAATCGGTGTAGTAGCGCGGCTGGTCCGGCGCGAGCCGGTAGTAAGTGGAATTGTCGATGCCCCGGAAGCTGAGGGTCGGCCCCATCTGATTGCCCTCGCCCGTGTGATTGTAAACGACATCGAGAATCACCTCGATGCCCGCACGGTGCAGCGCTTTGACCATCTGCTTGAATTCGCCGACCTGTTCTCCGCGGTCACCCGACGAGCTATAGCGCGCCTCCGGTGAGAAGAAGTTAATCGAATTGTAACCCCAGTAGTTGCGCAGGCCCTGGTCGAGAAGATGTTTGTCGTCCACGAACTCATGCACGGGCATCAACTCCACCGCCGTGATCCCCAGCTTTTTCATATACTCGGTCGCAACAGGATGGCCCAGACCGGCGAACGTTCCGCGCAACTCTTCGGGAATCTCCGGATGCTGGGCGGTGAAGCCTTTCACATGAACTTCGTAGATGATGGAGTCGTGCAGCGGGCGCAGTGGAGGGCGATCGTTTTCCCAGTCGAAGTGCCCGGTGGAAACTACGCCTTTGGGAATCCCCCAGGCGTCGTCGTGTTCGTCCCGGGACAGATCCTGGGCGGGATCGTCGAGTTTGTATCCGAAGACCCCCGCATCCCAGTTCAGCGAGCCCGCCAACGCCCGCGCGTAGGGATCGATCAGGAGCTTTGTCGAATTGAACCGGTCTCCGCGGTCCGGCTCATACGGACCGTGCACACGGTACCCGTACAATTGACCCAGTTTGACGCCCGGCAGATAACCATGCCAGACGAAACCCGTGCATTCCTTGAGACACACGACCTCACCGTCTGCGGAATCCACGTCCTCAAACAAACACAGTTCCACGCTAGTCGCCCGCTCGGAATAGAGGGAGAAGTTAACTCCCGTTCCGTCCCACGTGGCGCCTTGCGGGTAAGGCTTACCGGGCAAAATGCTTCGAGACATAGGTGGCGCGGGGGACCGTGCAAGCGGCTTTCCAAGCCGTGCCCTGTGACCCCGCGCCCCGTTATGTTCGATACATTACGGCGAGTTCGTCTACTTTTCCACGATGTCCGACTTCATTGGACCCAGTACTCCCAGCAGCGCGTTCTTGTCCGTCTCTTTCACATGGAACTTGTCCAGCGCGCCCACCAGGTCTTCCACCAGCGCATTGAAATCGCCGCTCGTGATTCCCATCTCGGCGTGGGCTTCCTTCATGCTTTTGCCGGTGTACTTGCAGGGCCCGCCGCTGGCCTCGCAGATCTGGTCGACCAGTTTCATCTTGAACGCCGCCAGCCGCTTGGGATCGGAAGCGGTGTCTTTGAAATATCCGTTAATCCGGCTGTCACCCGCCACCCGGCCCACAAATTCATCCACCACTGCGACGATGGCCTTCTTACCTCCGAGGCTTTTGTAAAGTGCGTCTTTGCCGCCGGCGGATAGGGCAGAAGCCGCCCCCAAGGCCAACAACCCGGCGCAAAACACACGAAGAGCATAGCTACGCATACGGTTCCTTTTCTGGATTTTGGATTCCGCCCGGCGCATCCCGCTCAGGGGCGGTTCATTGAAGAATACGTAGCGCGCTCAGGATCGGATTTGGCAGATGCGGCAATCGGCCGCTCCTTACGCCGGCAGCTGCTGTTCCGCCATCGCTATGCGGGTCTGCGCACGCTCTAGAGCAGCCAGCGCTACGGCCGGGTCAAAGCCTGGATTGAGCACCTGCTCGGTGGCGCGCCGCAGCGCCGTCCGGGCCCGTTCCACGTCGATCTCCTCCGCGCGCTCCGCGGCGTCCGCCAACACGCGCACATGGTCTTCCAGCACCTCGAGGAAACCGCCGTGCACCGCCAGGTAGCGCCGTTCGCCGCGCACCACGTAAGCCAGGAAGCCGCTGCCCAATTGCCCCAATAGAGGTGCATGGCCTGGCAGAATGCCCATGAAGCCATCCTTGCCGGGAATCTGCACCTCGCTCACTTGCTCGTGCACGCGCGGGCGTTCGGGAGTGACCACTTCCAAGTCCAGTGTGTCCGCCATCATTTGCCTCGCGTCAAGCCCTCTTCAGCTCTTCGTTGCGCTCGAGCACTTCTTCGATCGTCCCCTGCATGTAGAACGCCTGCTCGGGAATCTCGTCGTGCTTGCCTTCCGCGATTTCGCGAAACCCCTTGATCGTGTCGGCCAATTTCACGTACTTGCCCGCGAGGCCAGTGAACTGTTCGGCCACGTGCATCGGCTGCGACAGAAAACGCTGGATCTTGCGCGCCCGCGCCACGGTCAGTTTGTCCTCGTCAGAAAGCTCGTCGATGCCGAGGATCGCGATGATGTCCTGCAAATCCTTGTAGCGTTGCAGAGTCCCTTTCACCAACTGCGCCGTATCGTAGTGATCCGCGCCGATTACGTTCGGGTCGAGAATGCGCGATGTGGAAGCCAGCGGGTCCACGGCCGGATATAGCCCTAGCGCGGCAATCTCGCGCGAGAGGTTGGTGGTGGCGTCCAAGTGCGCGAACGCTGTTGCCGGTGCGGGGTCGGTATAATCGTCTGCCGGCACGTAGATCGCCTGTACCGAAGTGATCGAGCCCTTTTTGGTGGACGTGATGCGTTCCTGCAACTCGCCCATCTCGGTGGCCAGGTTCGGCTGGTAACCTACGGCGGAAGGCATGCGTCCGAGCAGCGCCGATACTTCCGAGCCGGCCTGCGTGAACCGGAAAATATTGTCGATGAACAGCAGCACGTCCTGGCTTTCTTCATCGCGGAAATATTCCGCAACGGTCAAGCCGGTCAGTCCCACGCGCAAACGAGCGCCAGGCGGCTCGGTCATCTGACCATAGATCAGTGCGCACTTGGACTTGTGAAAATCGTGCGGGTCGATCACGCCGGATTCCTGCATTTCGGTCCACAGGTCGTTGCCCTCGCGGGTGCGCTCGCCCACGCCGGCGAACACCGACACGCCGCCATGCTTCATGGCAATGTTGTTGATCAATTCCATGATGATGACGGTCTTGCCCACGCCTGCTCCGCCGAACAGGCCGATCTTTCCACCGCGCAGATACGGCTCCAGCAGATCGATAACCTTGATGCCGGTTTCGAACATCTCCAGGCGCGTGGACTGGTCTTCGAACGAGGGTGCGTGCCGGTGAATCGAATAGTGTTTCTTGGCGTTGACCGGTCCCATGTTGTCCACCGGCTGGCCGATCACGTTGAGCACGCGGCCCAGTGTTTCCTGGCCGACCGGAACCTCCACCGGGTGCCCCAGGCTGATGGCATGCATGCCGCGCACCAGGCCCTCGGTGGGCTGCAGAGCGATGGTCCGCACGCGGCCCTCGCCGATGTGCTGCTGGGCTTCACAGATAATGTCGATCGGCTCCGGGACGTCAAACCCTTCACTGGTAATCCGGATGGCGGTGTAAACCAGGGGGATCTGCCCCTCTTCAAACTGGCAGTCCACCGCCGGTCCGGCCACCTGAACCACTTTTCCGACTACCACTCCATTCGTTGTTGCCATAAATTTCCTTAACTCGCGGCGGCGGCGCCGCTGACCACCTCGATGATCTCCTTGGTAATGCTGGCCTGGCGCACGCGATTCATATAGAGAGTGAGCCTCTCGATCATGTCCTCGGCATTCGACGTGGCGGCTTCCATAGCCGTCATGCGCGCAGCGTGCTCGGCTGCGGCGGATTCCAGCAGCGCGCGGAAGAACGCGATCTCTACGTACCGCGGCAGCAGAGCGTCCAGCATCTGGGCCGGCGGCTGTTCAAAGATGTAATCCACCGGTGCTGCGCGTTCCGGAACCTCCACCGGCAGCACGCGCGTCAAGGTCAACTTCTGTGAGACCACGCTCTTAAACTCGTTGTAGATCAGGTAGACCGCATCGGTTTCCGCGTTGCGGTAGAGTTCCATGGCTTTTTGCGCGATCTCGGCGGTCTGCTCATACGCGGGCTTGGCCGCCAGGTTGATATGATCGCCGGAGATGCGGGCCCGGCGTTTGCGAAAGAAGTCGCGGCCCTTGCGGCCGATCAGCTCCATCGTCACCTCGGCATCCGGATGCTCGGCGATGAAGCGTTGCGCCCCTTTGATCGTGTTGCTGTTGAACGCCCCAGCCAAACCCTTGTCGCCGGTGACAACGACGAGCAGGATGTGGTGCTGCGGCCTCTGTGCCACCAGCGGGTTCGCACCGGCATCGGGATCCACCGCGGCAGCGGCAGCCACGTTGGCCAGAACCTTTCCGAGCAGCGTAGCGTACGGACGTGCGGCAATTACGCGATCTTGCGCCCGGCGCAACTTTGCCGCCGAAACCATCTTCATGGCTTTGGTGATCTGCTGCGTGTTCTTGACCGAGCGGATGCGCCGCCGGATGTCGATCAAACTAGGCATTTGTGTAGTGTGTCATACAGAATGCAGTTTAACTCTGTGGGGCAGACGATCGGTTTCCGTCGTCTGCCGGCACCGCACTTCGCATACCCTGGCAGACCGCGAAAGACGACGGTCTGCCCCACGGAGGGCGGCGAAATACGCCTCGTGATTTGTGACGCAGACCATTAGCTTTTGCCGCCGGGCTGCTCGGCCACGAAGCGCGTCTTGAACTCCTGGATCGCGTCCTTCATCTTGTTGCGCAGGACATCGTCGAGCGCCTTCTTCTCGCGAATCTCATTGAAAATGTTGCGGTGGGCGTTATCGATGAAGCGATACAACTCGTCTTCGAACTTCCGGCACTGCTCCACCGGCAGATCGTCCATGAATCCTTGCGTACCGGCGAAAATGATCACCACTTGCTTTTCGAGCGGCAGCGGCTGGTATTGACCCTGTTTCAAAACCTCCACCAGGTGCTTTCCGCGGTTGAGCTGGTCGGTGGATGCCTTATCCAGATCCGATCCGAATTGAGCGAATGCGGCCAAGGCGCGGTATTGCGCCATACCCAGGCGCAGCGTTCCCGCAATCGACTTCATGGCCTTGGTCTGCGCGTTGCCGCCCACGCGGCTGACAGAAATGCCGACGTTGATGGCCGGACGTACGCCCGAGTTGAACAGGTCGGCTTCCAGGAAGATCTGCCCGTCGGTGATGGAAATGACGTTGGTTGGAATATATGCCGAAACGTCGCCCGCTTGTGTTTCGATGAACGGCAGCGCGGTTAGGGAGCCTGCGCCTTTCTCGTTGTTGAGTTTGGCGGCGCGCTCCAGCAACCGGCTGTGCAAGTAAAAGACATCTCCCGGATAGGCTTCGCGGCCCGGCGGACGCCGCAGCAGCAGCGAGATCTCGCGATACGCCGCGGCGTGCTTCGAAAGATCGTCGTAGATGCACAGCACGTGTTTGCCGCGGTCGCGGAAATATTCGCCCATCGCGCAGCCCGAGAACGGTGCGAGGTATTGCATCGGCGCCGGGTCGGACGCTGATGCCGAGACCACAAACGTGTAGTCCATGGCGCCGTGCTCTTCCAGCGTTCTGACTACTTGCGCAACCGTGGATTGCTTCTGTCCGATGGCGACATAGATACAGATCATGTCGCCGCCCTTCTGATTGATGATGGTGTCGAGCGCAATAGCGGTTTTGCCGGTCTGCCGGTCGCCGATAATCAGCTCGCGCTGGCCGCGCCCGATGGGAATCATGGCATCAATGGCTTTGATGCCGGTCTGCACCGGTTCCTTGACGCCCTGCCGATCCACCACCCCGGGCGCCAACCGTTCCACGGGATTGTACTCGGCGGCTTGAATCGGCCCTTTGCCGTCCAGCGGCTCGCCGAGCGCGTTCACCACGCGCCCGATCAGAGCGTCGCCCACAGGCACGGACATGATGCGGCGCGTCCGTTTGACCTCATCGCCTTCTTTGATTTCGGTGTAGTCGCCCAGCAGCACTGCGCCCACCTGGTCTTCTTCCAGGTTCATCGCGATCCCGGCAACATCGTGCGGGAACTCGATCAGCTCTCCCGCCATCACCTTTTCCAGGCCATGAATACGGGCAATCCCGTCGCCCACCGAGATGACGGCGCCTACTTCTGAGACGTCGATCGCCCGTTCGTAGTTCTCAATCTCCTGGCGGAGGATGCTGGTGATTTCATCCGCTCGAATCGAAGCCATAAATCCCTTCCGTTACGATTAGTCTTCCGCGGCCAGACGGCGCTCCAGCCCGTGGAGGCGGCTGCGCAAGGAGCCGTCGTATACTGTCGAGCCCAGCCGCGCCACTACCCCGCCGATGAGCGATTCATCCACCGTGAAGCGCATGCGAAGGCGCTTGCCCGTCAACCGCTCCAGTTCCCCATTGAGCGCCGAACGCTGGGTCTCATTCAACTCGCGCGCCGACGAGACCTCGGCACGCTCAAAGCCTAAACGCTGGTCCAAAACCAAATCAAACGCCGGCACAATCTGCGGCAGCTCCGCAATGCGCCGGTGATCGATCAGCACAAACAGGAAATTCCGGATGATCCCGGACAGCCCCAGGTCCCCGGCAAGGCGGCCCACCACGGCCCGTTTCCGCGCCGCCGGTACAGACGGCGAAGTCAGTGCGTTCCGCAGCTCCGCCGACGAGCCGAACACCGCATCGAATGCGCGCAATTGCTCGATGGCATCCGCGGGCCGAACCGTGGAACGGATGCCGGTTACCACATCCGCAAGCGCTTCGACATACCGCGATATGACAGCCGAAATGGTCATCAGTGTTGCGCCGATCCGTTCGTCGAGGAAAGGCTATCGACATCCCGCACAAAGCCGCGCACCAGCGCATCCTGGGTGTCGGCGGTCATGCGGGCTTCGAGCTTCTTCTCCGCCAGCCCGATGGCCAGTTCCGCGGCATATTGCTTCAGCTCCGCGCGCGCAGTTTTGCCCGCCGCGACAATCTCTTGTTCGGCGTGAGCCTGTACCTTGGCGATCTCCGCGGCCGTCTGCCGGCGCATCCGCTCCGTTTCGGCCGCTGCTTCGTTTTCCGATTCTGCCCGCAGGCCCGCGATCTCCGTTTCCAGTGTGGCCAGACGCCGGTCCACTTCGGCCGCCCGGCGCTCGGCGTCTTGCCGCACCGCATCGGCCTCGCGGATGTCTTCCTGGATTTTGCGCGAACGCTCAGCCAAAAACGGGCCTCCGTTCTTCTTAATTAGATACGCCAGGCCGCCGGCCAGAAGCAGAAAGTTTGCCCACTTGAGCGCCAGTTCGTGCCGTTCGGCGAAGCTCTCGGGTTTCTTGCCTGCCTCGCCTTCTTGCGCAAATGCGACACCAAAACAAACAGTGACGGTTACAAGAAGCGCGAAGCGGAGTCCGCGCCTCATGCCGCGCTCCGCCGCAGGATCGAGTCGGCAATCTGATTGGCGAGCATCTCGCTTTCACGCCCCAAGCCTGCCTTGGCAGCATCGATGTCCTTCGCCAACTCGGCGCGCGCCCGCGCCACCAGGTCATCAGCCTGCTTCTTTGCCGCCAAAAGTTGGTTTGCCTGCTGCTCTTGCAATTGCTTGTGAAGCTGCTCCTGCCGGTGGTAGATTTGCGCTTTGGCGGCGCGCATGGCAGCTTCAAATTCGGCGGTTTTCTGTGACGCCTGCCCCAAAGCCCGATCGGCGAGTTTCCGCGCCCCGATGGTCGCTTCGTACCGCCGATGGAGCACTTCCCGAATGGGTCCGAAGAATACTCTCTTCAGGTAGAAATGCAGGAAAATGACCAGCAAAAACGTGGGCACGGCTCGTAGCAGAATCCCGCCCAGGTCTCGCAATATTGCATCCATGTCTTATATAAAGAGGAGAGATGGCGACGTACGTGAAATGTCTTTAAGAGAGTTAGGTTAGCACTCTGCGAAAGGGCCAGTCAACCTTACCCGACGCATGCAAGGCGCAGACCAGCTCGTCCAAATCGTCGATCGCGCGATGGCGGAAGCCGTTCGCAAGAGCGGTCCGTGGCTCGCCTGCCGGATCGGCTGCACCGAATGCTGTATCGGCCCGTTTCCGATTACACAGCTGGATGCGTTGCGCTTGCGCGAGGGGCTCGCCGAGCTCGAAAAACGCGAACCGGAACGGGCCGCACGGGTTCTGGGCCGCGCCCGTGCGTCCGTGGAACGAATCGCGGCGGAATTTCCGCAGAATCCGATCGAGTCCGTGCTCACGATCGATGAAGCGGCCGCGGAGGAACCGTGTCCGGCGCTCGACCCCCAAACCGGCGCCTGCGACCTGTACGCTGCCCGCCCGCTTACGTGCCGGACTTTCGGACCGCCCGTCCGTCTCCCCGGTGAGCCATCGCTGGCTTTGTGCGCATTATGCTTCCGGGGGGCATCGGAAGAGGAAATCGAGGCTTGTTCGGTGGAAGTCGATTTCGCGTTGGAAGAGGGGTTGCTACACCAATTGTCAGCAACCACCGGCGCGAGTGGCGACACGATCGTAGCATTTGCGCTCGCGAAATTTGGGGCTGACGCTGCAACTCCTCCCCATTCATCGCATCATAGAATCTAGGGCGCGTGACGGCATCCGAAACACATAAACAGATCAACCCCTGGGTCGTGGCTATTGCGGTCATGTTTGCCACGTTCATGGAAGTGCTCGACACCACTGTGGTGAATGTGTCGCTGCCGCACATCGCCGGCAGTTTGTCCGCCAGCGTAGACGAAGCCGCGTGGGCCCTGACGTCCTATCTGGTGGCCAACGCCGTCATCCTGCCGATGACCGGCTGGCTGGCGAGCTTCTTCGGCAGGAAGCGCACACTGCTCACCGCCGTTTTTGGCTTCACTGGTGCTTCGTTCCTCTGCGGCCTGGCGCCCAGCCTGAAATTCCTGATTGTGTGCAGGATCATCCAGGGCGCCACCGGCGGCTGTCTGCAGCCGCTTTCGCAAGCCGTCATGCTGGAGGCGTTTCCGCCCCAGGATCGGGGCAAGGCCATGGCTTTCTGGGGCCTGGGAATCGTGGTCGCGCCCATGCTGGGCCCGGTGCTGGGAGGCTGGCTCACCGATAACTACAGTTGGCGCTGGGTCTTCTACATCAACATCCCCGTCGGTCTCGCCTCGGTGATCATGACGCGGCTGTTCATCTTCGACCCGCCTTATTTGCGCCGCATCAGCCGCGGGATCGATTTTTGGGGGATTGGCCTGCTGACAGTCGGCGTGGGCGCGCTGCAGGTCGTCCTCGACAAGGGGCAGGAGGCAGACTGGTTTTCCTCACATTGGATTACCCTACTGGCCATCGTCTCCGTGGCAGGCATCGGCATCTTCATCTATCACGAGTTGCGCTCGCGCGATCCGGTGGTGCACCTGAGCGTATTCAAGTCGCAAACCTACAGCGCCGGCGTCGCCCTGATGACCATGCTGGGGTTTGTACTCTACGGGGCCATGCTCCTGCTCCCCGTTTGGCTGCAGACCCTGCTCGGTTATTCCGCCCTCGAAGCTGGAGTGGCGATGGCGCCGCGCGGTTTGGGATCGTTTCTCATCATGCCTGTGGTGGGCACGGTACTGACCCGTTTCGATCCACGCAAAGTGCTGGCCGCGGGCCTGATTGGATCGTCCTGGTCGTTGTACGCTCTTTCCAAGCTGAATCTGGACGCGGGTTATTGGGATATCTTCTGGCCGCAATTCATCCAGGGCGCGTGCATCGCCATGGTGTTCGTACCGCTGACCACCGCCACCATGGGTACGATTGCGCGCGAGGAAATGGGCAATGCCACCAGCATGTTCAATCTGATGCGCAACATCGGCGGTAGCATCGGGATCGCCTCGGCAACCACCTATCTCTTCCGCCGCCAGCAGTTTCATACCAACATCCTGGGCGCGCACGTGAACTCACTGAGCCCGCAGACACAGATGATGCTCCAGGGATTGCAGTCGACGCTCGTAGCGCGCGGCGCCAACTCGCATGCCGCCGCGCACCAGGCATACGGCGCCCTCTGGGGCATGGTGCTGCGGCAAGCCTCGATGATTTCGTTCGTCGACACGTTTCGCGCCATGGGCTTCGTATTTCTGCTGGTATTGCCATTGGTGCTGATCATGCGAAGGCCCAAGCCCGGCGGCGGCAGCGTGGGCATGCATTAGCAGGCTGCTGAAAAAGCCCGCCAAACCTCCGCTCGGTAACTGCCTGTGAATTCGATGCCGCGTTTCCGAGCCTAGTGTAGTACGCCATGCAGAATGCAGTGTAACTCTGTGGGGCAGACGATCGGTTTCCGTCGTCTGCCGGCGCCGCACAGTGGCGCAAAGGCGCGCTTCGCACACCGTGGCAGACCGCGAAAAACGACCGTCTGCCCCACGGAAGACAGCGAAATACGCCTCGTTATTTGTGACGCAGACCACTAACGCGTGAGCAAGCGGTTCTTTGGCTTTTTCAGCAGCCTGTTCGACCCGTCGAATCAGACTAACGGTCCGCTTCACCGGTTGTGTTACGCTTTTCAAGAGCAAAGGAGGGACCCAACGTGAGACGTAAGAGCTGGATCGTACTGATTGCGGCAGCCGGGTTGTGGACGGCAGCGTGGGGCGCCAAAAACGCCGGCATCCTGCATCCCGAAATGAAGGCCGAAAACGGAACCTACGACAAGCCCATGGCGACAATCGGCGCCAAGCCGGATCAGCCCTGGTCCGGCACCTCAATCGCCGCCGGTGTCGATAACAAACCGGAGCCCGGCAAACCGATCACGATGGTGGGCGAGATTGTGGACTTCTCCTGTTACATCCAGGAGGGTAAACACGGCGAAAAGCATCGCTCCTGCGGACAGAAGTGCGTGACGAACGGCAACCCGGTTGGCCTGCTCACGAAGGACGGCGCGCTCTACATGCTGATGCCGGAAGAGCACGATCCGCGCCGCGACGGAGGAGTTGACCTCAAGAGCGTAGCATCCGATCACATGGGGCACATCATCGAGGTCAATGGAACGGAAGCTTCCGTAAACGGCTACAACGCGATCTTCATTCAAGGACTCAACAAGAAGTAGATGCGCTTTGGGCAAAGTTGGAAGGCGGTGGCCATGTTATTGTCCGCCGCTTGGCTGGTGGCCTGGGCCGGAGACAACAAACCACCGCGGGAGCCGCTGGGGCTTCCGCCCATCGAGTGGCCAAAAGATAATCGCTATTCTGCAGCGAAGGCCGAGTTGGGCCGGTCTCTTTATTACGACAAGCGGATCTCGGCGGACGAAACCATTTCGTGCGCCACCTGCCACGAGCTTAAGTTTGCCTTCGGCGATGGCGAGGCCGTCTCCACCGGAATCAACGGACAAAAAGGAAAACGCAGCGCACCCACCGTGATCAACCGTGCCTTTTCGCTGGCGCAATTCTGGGATGGCCGCGCCAATAGCCTGGAAGAGCAGGTCAAGGGCCCCATGGCCAACCCCATCGAGATGGGCAATAGCCACGAAATGGTAGTCTCGTCGCTGAAGGGAATTCCGGGTTATCGGCCGTTGTTTGCGGCAGCTTTCGGCTCGGGCGACATCAACATCGATCGCGCCGCCATGGCCATCGCCACCTTCGAGCGCACCATTCTTTCCGGCAATGCTCCTTACGATCGCTACAAAAAGGGCGACAAGAAGGCCATGTCGGCCGAGCAGATTCGCGGCCTGTCCGTCTTCTTTGACAAGGCCAAGTGCGACCGATGCCACGAGAATTCCAATTTCACTCTGAACGCGTACGCCAACCTGGGGATTGGAACAGACAAACCCGAACCCGACGTCGGCCGTTTCGCCATCACCAACGACCCGCGCGACTGGGGCGTATTCAAGATTCCCACGCTCCGCGAAATCGAGCACACCGCGCCTTACATGCACGATGGAAGCTTGAAGACACTTGAAGAGGTGGTGGACTTCTACGACAAGGGCTGCACTCCCAACAAGAACCTTGACCCCAATATCAAGAAGCTCAACTTGACGGACCAGGATAAGAAGGATCTGGTGGCGTTTCTGAAGGCGTTGAGCGGAGAAGGCTGGCAAAACGCCGGCCCGCCGGCGGAGCTACCGAAGTAA
>DATJAK010000269.1:0-24470 GCA_035516375.1 Bryobacteraceae bacterium
AAACGGGCCAGGGACGAAACGCCCATGCCGTCGTGCAGCAGCCGATTCCCGGAGATTCCTTCATTCACAATGGCCACATCGGCCGTGGCTCTGTTCGCCAGCAGGCGTTTCGCGAGCTGGCTGGGCCAACTGCTATCGGTGTCCGTCGTCGATGTGGCGCCATCCGTGATCGAGTCTCCAAAAGCTACGATGAGTCCGGCATCGGCGGGCGCCTCGACGTCCACGCCGGACAGCCAATACCAGGATTCCGTAGTAGCCGCGTCGGCAATGGTCTCCGCGGAGCTGAAGTCACCGGGTTTGGAAAGGTAGGTGGTATGGAGGCCGGTCAGGTGCGAAGTCGGTTCCTTCGCTTCGCCGGGAACGTATGCGCTGATCACCAGGTCGCCGAACTTCGGAACGTCCAGATCGACGGCATCGCTCACAATCTCGGCGCCCGGCGGAATGGTAACTTGCGCCTTACCGCTGAAGGTGAGAGCCCGATCGGAAACCGGAACGATGGCCGGGCCCTTCTCGTGAAGCGCCACATGAACGGCTCCCAAGCTGAGCGGCTCTGCGCCAAACGCATTCGACAGTTGGATTCGAGCGCGCCGGCCGCCGATGCTGGTCCGCACGATCATGCGAACGGTTTGGTTCTTAGGAGTCGGTAGCGCAGGAAACGCCGGAGGCTGATTCGCCTGACCTGCGCGTCCGCCGGGTGGCGGTGGAGGCGGAGCTCCGATCCCGCGCGGCAACACCAGGCGGGCCGATTGCGGCGAAGCTGCCCAAGTAGCTACCCAGTGTTCTTGTCCAAACGCATGCGTGGCAGACGCCAGGAGAAAGGTGAGCACTAGGGCGCTTCCGTGAAACCGGTAATTCATTTCGTCTCCTCCTTCAAAACGGCGACCTGCTTGTCCGCGTACTGTGGCATTCCAGAATGATACTCCCGTGCGGACGGACCGGGGAGGAGGATCGGAATCTCGATAGCAACCAACAGGCCGGGATTGGCGTCTTCCGCCCATATTCGGCCATGATGCAATGCCACGGCGCGCTGGGCGATGGTCAAACCGAGTCCGACGCCTCCCGTGGAACTCGTGCGCGAATCATCGACGCGAAAGAATGGCAAAAAGATCTTGGTCAGCGCTTCTTCCGGAACTCCTGGACCATAATCCCGCACGGAGATTTTGGCGGTGTCCGGAGTCACGCTCAGCGAGACATCGACGGTGGCGCCCGCGGGCGTGTAGCGAACCGCATTTCTCACGATGTTCTCGATGGCCCGGCGGATCCGTTCGGCGTCTCCCTCGATTTCGAGAGCAGTCTTGCTCTGAAGCACGATTCGCGATCCGTGGGCGTCGGCTTCGAGGCTGCAATCGTCCACCACGTCGCTGACGATCTTGTCGAGCCTGAGGTTCTCCCTGGCAACTGCTGATGGATCGCCGTCGGCCTGAGTGGCTTCCACCAGTTGCCCGACGAGGTCGCTCAAGCGCCGGATCTGCTTTTTCAGCCGGGCCACGGCGGCGGCGCGATCATCCGCCGTCAGCACCAGTTCCGCGGCGAAGCTCATGCGTGCCAGTGGCGTCCGCAGTTCGTGCGAGATATCCTGCAGCAGC
Source organism: Bryobacteraceae bacterium (assembly GCA_035516375.1). Taxonomy (GTDB): domain Bacteria; phylum Acidobacteriota; class Terriglobia; order Bryobacterales; family Bryobacteraceae; genus PSRJ01. The sequence goes on from DATJAK010000269.1 coordinate 1,587, forward strand.
CTCCTTTCGGAAGTCAAGAGCGATTCGATCCGCTCGGCCATGCGGTCGAAGGTCCGGCCCAGTTCGCCGATTTCATCGCGGCGCTGGGAATTGGCTCTTACTGACAGATCGCCGCGTCCAAAGCGATCTACGGTGCGCGCCAGATCGCGCAAAGGGGAAGCGATACGGGCGGCCAGGGCCCAACACAAAAGGGCGACGGCAATGAAGATGGGGACATAGTATGGGAGATAGCTGCTCAGGCGATAGGGGTTGCTGGCGAGCACCAGGAGCCGGTAACGGCCATCATCCGATGCGACGCCGGCGGCCACGCGCCCGTCGATCATGTCCTGGATGGCGCCCTTCTCAAAGCGGAATTGCCGTAGGAGGGCTGATTGGTCTTCGCCCGTTGCCAGATCGCGGCCGCTACGATCGACCAGATGGTGTTCGCCGCCGAGCACCTTGTCGGCCCGGCTCAGGTGTGCGGCCAAAGCCTGCGGTCCATTCGATTCGTATGCCTTCTGGGCTTGCTCCAGCAAGAGGACGTTGATGCGGTCGAAGAAACTCCCCTTGCTCACCATTTGGGTGAAGACAAACTGGGAGACCATGACCATGGCGGCCATCGAGAGCACCAGGGTGGCGAAGCACCACAACAGGATCTTTGTGTATACCGATCGCATGGCAGTCACTCGTTACGGAGAAAACAGGTATCCGATCCCGCGAACCGTGCGGATCAGCGAACGGCCCGTAACTTCCAGTTTCTTTCGTAAGTGGCTGATGTGGACGTCGAGCGAACGCTCGTACGGGGTCGACTCGCGTTGGTACAGGACAACGGCGAGGTCGTCGCGCGAGACCACCTGACCGGCGGATGCCATGAGCCGATCGAGGATATCGAATTCGACGGATGTGATCTCCAGGGGCTGGTTCCGGTATCGGACTTCTCGAACTCGCGAATCGAGTGTCAGCCCTCCAGCTTCGATCGTGTCGCGTACCACGGTCTCTTTGCCGGCGCGCCGCAGGATAGCTCGGATTCGGGCTAACAATTCGTCGGGCTCGAATGGCTTGGGTAAATAGTCGTCGGCTCCGGTGTCGAGCCCCATGATGCGATCCTGCTTGCCAGTGCGTGCGGTCAACATGATTACCGGCGTGGAACTGCGCTTGCGAAGTTGCCGGAGAAGGTCGAAGCCATTCAGAGACGGCAGCATGACATCGAGAATAATGATGTCGAAGTTTCCCTCGAGCGACCGCATCAATCCGCGGCGGCCGTCGCTGATAGCCTCGATGCGGAAGCCATGGTGGAGGAAGAAGTCGGTCATCAGTGAACACAATTCCGCGTCATCCTCGACTAGAAGGATGGAGTGGGCACGAATGGCCGCAGGGCGGTGCTGGACCTCCAGCATGCGGTTCAGAACTTTCCCTTTTGGTTGTATCCCAGTTGCTGGCACGGTTCACCTGAATGGCCGCGCTATTTACAAAACTTAAGAATTCTGCCGCGCAATCGGGATCATGCTGTTCCAATAGACCCTTAACTGACGACAAGCGCTCGGCCGGAGCTGCCCTTTGGCCCGGCCGAGACCCGCTCTCTGACCACGAGTACAGGGCCAGTATAGCTGCTACCCGGCTGAGCCGCGCGGCGACAGAGCGCGCCCGGCCGGCGCGTGCCGCACTTACTGATGAGCCGGTAGAACCGCGCGCACCGTGCAGCCGTTTGGGCTGGATTCAATCTTCAGTTGTCCTCCCAATTGGCGCGCCCGTGCCCGCATGCCTTCGACCCCTACGCCGAAAGTAGCCACACCTTTTTCGACTCGCTCCAATGTGCCGGAAGGCAGACCGGAACCGTCATCGCGAATTTCCAACAGCACGCCATCGGCGGCTTTCCGGATGGTGACCCAACACTCGGTGGCTCCGGAATGCCGGTGGACATTCGTCAAGCTTTCCTGAATGATACGAAAGAACGTGGTTTCCACCTCGGGCGCGAGGCGGCCGAGATCCGGGTCCGCGTCAAAATGGACCAGAATCCCGGAACGATCACTGAGACCGTCGGCATAGGTCCGCACCGCCGATGCCAGCCCGAGTTCTTCCAACAAAGGCGGGTGCAGCAAGTAGGAAAGCGTCCGGATCTCGTTCAGCGCCGTTTCGGTGAGCGCCTGGCTATCGGCGAGGATCGCTCGCGAGTCTAGAGAGCGGCCGTTTCCCAGCCGGGCAAGGTTCAGTTTCAATGCAGCCAGATTCTGACCAGTGCTGTCGTGGAGTTCTCGAGCGATCCGGCGGCGCTCCTCCTCCTGAAGGCGCATCAGCTGCCCCGACAATTCCTGGAGCGCTTGTTCGGCATTCTTCCGCTCGGTATTGTCCACAGCCATTGCCAATCCATATAGGGGCTGCCCGGCATGGTCCCGGACTACCGTGCCAAAAAGGTCGACCCACACCACGTCCCCCTTGGACGTCACAAAGCGCTTCTCGACTCTGTAGTTGGGAATCTTGCCGGCGAACAGATCGCGCAGGCGATCGGAGCATTCCGGAAAATCGTCCGGGTGCACGATCTGGGCGACGGTGAGCTTCTTCAGGGCCGATTCGGTATGTCCGAGCAAGGAGCAGAAGGACTGGTTAGCCTTCCTTACGCGCTGGTCCATTCCGATCAATACCATCGCAACCGGCCCTTCTTCGAAGATCTTGCGGAACCGTTCTTCACTCTCCCGCAGGACCGCCTCGGCCTCACGGCGCTCGCTGATGTCCTCCGCAATGCCGACCAGACGGCATACTTGCCCATCCTTGTTGAGAATCGGGAAACCTTGATCGTGGATGTGTTTGATCGTGCCATCGGGGCAAACAATCCGATATTCGATCGAAAACGGCGCGTTCATCTTGTTCTCAAGATCGTTGATCACGGCGAGCCGATCGTCCGGGTGCACCGCTTCGAGGAACGATCGCGGATTTTCATACAGACTCGAGCAGCTTCGCCCCCACACGTTTTCATATGTGGGACTGACGTACAAAGCCCGTTTAGTGGCGATGTCTCGAATCCAGAAGACATCGCGGATGTTTTCCGCGAGCTGGCGAAATCGCTCTTCGCTCTCGCACAACGCGCGTTCCGCAGCCTTCTGTTCCGTAATATCGACCATCACACCGCGCAGCTCGCGCGGGTGGCCTTGATGATCCTTGACAACGCGGACGATGTCGCGCAGCCACACAATCCTTCCATCCGCCGCGATCGCCCGGTATTCGAATGCATGATCCTGACCAGAACTTGTGGCGGCCAAACAAGTCTCAACTGCCCGTTTCCGGTCTTCCGGATGGAGGTGATTCTGCCAAAAGCCGGGCTCACTCAGCCATTGTTCGACCGGGTATCCCAACACTTCTTCAGCGTGATGGCTGACCCAGTTGAACTCCCACGTTTGAGCATCGGCTTGCCACACGATCACGCGCAGGTCCTCCACCAAATCGCGAAGCTCGAGAGGGAATTCCTGAGAGCGGGCTCTGCCGGCAGATTGAATTGACATGTGTTTCTTACGGCCTTTCAACCGCGCATTCTAAGAAGTGTTGCACAAATTGAGTGCCGCAGGGCCCGCACTTCCTAGGCTTGTGGCCTTAGCGCACTCAAGAATAGTCGAATGGCCGACAGTGTCGCCTCCGGGCAGTCCCGATGCGGCGCGTGTTTGCAGTTGTCGAGGATGATGGCCGACGCTGAAGGGATTCGCTGTTGAATGGCTGCCAGCTGCCCGGCTGTACCGTATTCGTCCTGAGCGCCCTGAAAGGCAAGGACCGGGCAGCGGATCAAATGCAAGTACGATTCGATGTTCCAGCCGCGAAATTGCGGATCGAGCCAGATGTTGTTCCAGCCCCAGAAAAGGGAATCTACGTTCGCATGGTACCGGCCCAAGCGCTGGGGTAACTCGGTCGTCTGATAGAGCGCCCGCGCTTGCGCGATGCTGGCTACGGTGATGTCCTCGACGAACACGTGCGGAGCTTCCAGGATGAGCCCGGCCGGAGAATCCGGGAACATGCCCGCATAGAGAATGGCGATCGACGCGCCGTCGCTTTGTCCCAGCAGAAGCGGCCGTTCGATCCCTGCCTGCCCGAGAATCTCCGGAAGCACAACCTGTGCCTCGTGGTGCATGTAGGAAATAGACCGGGCCTCTTGCAAAGCGTCGGAACTACCGTGACCATATCGCGAATAAAGAAACACACCGGCGCCGGTTGCCTCCGCGAGAAGACGCGGGAAGTCCTTCCAGTGCGCCACCGAGCCCAAGCCTTCGTGCAGCATCACGATGGGCGGAAGAGCGGAGTCACGCGCCTCAATTCTGGCCGCCTCAAGCCAGTGGCCGTCAATCCAATAACGGCAAGTGACGGGCAAACTGCGGCTCAACGGGAGATGGCCGCCGGCGCCCATGAGTCTCGCGCAGGAGTGTCCCGCAAAGCTTGAATGAGCAGATCGAGGCTCTCCGGAAAGGTGCGGCCCGCTGTTTCAACCTGAATATCCGCTTTGCTATACAGCACCTCGCGTTCGGCGAGGATTCGTTTCAGGTCGGACATGGCATCACGATTGTTGGCCATCGGGCGCATATCGCCCTGGGCGATGACGCGTTGCATGTGCTCTTCCGGCGAGGCCCGCAACCAAACGGTGAAACAGCTGGACAGCAATCGTTCAAACGTGCCTGGTTCCGATACCAGACTCCCGCCTGTCGCGAGGACAAAGCAGGGGTAGCGTTTGAGCACATCTTCGAGGCACTGCCGTTCCAGCTTGCGGAATCCGGCCTGTCCGCGGAAGTCGAAGATCAGGTTCAACGTCAGCCCGCTTTCCTGTTCGATCAGGCGATCTAATTCCAGGAAGGGCATGTCGAGCCGCTCCGCCAGCGAGGCTCCCAGCGTGGACTTGCCCGCACCACGGAGTCCGATCAAGGCAATCCGCCGATGCCGCGCCGCCGGATCGAGACCGCCGAACTGGAGAAGCAACATCTGGCGGGCGAGCTTCAAGTCGTCGAGGGACAGGCGGCGGAGGAACTCAACCGTGTGCGTTAATTCCACCGCCGGTTCAGGGCCCTCAAACAGCAGAGCGTCGATGGACATATTCAGCGCCTGGGCCAGCTGCCGCAGCACGAGGACGGAAATATTTCCGTGACCGCCTTCAATTTGCGCCAGATAACGCTCAGAAACCCCGGAATCGCGGGCCAGCTGCTTGCGCGTCATGCCCCGGCGCGCCCTCGCTTGCCGCACGCGGTCCGCCAGTAATTTCAACAGGTCAGCAACTGTCGTTTTGGATTGGACGCTGGGTTTGCGCCGTGCGTTGGACTCCCGCGGCTTGCGCGGGCGGCCGTTGCTCATGTTGCTAACAGCATACGATAGGTCTAACGCCATCTCCTAAAACCCGGTGCTGCACACAAAACTCGCAGCGTCGTCGGTGCTGCCCGTGCCCTTGTACCGGGCCACTAGCGGATACTGGCAGAGTGGCCGCGACCGTGTGATGGCCCCGGTCTGATCGCGCCGGGCGGCGGTCAGGGTTTCCGGAGCTTTGCCCTCTTCGATCCAAGCGCGCAGCGCATCCAGCTGGCCGTAAGGGGCGGGGCCCGCGCCTCCGCCGCAATGGCCCACACCTGGCGCCATGAAGAGCCGGGCGAATTCCGCAGTCTTCTTCGCCCCGCCCATGCGTTCCTGAACTCGCTTATAGTAGTCGACGGTTCCTTCCGCCGAAATGAGTTGATCGGCCCAGCCGTGCCAGACGACCGCCTTGCCGCCGTGGTCGCGGAAGGCCGTCAAATCCGGATTATCGGTCGCGATCACGGCGCCATACTGCTCCATCGACTGCTCCCAGAGACGTTCGTAAGCCGCGGGTGTGATGGTGGTCCAATCCAGTTGCGGGTTTTGCGCGAGGAAGTACCGGAACCAGTCGAGTGAGATGCCGAACGCGCGCGGTTTTAGAGGGCTGCCACCGCTGCCCCAAAGGGCATTCAGGTCTGCGCCGCGAAGCAAGCCATACCACAGAAAGCTTCCATCCTCCCGGTGAGGGCCTCGCCAGAACTGTCGGATCAGGTCCACGTCGGCCTCGGTAAAGGAGCCGCACTCCCCGGCGGAAGTGCCGATGAGAGACTTGGGATCGTAGGTGCACCGCTGCGGATCTTCGATGACGCCGTCTTTAACGCCGTCGATGCTGTCGCAGGCAGCGACCGCGGCTGCGGTGGCGGCCGCCAGCTTACACGCGGGCAACGGATTCCCGGCAGCATTCATCAGCACCGCCCCCCACAGTTCTTGCGGAATGAACCGGGTCCAGTTGATGGCGGGCGCGCCCGCCACGATGCCGTTGTAGTCTTGCGGATACCGTTGCGCTTCCATCAATCCCTGCCGGCCGCCGGTCGAGCAGCCGTTGAAGTAGGAATAGCGTGGCGCGACTCCGTACATTGCTTCCGTGAGCGCCTTGCCGGTTACGGTCATTTCGTGAATGCCCACATGCGCGTTGTCCCGGATGAGCTGCCAGTTGAGCCGCCCGCTCGCATCCAAAGCGAAGCTGCCGCTTCCTCCCTCGTGTCCGGTGTCGGTAGAACCGGAAGCGTAGCCGAGGGCCACTGGCTGATTCACGCCCTGCTGGCTGCCGCCGGCGAATCCGCCGCCTCCCACCCCGAGGAAACGTCCATTCCAATTTGTTGCCGGTATCGCGACCCAAATCTTGATCCGGTCGCCTGCCGGTGGATGCGTGGTGATGGCAGTAATGCGGCAGATGCCGGGATTATTGGGATCGGTGGCCGCCGATTCGATGGTCGTGTTCGGCAGCGCGAGCGTCGCCAGGCTCTCGCAGGAGCGCACAGGCTTGGCATTGGCGATCGCCGGCTTGGGCGTCGCGCCTAGTGGAGGTAGTGCTCCAAATCCTGCCCCTGCCGGAGGCGCGGCCTGCGGGCCACCACGGGAACTTCCCTGGCCTTGTCCAAAGGCTACAGCAGCAGCGATGAGCCCAGCGACACACCAAATCCGTTTCATTACGCATCCTCCTCGCGGACTCAAGCATTATAGTGCATCTAGATTGTTGACTTCTAGCGTGGAGCTGCATTATCTTGTAGGGGCTGAGGCAGCGCCCTGGCCGGAGTAGACAAGCATGGATGCCGTCGTAGCCCCGCCAAATTCCACTGTTTCCGACTTCGTCGATTTCCAGACCAGCCGTTCGCAGTATCGGCATTGGAAGCTGTCCATGGAAGGCCGCGTAGCCACGCTGGCCCTGGATGTTCAGGAGGACGCCGGAATCCGCCCAGGCTACAAGCTCAAATTGAATTCGTACGACCTCGGCGTGGACATTGAGCTACACGATGCATTGCAGCGGATTCGGTTTGAGCATCCCGAGGTTGCCGCGGTCGTGTTCACCAGCGCCAAGCCGCGCGTCTTCTGCTCGGGCGCCAACATTTACATGCTGGGACTCTCCAGCCACGCCTGGAAAGTCAACTTCTGCAAATTCACAAACGAGACGCGCAACGGAATCGAAGACTCTAGCGCGCATTCCGGGCTGAAGTTTATCGCCGCTTGCAATGGGTCCACCGCGGGCGGCGGATACGAGCTGGCGCTGGCTTGCGATGAGATCATATTGATCGATGATCGCTCCTCGGCGGTCAGTCTTCCCGAGGTCCCGTTGCTAGGCGTGTTGCCGGGTACTGGCGGGCTGACCCGTCTCACGGACAAGCGGCGCGTGCGCCGGGATTTGGCGGATGTCTTCTGCACAACGCCCGAAGGAGTCCAGGGCCAGCGCGCCAAAGAATGGGGACTCGTGGACGCGGTAGTTAAGCCGCAAGCGTTCGAGTCGCACGTAAAGAGCCGCGCGCTGGCGCTGGCGGAGTTGAGCGATCGGCCCACGGACGCCCGCGGAGTCGAACTTACACCGCTCCAGCGGGCTACCGATGAGCGTGGCTATCACTACCAATCTGTGGATGCAGCCGTGGACCCGCAACGCCGCACTGCAACCCTGACCATCAAGGCTCCAGATTCGGCGGGGCCCGCGTCGCTCGAAGAGATCATGGCCGCTGGAGCGGGATGGTGGCCCTTGCAGATGTCCCGGGAACTCGATGACGCGATTCTTTCGCTTCGGGTTAACCAGCTCGAGCTGGGCTTGTGGATCATGCGGACGGAAGGCGACTGGAAGAATGTGCTGGCCGCCGATGCCACGTTGCTGGCCAATCGCGATCACTGGTTCGTAAGGGAAGTCATCGGGATGCTGCGCCGGACCTTGGCGCGCCTCGATGTTTCGTCCAGATCGATCTATGCGCTGGTGGAGCCGGGGTCGTGCTTTGCAGGCAGTCTGGTGGAACTCGCGCTCGCGGCAGACCGCATCTACATGCTCGACGAGCCGCAATGCTCCCTGGCGCTTTCGGAAATGAATTTCGGCGGCCTGGAAACGGCTGCGGGCGGCACGCGCCTCAATGCGCGATTCTATGATGACCCGTCGCAAATCGCCCGAGTGCGCGAGCATATCGGGGCCGCGCTCGGACCTCGCCAGGCAGCCGAACTGGGTTTGGTGACTTTCACGCCGGATGAGCTGGATTGGAGCGATGAGATCAGGCTTGCCATCGAGGGCCGCCTGGCTCTCTCGCCCGATGCGATGACTGGGCTGGAGGCGAATCTCCGCTTTGGCGGGCATGAGACCATGGAGTCGCGTATCTTTGGACGGCTTTCGGCCTGGCAGAACTGGATCTTCGTTCGTCCGAATGCAGTGGGCCCGCAGGGATCCCTCAAGGTGTACGGCACGGGAAACCGCGCCAGGTTCGATTGGGAACGAGTTTAGACATATGGCAGAAATCGGAGAGTTGACCCAGCAGCCAATCGACTACTCGCAGCAAATTCCGAACAACGTCGATCTTGCGAACGACCGAGCCCTGCAACGGGCGCTGGAGCGCTGGCAGCCGGCATTCCTGAACTGGTGGAACGAGACCGGGCCGGCGAATACGGCCAATTTGCAGGTTTACCTCCGAACGGCTGTCAGCGTGGACCGCGATGGCTGGGCGAATTTCGGATACGTGCGCATGCCGGAGTACCGGTGGGGCATCTTCTTAACACCGCGGGACGAGAACCGGAAGATCCACTTCGGAGATCACAAAGAAGAGCCGGCCTGGCAGGATGTACCGGGAGAGTATCGATCGCAGCTCCGGCGAATCATCGTCACGCAAGGAGACACGGAACCCGCTTCGGTCGAGCAGCAACGCCTGCTAGGAGCAACCTGTCCTTCGCTTTACGATCTGCGGAATCTGTTCCAGGTGAATGTCGAGGAAGGACGGCACCTGTGGGCGATGGTGTACCTGCTGCATCGATACTTCGGCCGCGACGGGCGGGAGGAAGCGGAAGCCCTGTTGCAGAGGCGCTCGGGAGACGCGAATAATCCGCGTATTCTGACCGCGTTCAACGAGAAGACCAGCCACTGGCTCGCGTACTACATGTTCACGTTCTTCACGGACCGTGATGGCAAGTTTCAATTAGCGGCCCTAGCCGAGTCTGGTTTCGATCCTCTGGCACGCACCACCAGGTTCATGCTTACTGAGGAAGCGCACCACATGTTCATTGGCGAATCTGGCGTAGCGCGCGCGCTGCAACGCACCTGCGAAGTCATGCGCGAGCAGGATTTGAGCGAGCCGGCGCAAGTCCGCGGCCAAGGCGTGATCGACCTCGAAACCTTGCAACGATTCGTGAATTTTCACTACAGCGTGACTCTAGACTTGTTCGGGTCCGAGATCTCTTCCAATGCGGCCACCTACTACACCGGCGGGTTAAAGGGCCGTTATGGCGAGGCTAACATCAGGGACGATCACAGGCTGGCGGCCGAATCCTACGCGGTTCCGGAAGTAGTCAATGGGAATATCGTGGACCGGCCAGTGCCGGCCCTGACTGCCCTGAATGCGCAGCTGCGCGATGACTACACGCGCGAGATTCAAGCCGGTGTAGACCGATGGAACCGGATTCCCGAACAATTCGGCCTCCCCTTTCGGATCACGCTTCCTCACGTGGGATTCCACCGCAAGATCGGAAGCTTTTCAGGACACCACATCGCTCCTGACGGGCGTGTTATGAGCAAAGAGGATTGGGAACGCCAGTCAACAACTTGGCTTCCGTCGGACGGCGACCACGCGTTCGTAGGCTCGCTGATGGGGCGCGTAATCGAACCGGGCAAGTTCGCGAACTGGATCGCTCCTCCCGCGCGGGGCATTAACAACCTGCCGGTGGAATTCGAGTACGTCCGTTTCGGCTAGAATATTCGACTGCCGTGGTCCCTGCTTCTTTTGTCTCCGAGCGACTGCAAACGGTCTCAGTGCCTGCTCGCAAGCTCTTCGACGTGATCGTGCATGAGGCCTATCACGGGCCGCTGCGCCCGAAGCTCACGGGCACTGCCACACCTCCCGAGATTCTCGAGGCTTGTGGCCTCGACGTGGGCGAGTTTTACGCGTTGCTGAGCGCGCTCACGGCAGCGGGTCTGATCCGAGTGTCCAATGCCTACCCGTTTGAAGAAATCCAACTCTCTCCCGAGGCGGCGGAGGCACTGCTCCTGTCGGGCCGGATAGACGAGGGCCGGTGACACTCAGTAGCTTCGCTGTCCCCGCGGATCAACGCTACTTCGAAGACTACGAACCCGGATGCGTGTATGAGTTTGGTACGATCGCGGTGAGCGAAGAGGAGATCATCGAGTTCGCGAGTCGCTATGATCCGCAGTATTTCCACATTGACCCGGAAAAAGCGAAGAGCAGCCGGTTTGGCGGCATCATCGCCTCCGGCTGGCACACCGTCTGCCTCGCCATGCGTCTGTATGTGGACCACTATCTTTCGCACGTGGCCAGCTTGGCCTCGCCCGGCTGCGAGGCCGTTAGCTGGCCCAATCCCGTGCGGCCCGGCGACACCTTGAAGATCCGAGTCACCATCCTGGAGGCTCGGCCTTCCCGCTCCAAACCGGACCGCGGCATTGTTCGCGCCCAGCTTGAAGCGATCAATCAAAGAGGCGAACTGGTACTCAGTATGATCGTCGTCAGCTTTCTAGGCCGGCGCGGACGAGCCTGAGCGCTCGTCCTTCTACGCGTCGGGCGCGGCAATGCTGCGGCTCATCTCGCGAAGCTTATATCGCAGCACCTTCCCGGCGGCCGTTTTGGGCAGCTCCGCCAGGAACTCGATGCGGCGGGGGTACTTATAAGGCGTGATTCGTTGCTTCACGAAATCCTGGAGTTCTTTTGCCAGGTCCGCGCTGCCGGCGTAGCCTTCCCGCAGAACCACGAACGCTTTCGGCGTGTGCAGCCCTCGCTCGTCTTCAAACGCAATTACGGCGGCTTCGAGAACACAGGAATGCTCAATCAGCGCACTCTCAACTTCGATGGGTGAAACCCATTGGCCCGAGACCCGAAACATGTCATCCGATCGGCCGGCATACCAGTAGTAGCCATCTTCATCGACTCGGTACTTATCTCCAGTCGAGAACCAGCGGCCGCGCATGCGATCCTCGGTGAGAGCGCGCCGGTTCCAGTAGCCTTGCGCGGTGCTGGGGCCGGCCACCAGCAAGTCTCCGATGGTGCCCGGCGGCACCGGCTGGCCCGCATGGTCGACCAGCGCCAGTTCATAGCCCGGCACAGCTTGTCCGGTACTGCCCGCGCGAACTTGCCCCGCGCGCGCCGAGAGATAAATGTGCAGTACCTCGGTCGATCCAATGCCATCGAGAATCTCGACCTGGAACCGCTCTTTCCAGCGGCGAAAGATTTCAGCAGGCAGAGGCTCTGCGGCCGAAGCTGCCAAACGTACGGACGCCAGGTCATACGCCGTCCGCTGCGCCTCCTGGAGCATCGATGCGTAGAGTGTCGGTACGGAGAAAAAGAGCGTCGGGCGGTTTGCCTGAGCCACCTCCAGAATCGTTTTCGGTTGCGGCTTGCCAGGGTACAGCACCGTTGTCGCACCCACGTGAAATGGGAACATCAAGCCGTTGCCCAAACCGTAAGCGTGAAAGAGCTTGGATGTGGAAAACGTAACGTCGTCAGGCCGAATGTCCAGTACGCCTCGGGCATAACACTCGCAACAATAAAACCAGTCGTGGTGCTGGTGCACGGCAGCTTTTGGGCGGCCGGTGCTGCCGGAGGTCCAGAGCCAGAAAGCGACGTCGTCCTTGCTGGTGGGGGCCATCTCCAATTCTGACGATGGGTCCTCGAGAAATTGCTCCCAAGGGAGGTAACCCTCCACTGGCTCGCCGCACACGATCACGTGTTTCAAATAGCGTTGGCCGGAGACGGCCGGTCCGGCTTCCGCGAGTAGCGTGGAGTGGACAATGGCGATCTTGGCCCGGCTCTCCTCAAAGAAGTATGCGTAGTCACTGGCGCGCAAGGCCGTGCTCGTCGGCACCGCCACTGCTCCGATCTTCATCGTTCCGAAATACGCAGCCGCGAATTCCGGGGTGTCCGGGAGGGCCAACAACACTCGCTGCTCCTCCTGGAGTCCGAGCTTCCGCAGCCCATTGCCCACACGGTTGACCTGCGCCGCAACGTCGGCGTACGTAAGCCGCTGATCACCACAGACGATCGCCGTTTTGCCGCCACGGCCTTCCCGGAGATGCCGGTCTACGAAATGATCGACGAGATTGTAGCTGTCCGGAAGGTCCATCTTGGCCGGCACGTGCGGCTGTGCCAGCCGGACGCCATCAGCACCAACCCTTTGACTCTCTACCATGCCAAGCCTGCCAGCGGAGCAGTATGCTGCATATCCCGCAGATCTAGTGTAGTGCGTCAGACAGAATGCAGTTTAACTCTGTGGGGCAGACGATCGGTTTCTGTCGTCTGCCGGCGCCGCACAGCGGTGCAAAGGCACGCTTCGCACACGCTGGCAGACCGCGAAAGACGACGGTCTTCCCACGGAAGGCAGCGAAATACACCTCGTTATTTGTGACGCAGACTACTGGAACCGCCGGTCCCCTCGTCGTGACCTGGATATGCATTATACTGCTGGTACAGGCCGCCGAAACCAACAAATCCCGCGCGAACCCCATGGGCACGGCGCGAGCGATAAAATAACAGCGGTAATGAAACTGAAACGCCGTGAGTTCTTTCCCGTTCTGGTTGGTGGCGCGGCCGCGATCAGCATTCCGCACGCCACGTTTGGTCAAACGAGCCCGGCGACAAAGCTAACCGACAAAATCACGCTGGTTACCGGAGCGGGCAATAACGTCGTCGTCCTCTCGGGCGGCGAGGAAAGTCTTCTGGTGGATTGCGGCGACGCTTCGCACGCGCCGGATCTCCTCAAGCTCGGTGGCCGCATTAAAACGGTCTTCAACACACACTGGCACCCCGAATCCACGGGAGCGAACGATGCCATGGCCAAGGCCGGGGCCAAGCTGGTGTCGCATGTGAACACCGAATTGTGGATGACCCAGGAGATCATCCACGATTGGGAGAAAAAGATCTTTCCGCCGCGCGCGAAGGTTGCTCTCCCCTCCGAAACCTTCTACACGGCTGGCAAAATGACCTTCGGTGAGGAACCGATCGAATACGGCCTGATGCCGCTCGCTCACACCGATGGCGATATCTTCGTTCACTTCATGGGGTCAAACATATTGGTGGTGGGTGATGTGGTGCAACCGGGCAGGCTTCCGTATCTCGATTACCCCACGGGCGGCTGGATCGGCGGCATGCAGCAGGCTCACCGGACCGTGCTTGGCCGGGCTAATGACATGACCAGGATCGTCCCCGCCACGGGACCGGTCATGACCAAGGCCGAGGTTCAGGCGAGTCTCGATCTCCTCACCAAAGTCCGCGATCAACTGGTTAAACTCATGAAGCAGGGAAAAGGCGCCCAGGATATGATCGACGCGAAAGCTATGAAGGACTTCGAAGGGCAGCTAACCGGCGACCCCGACGTGTTCATCTTTACTGCCTACCGCGGACTCTGGGCCCACGCCCGCGAGCTCGGCGGCATCGTGTAAGGCCGGATCCATGCGGATACGGTATCTCAAGCTTCTGTACGCGCTGGCCAGTTTACTCTGGACGGGATATTACTCTGTCGGACTGCTCGCACATCACATCGCTGATCACATCCCGATATCGACTGGCACGCTTTTGTGCCTACTCTTGTTCGTTTCTGTTCCAGCCGTCGGCTACGTTCTGCTATTCCTGCTGTTCCCCCGGGCCGGTCGTTCCCTGAGGCGGTAACACAAAACGGCCCGGACCCGTCAGCCTGCGCGATGAACAACCGCCGAGGCCTGCTAGTGTTGTGAGTCAGACGCTCGTTGACATAGTCAGCGCCCGCGTGGGGCCAGGCCTTCCGGCCTGCCGCCGCCCTTCCGGGCGGCGTTTCCGGTTAGGAAGCGCGTTCACGGGTTGCGGGCCAAACTGCGCCGCGCGGAAGCACATCCTGGGCTTAATCTGTGAATTTGTGACTTAGAACACTAGGCTCTTTGCTTTTTGGGGCTGCGAAAACAAAAACACTGCAGAAGTAGCAGACAGCGAGAGAGCCACCTGTCTGCCTTCTCTGCGGCTCGGCGGCTCGGCGGCTCGGCGGTGAAAAACTTGACTCATTCGCATCGAGTTTGGTCCCTCACAGTCTCCGCCCTATTTTCGAGGCAATGCGAACACTATGTACGAGCCAGGCCCTGGAGCCGCCGGAGGCTTCCCGGTATCAACATGAACCGGAGGGTTGCTTTCGCCCGCTGCCGCGCAAAGGGCGATATACTCGCGCCCGCCGATTTCGTATACCGCGGGCACGCCCTCGGCTCCCGCGGGCAAGTCCTTCTCCCACAGGATGCGTCCAGTATCCTGATCGTAAGCGCGGAATTTACGATCGGAAGCTGTCGCTATGAATAGCAGCCCGCTGGCGGTGGCCACGATTCCGCCCCGTGGCGCCAGCGCCCCTGTTTCTCCATGACCCTGCGCCGCCAAAGCCGTCACGCCTCCGTCGGGAATCTGCCATTTGATGGTGCCGGTGTTGAGATCGTACGCCGTGATCTGCGACCACGGTGGCCCGATCGACGTCAGCCCGTTGCCCTCGACCATAAAGTCGTAAGGCGCATCGTAGCGCGGAAACTCGCCGTGCTCGGTGACTAGCGGACCGGGCAGCGGCGGCGAGCCCAATATCTGACCTCGCGATTTCTCGCCGGGAAGATTCAGCTTGATGATCGCCGGCCGCTCTTTCGACACTACAAACATCAGGCCGCGGTTCGGCTCGACGGCCGAACTTCCCCATGTCGCGCCGCCGCTATTACCCGGCATTTGGACCGATCCTTGCCGGCTCGGTGGCGTAAAGAGCCCCTCGTTGCGAAACATTTTGAACTCCTGGCGCATCGTTGTCTGTTCTGCTTCGGTGATGTACGGATTGATATCTTTTTCCACAAAGGATTGTCGCGCGAACGGCGGCGGCTTGGTCGGGAACGGCTGCGTGGGCGAGGTTTCTTCACCCGGCACATCCGACTTCGGCACCGGCCGCTCCTCCACCGGCCAGAGAGGCTCTCCGTTCAGGCGGTTGAATACGAACAGGAATCCCTGTTTCGTGGGCTGCGCCACGGCCTCCACAGTCTTCCCGTCATGCTTCACCGTCAGCAGCCTGGGCGCGGTGGGCAAATCGTAATCCCACAAATCGTGATGCACGGTTTGAAAGTGCCAGAGCCTCTTGCCGGTGCGCGCGTCCAGCGCCACCAAACTGTTGCCAAACAGATTCTGCCCGTGCCGGTTCGCGCCGTAGAAATCGTATCGAGCCGTGCCGAACGGAATGTAGACGATCCCGCGCTTCTCATCCACGCTCAGTTCGTTCCAATTGTGCACGCCGCCCCCGGTTTTCCAAAAATCCTTCGGCCAGGTTTCATAACCGAACTCGCCCGGATGCGGAACCGAATGAAACACCCACGCGAGCTTCCCGGTGCGCGTGTCGTAGGCGTGCACATCGGCGGGTACCGCCGCATAGTTATCACCGCGCGCCGGCAGCGGAATGATGAACAGGTTTTCGAAAATACGTCCGGGATTGTTGGTCTGGAGCGGCGGAAAGGAATCGATGTCGCGGTCCAGGCCGACCCGAATATCGACGCGGCCGTTATCTCCGAAGCTCTGAATGGTCTCGCCCGTCCGCGCGTCGATCGCCGTCAGGTAGCCTGCGTTCAAATAAAACAGCCGGCGCGCGGACCGGTCCTTGCTTTCCCAATAATTGATGCCTCTCTGCGTTACCGCGCCCGTGTTGGGATGAGTCCATCGTTCCTCACCGGTTACCGCGTCCAGCGCCACAATCGAGTTGTTCTTCGCCAGCACGTACATGGTGCCGTCGACAACCAGTGGGTTGAAAAGGTAGTTGCCCTTCTCGCCGGTGGGATAGGTCCACACAACCTCGAGCTGCTTCACATTGCTTTTGTTGATCTCGGTGAGCGAGGAATACTGCTCGGAACCAGGGCCCCCAAGATAAGCCGGCCACGAAGCGTCCGCCGCTACTGCCGACGGCGCAGCCCATGCTAACAGGAAGAGGAGTGATCGACGCATGGAGCAAAAATATCACTTGCGGCCGCACAGTGGGAAATCGCCAGGCCGTTCACCCTCCTTTCCTTTAGAGCCGGCAAGGGCTTGCGCTCACAGCCAATGCCCCCGGCGTTAAACTCAATTGCAGAAACAACCTGTGCCGGGGCGATTGGGTTCGTTTTTCATTCTTTTGTTCGCGCGCAGTCCCGTAGACAATTGGTCTTGATTTCTTAGGTTTACGGTGGCCGCCGCAGCCCAAATTGGCTTCGTTTCGCCAAATTCATGATTCCTTGACCAATGGGGCGCCCCGCGTTCCCTTACGGCGGGCCAACCGCTCCCTTTGGTCGCAGCTCTGTATGACACGCGGACCAACCGCTCCCTTTGGTCACGGCTCTGTATGACACGCGTTACCGAGCCGCGACCAAAGGGAGCGGTTGGATTAGTCATATGGCTTCGGAATCAGCACACTAGGGCCCCTTTTCTTCGGTGTGTGGAGTTTATAGAATGAAGGCCGGACCTTTGTCATAATGCGCTATTTAGTGCTCACCGCGTGGCTGGTACCCCTCCTGATGGCGGCGGATCAACGGGCCGGCGCCCCATCGGAGCCGGCAGCGAATCCCAATCAGGCGCTCCTCAATCGCTACTGCGTAACCTGCCACAACCAGAAGCTCAAGACGGCAAACCTGGAGTTCGACAAGCTCGACCTCGCGCACCCAGAAAAAGACGCGCTCGTTTGGGAGCGGGCCATCCGCAAATTGCGCGGAGGCATGATGCCGCCGCCGGGAGCCTCCCGGCCTCCCGTAGACGCCGTGAATGCGCTGGCGGCTTACCTGGAAGACTCGCTGGATAAGGCCGCCGCTGCCAATCCCGACCCCGGCAGCGTGCGCATCCACCGTTTGAATCGGGCCGAGTACGCGAACGCGATCCATGATATTTTCGGCATCGACGTGGACGCCGCTGCCCTATTGCCCACGGACGGGGTCAGCGACGGCTTTGACAACATCGCGGCGGCTTTGAAGGTCTCCCCATCGTTCGTGGACCAATACATTATGGCCGCGCGCGCCGTGGTCAAGCAGGCGATTGGAAATCCGCCGTCCGGCAAAAACGTCAAGATCACGCTGCGCGGCGTCGAGCCGGGCGTGCCTCTGCCGCCCGGTGCCCGCAATGGTGTCAGCGCCAGATACCTGGCTCCGTTTGATGGCGACTACGAGTTTCGCTCGCCGGATAAGTTGGCGCTCATCCTGGTAGACGGGGCGCCGGCCGATACCAAGGGGCGCACGCATCTGACCGCGGGAACCCACACGCTCGTCGCCGCGGCCACGCCGCACAGCTTCGCGGAAAGCGAAGGCGAACTGTTCGGCTTTGTTCCGGGCGCGGCGGGAACCGGTTACGCCAGCACCGGCCTGATCGTGGGCGGCGTCAATGTTGGGGGTGGTGGTGGCCTGCGAGGCCTGACTGCGGCCAGCATCACAGTGGATGGCCCCTTCAATCCCACCGGAAAACCCATCGAAACGCCCAGCCGTGCGCGCATCTTTACGTGCCGCCCTCCCGATCCGAAGGAAGAAGCTGCCTGCGCCTCCACCATCTTGCAAAATCTGGCGAGGAAGGCCTTCCGCCGACCGGTGAACGGCTCGGACCTCAAGCCCCTCATGGAGTTCTACTACCCGGGCCGGACAGCAACCACGTTCGAGGGCGGCATGGAAAGCGCGCTGGTCGCGATGCTCTCGAGCGCTAAGTTCCTGTATCGCGTGGAGCCGCCACCGGCCACGGCCAAACCCGGCAGCATCTACCGGCTCAACGGTATGGAACTCGCGTCGCGCCTGGCGTTCTTCCTGTGGAGCAGCATCCCCGACGACGAACTGCTCGCCGTAGCCGAGCAGGGCAGACTAAACGATCCCAAGATCCTGGAGCAGCAGGTGAGGCGCATGCTGGCCGATCCGCGCGCGCACACCCTCACCACCAACTTCGCGTTCGAGTGGCTGAAGATTCGCGACATGGACGCGCTCGAGCCCGACCCGTACGCCTACCCGGCTTTCGATCGCGCGCTGCGGATCGCGCTCCGCCGCGAGATCGAACTGTTCCTCGACAGCGTGTTCCGCAACGATCGCAGCGTGGTGGATCTCCTTTCCGCTAACTACACCTTCGTCAATGAGCGGCTGGCCGCCCATTACGGCATCGAGAACATCCGCGGCGACGAGTTCCGCCGCGTGACGCTTACCGATCCGAACCGCTTCGGGTTGCTGGGAAAAGGTGCGGTGTTGATGGTGACGGCTTATCCCAACCGCACCTCGCCGGTGCTGCGCGGAGCCTACATTCTGGAAAACATCACCGGTACGCCGCCCTCGCCGCCTCCGCCCAACGTCCCGGCCTTCAAGGAAAACAAAGAAGGGGAAGAAGCCAAGACCATTCGCGCGATCATGGAAGCGCATCGCGCGAACCCGACCTGCAATGCCTGTCACGGTATTATGGATCCGCTGGGATTTGCGCTCGAGAATTTCGACACCACCGGCGCCTACCGGAGCATGGATCGCTACACCCGCACCGTCATCGATACGAGCGGGAAGCTGGTGGACGGAACGGCCATCAACGGTCCCACCGATCTGCGCAATGCCTTGCTGCGGCACCCGGAGCAATTCACCCAAACGCTCACGGAAAAATTGATGATGTATGCGCTGGGCCGCGGAATCGAGTACTTCGACATGCCCAGCATTCGAAAAATCGTGCGCGACGCTAAGGGCGACAACTACAGGTTCTCATCGATAGTGCTGGGGATCGTGAAGGCCCCGGCCTTCCAGTCGAGCGAAGTGGAAGCAACCAGGAACGAGCAGCCGGTCAGGGAAGTGGCCGCCAGATAGACGAAACGAGGAGCCTCCAAATGTTTGTTACCAAGAAGCACTTGACGCGCCGCACGGTGCTGCGGGGTGTGGGAACCGCCATCGCGCTGCCGCTGCTCGACGCCATGATTCCGGCGCGTACCGCACTGGCCGAAACCGCGGCCAAAGCCACGCCCCACCTCGGCTTCATTTATTTCCCCCATGGCGCAGTGGAGGCCCAATGGACGCCCACCGGCGAAGGCCAAATCGGCGACTTTCATGACATCCTGAAGCCTCTCGATAAGTACAAGGCGCTCACCACCGTGATCAGCCATATCGACAACCAGGCTCCCCTGGGTCCGGTGCATGCTCTCTCGCCGGGGACGTGGCTCTCTTGCGTTCACCCGGCCATCAGCCAGGATGCGCACGGGGGAACCACGATCGACCAGATCGCCGCGCAGCACATCGGCCAGGACACCCCGCTGCCTTCGCTCGAAGTCGCGACAGAAACCCACGGCGGCGGCGGCTTTTGCGATCGCGACTACGGCTGCTCGTACTCGGGAACCATTTCCTTCCGCTCGCCTACGACACCTCTGCCCATGGAGAACGATCCGCGCAAGCTGTTTATCCGCTTGTTCGGCCAGGGCGACAACGCGGCCGAGCGCGCGCGCTTGTCCAAGCAGTACGCTTCGCTGCTCGATATGGTCGGCGGCGAGGTCAAACAGTTGCAGCGCGTGGTGGGACCGTCCGACAACGCGATGCTCTCGGACTATCTGGAAAGCATCCGCGAAATCGAACGGCGCATCCAGAAGATGGAAGCGCGCGATCTGTCCAAAGTCGACATCCCGAATGCCCCCAAGGAAGGGGCCATCGCGTTCGATGAGCGCATTAACCTGATGTTCGACCTGGTGGCTCTGGCTTACCAGGCCAACATGACGCGCGTGTTCACTTTCATGGTGGCGGCGGAGGTGAGCGGCCAGACCTACAATCACATTGGCGTCCCGGATGCCTTCCACCCGCTCTCCCATCACAACAACGAGCAAGCCAAGATGGAGCGCCTGACGAAAGTCCAGGCCTACCACACCACCGTATTCGCGAAGTTCCTCGACAAGCTCGCCAAGATGCCCGATGGCGATGGCACCATGCTCGATCACTCGATGTTCCTGTACGGCAGCAACATGGCTAACAGCAACGCGCACAACCATTACCCGCTGCCGACATCCATCGTGGGCGGCTGGAAGACGATCAAAGGCGGCCAGCACATTGTTCCGCCGGAGCACACGCCGCTTGCCAACGTGCTTTTGACTTTCCTGGACCGCGCCGGCATCTCTCAGGACAAGCTGGGGGATAGCACCGGCAAGCTGCTGGAGGTCTAGGCGCCATGAAAACGCTGATTCTGGCGGCGCTCACCGTAACGGTGCTAGCGGCCGATACGCTGGGGCCGGACGCGCTGATGGCGGCCATCAAGTCCGGTCAGCGCTCGGTGGCGATCGATATGATCACCCACAAATCGGCCGATGTGAACGCTGCCGAAGCCGATGGCTCGACGGCTTTACTGTGGGCCGCGAGCCTGAACGACACGGATCTGGTAGCACGCCTGTTGAAGGCAGGCGCAAATCCGAAAGTGCGCAATCTGCTGGGATCCACGCCGTTGGCGGAGGCGGCGCTGCTCGCGAACACCGAGATGATCCGGGCGCTGCTGGATGCGGGCGCTGATCCGAATGCCGCCGGACCAGATGGCCAGACGCCGCTCATGGTCATCGCCCGAACAGCCGGCGTCGACGCGGCAAAGTTGCTTCTGGCGAAGGGAGCGGACCCGAATGTGAAGGAAGCGCTGCGCGGGCAGACGGCGCTGATGTGGGCCGCTGCCAGCCAGGGCCCCATGGTGCGTGCGCTGCTCGCCGGGGGCGCTGAGGTGGACATGAAGTCCGCCACCGATCTGATGACACCGCTGGTGAGTGCGGAGCCGCGTGCCCAACCTCGTCCGCCAGGCGGCATGACGGCCATGCTGTTTTCCGCCCGCGAAGGCTGCCTCGATTGCGTGAAAGCGTTGACCGAGAAGGGTGCGAAGGTCGATCTGCCCGATCCCGAGGGCGTGACTCCGCTGATCTCCGCGATTTTCAACGCGCATTTCGATGTCGCCAGGTATCTGATCGAGAGCGGTGCGAACGTAGACCGGTGGGATTGGTGGGGCCGCAGCCCGCTGTATCTGGCCGTCGACTACAACACGCTGCCGCATGGGGGACGCCCGGATCAGCCATCGCTTGATGAAACGCTGCCCATCGATATCATTCGAATCCTGCTCGAAAAAGGCGCGAATCCCAACTTGCAGTTGAAGCTCCTGCCCCCCTATCGCGCCACCGGCGCGGATCGCGGCGTGGACCGGATGTTGAGTTTCGGCGCAACCCCACTTCTGCGCGCGGCCAAAGCCATGGACGCTCCTGCGATCAAACTGTTGCTGGAGCACGGCGCGATCGTCGATCTGCCGAATAACGAGGGCATGACACCGACGCTGGTAGCGTCAGGCATGGGGTCGATCGACGCCGACACGCGCGGCTACTTCATGACCTCCGACGTCGAGGACCGCTCCATTGCGTCTTTGGAGCTACTGCTGGCCCACGGCGGCGCGTTGAATCAAGGAGCCGGCCGTTTGCAGCAGGTACCTCTTCACGGCGCTGCGTTTTGGGGCTGGAACAAGGTTGTCGAGTATCTCCTGGCGAAAGGCGCCGACATCAACCTCGCCGACAATCGCGGCTTTACCGCTCTCGATTACGCCATGGGCCGCGCCGGCGGCAACAGCCGCGGCGGCCAGCGCATCGATATCCACAAGGACACCGGAGACCTGCTGATTTCCAAAGGCGGGAAGGCGGGCACGCCCATTCCGCAGACGGGTGCCCGTGGCCCTTCCGGACGTTGACATAGCCGGCAGCTGGGCCGCGTTCCCTTAAGCCGGTCGGCCAACAATCAGGATCCGACTGATAATCGAGATATGCGACGAACCGCCGCGCTTATCGCCGCCGCACTGTTGGAGATAGGTGCCATCGCAAGCTCGCTATGGGGTCAGGCTGACAGTGTGGTGTGCGAGGGTAACACGGCGGAGGTGACCACCTGTCTTGTAGAGCAGTCCAAGAAAGCCGAGGCCAATCTGGCGGGCGTTTATGGACAAGCGCTCAAGGTTGCCGCGCAGTACGGCTCAAAAGATGTAATCCGGCTCAAGGACGCTCAGCGGAAATGGACTGGGTACCGCGACGCAGCTTGTGAGGCCGAATTTGCGCTGTACCAGGGTGGCACTGCCGGCGGACCCGCGAACTTGCCTGCGTAGTGCGGGTCACTGACGAGCGCGTTCGCGCTTTGAAGATCGCATATATTGACCACTGATTCGGGCGATGCCTCGGCTCAAGCCCAAGTGATTTCGGCGCCAAATTGCAGTAGACTGGCTCGTTCCGGGCGGCAAAGGAGATCCTCATGCAGACGTTTCAAAAGACTCGCGTGACACCGCTTCTAGCGGCTCTAAGTCTGATGGGCTTGACGGCGGTGACCAACGCGCAAGAACCGGCCGCGGTCGACTTGACGGTCTTGAAGAACGCCGGCACTCCCAAGGATCGACTCCCCGGCTCGTGGCTTACTTATGGGAAGTCTCAGAGCGAGACGCGCTACAGCCCGCTGAAACAGATCGACACTTCCAATGT
>DATJAK010000270.1:0-3444 GCA_035516375.1 Bryobacteraceae bacterium
ACAACCAGATGCTGATCCTGGGAGATGCGCGCATTCAAACCACAAGCGCCGCCAATATTGCACTGATTATCCGCCACACCTATTGGTGGCCGAACGGGGAGAGTGGCCTTTACCGGCCGCTCACTACGCTCTCATACCTTCTTAACTACGCAATTCTGGGAAACACCAATCACCCGGCCGGGTATCACTGGATCAATTTCTTCCTGCACGCGGGAAACGCGTTTCTGGTCTTTGCGCTCGTACTACATTTGATGGCCGGGCGGGTTCGCAAGTTGCTGATGGCCTTCTTTGCCGCCGTTTTGTGGGCGGTTCATCCGGTGCTGACGGAATCGGTTACCAACATTGTAGGGAGAGCCGACCTGCTCGCCGGGTTCGCGGTGCTGAGCGGCTTTATTTCGTACCTGAACAGTATGGACACCACCGGCTGGCGCCGTGGCTTATGGCTGGCGGGATTGGCCGTGACCACCGCGGTTGGAGTGTTTTCGAAGGAAAGCGCCGTCGTTCTCCCGGCCGTTATCGTTCTCTACGAACTGGCTTGCGGTAGGCGCTGGCGGAGGATGTTGCCCGCCTGCCTCGCGACTCTCGTGCCGATCGGCGTCATGCTTTGGCAGCGTGCCGCCGTCCTCTCGTCTTCGCTGCCCGCCGAGTACCCGTTCCTGGATAATCCTATCGCGGGCGCGGGTTTCTGGATCGGGCGGCTTACTGCCGTCAAAGTTCTGGCGCGGTATCTGTGGCTTGCGCTCTGGCCGATGAGACTCTCCGCGGACTACTCGTACCACCAGATCGCGCTTGTCCGCGGCAGTCTTGAAGACTGGGTCTGCTGGCTCGTTGTCGCCGGCGCTCTGGCACTTATGGCAATTCTGTGGAATCGCAGCCGCCTGGCTTTTTTTTTCGCCGGCTTTGCCCTGCTCAACTTATTGCCGGCGTCGAATCTGCTGTTTCCCATCGGCACCATAATGGCCGAGCGCTTATTGTATTTGCCTCTGGTGGGCCTGGTGGCCGCCATGGTCATCGCGATTGACAGCGTCAGCGCGCGCTTACGTTTTTCCGGCGCGGCATTCGCGATTTCCATCGCCGTTATCGGCGCGGCATTCGCCATCAGAACGTGGTTGCGCGACCTCGATTGGACGGATGACAAAACCATGGCTCTGGCCGGCGTTCAAACCAGCCCGCACAGCTATAAATTCCATCGATTGCTCGCGGCCCAGTTACTTGGGCCCGATCCGTCTCATCGGGACATCGACCGAGCTATCGCCGAGGCCGACCGAAGCGTTGCCATCCTCGCGCCGGTGCCGGACGAATTGAACTTACCCGGCCCCTGGAATCTGGCGGCCGTGTGCCATCGCGTCAAGGGCGATACGCTGCCGCGAGACGATGCCCGCGCACAGTACGAAGAAGCAGTCAGGCTGGCCCGTCGCTGCGTCGCGGTCGACGTGGCGTCTCGGGCGGCGTATGATCGCCGGCACGGCATAAAGTCCCCGGTTCCCGCGAGCGCCGCCGATGGTTATCGGACGCTGGCATCGGCCTATCTTCATTTGGGCCGGGCGCCGGAAGCCTTGGCTGCGGCAATTCAGGCGCAAACAATCGATCCGGCAAATACCGGTGTCTATGAGGAGATCGCCGACGCGGATCTCGCCCAAGAGCGCGGTGAGGACGCTGCCGTTGCCCTGGTCGAAGGAATGTTCGCAACCGGCGGCCGCAATCTTCTCGCCGAGTTGCTGAACCTGTATCAGAGCGGGGTCGATTCGCACGGCTGCGCCGTCGTCCCCGGCCGAAACGGACCCACGCTCAATCCTTCCTGCGAAATTGTGCACCGGGATTTTTGCGAGGCAACGCTTCGAATTCACCGCCTGGATCTGCGCCGCAGGCTCGCCTGTCCGGACTAACGCGTTTCAGGACAGCGGAAGCTGCTCTCTAAAACGTATACTTCAATCCGAGTTGCAACTGCCGCATCGCGACGGCAGTGCCGCTGATAACGCCGAATCCGGAGCGCGCGGCCGTGGATGGCTGACCCGGCAATGCCGCGCCCGCCAAAACGTTGGGGTTGGGCTCACCCCAATCGGGATGGTTCAGGACGTTGAAAGCCTCGAACCGCAACGTGAGCTGGTGATGCTCGTTAAAGGGCATCTGCCACGCTTTGTGCAATTCGGCATCGAGGGCGAAAATCCCTGGAGCAGTCGCGGTGTTCCGGCCGACGTTGCCGAACTGTCCCGGAGGAGCTTCCACGAACGCAGCGCGGTTGTACCAATCCCCGGTAGTCTGGCTTGCCGCATTCACGGAACCACTGACATAGTACGGCCGGTCATAGCCCTCGTCGGTACTCGAGTTATCCACGCCGCCGATTGTCAGATTCACCGGTACGCCGCTCTGGAGAGTCATAGTGCCGCCGGTTTGCCAGCCGCCGATAATCGCGTTAAGCGCCGGGTTGGTGATGTTCAGCGGTTTGCCTCTACCGATGGGCAGTTCATAGAGGACAGAACTGACCCACCGTTGCGGCACGTTGAACGCCGACAAACCGCGATCGCACTCGATGCAATAGCTGTTCTGCGGGAATAGCGTGTCATAGCCTTGCACCCGAATGCCGCTGGAGTCATCGATCGACTTGGAATACGTGTAGGAGCTGATGAGGCTCATCCCATGGCTGAAACTTTTCGTGATTTTGAAAGCCAGCGAGTTGTAGTTGGCGTTCACACCGTCGGCAACCAACTGGATCACGCCAAAATCGACCCAGGGAAGACGCGAGATGGCGCTGCCCACCGTTCCGGGAACGCCCATATTCGCGTTCTGGAAGCCATAAAGATGGTGGCTCTCCGAACCCAGGTAGCCCACTTCCAGCGTCCAGTTCGAGCCGATTTGGCGTTGTACGTTAGCCAGGTACTGGTCGGCGTAGCCCGTGAAGTGGTCGTAGGAAGCGACATAGCCATATGGCGCCGGAAACGCGGTGGGTTGGCCGTTGGCGCCCGGCGGGGTGACCGCATTCGCCCACGTCAGGCTTGGCTGGCCGAGGTTCGAGGTAAGTGTGAGGCGTACTCCGACATTGCGCGCCATGTCGAAATACATCGAGTTGCCGTTGTCCTGCACGAAGAATCTCCCCCAGGCCACGCGAATGACCGTTTTAGAATCGGGCGAATAGGCGATGCCGACACGCGGCGCGAAATCGTTATACCTTACCTTCTGTAGCGCGCTGTCCTCCTGACCGTTGCTACAGACGGCGGGTGTTACTGCCCAGATGAATGAAAGGGGAGGGTTGGCCGTGTATGGGTTCGAACAGTTGCCCTGCCGGATGAAGTAAGGCTGCTGCGAAGCCGGTGCGTTGGACACGTTATAGATATGTGGGATGACGATGCTGAACAGGTTGTTCAACTGATCCACGAAAGGCGGCGTCAGCTCATAGCGCAAGCCCAGGGAGAGCGTCAATTTGGGCGTGATTTTCCACGTGTCGTC
>DATJAK010000271.1:0-5574 GCA_035516375.1 Bryobacteraceae bacterium
CGAATTGTACTTGCAGGAACTGGCTCGTTTGTAGCAGGTTCGCGCACGTATAAGAGTCCTTTTTAAACACCCGCCGCGAATTTACACCGATAGATTCTTTTTCACGACCGGCCCACATCTCTCGTTTCCATGCGACCCTAAGCTCAGAAGGTGCGCTGTCTGATTCCACCGGCGACGGATGTGTTGGTCGTGGGCGGAGGTCCGGCCGGTTTGGCTGCTGCCATCGCGGCGCGGCGCCAAGGCTTGGAAGTAACGGTCGCCGACCACGCGGTTCCTCCAGTCAACAAAGCATGCGGCGAAGGAATCATGCCGGATGGGTTGGCCGCGGCCCTCGATCTGGGCATTCGGATCGATGAATCGCTGGGCCATCGCTTTCGTGGCATCCGATTCTGCGAAGGCGGCTTAGCAGTCGATGCGCCCTTTCCCGCCGGTCCGGGTCTGGGAATTCGCCGTACCGTTCTCCACCGCGTGTTGATCGAACATGCTGCTGCGCTAGGAGTCCACTTCGCGTGGGGAAGCAGAGTCAGGCTGATCGATTGGGAGACGGTGGCCGTGAACGGGAGCGTGGTTCGCGCCCGTTGGATCATCGGCGCCGATGGCGGCCAATCGCGCGTGCGGAATTGGGCGAAGCTCGAAGCCACCACGCGCAGCAGTTTACGATTCGGATTTCGACGGCACTGCCGGATGGCCCCGTGGGGTGAGCACATGGAGATCCACTGGAGTCCGAACGGCCAACTCTATATCACGCCGACTGCCGCGGAGGAACTCTGCGTGGTGCTGATTTCGCGCGATCCGCACGATCGCCTGGAAACCGCCTTGCCGCAATTCCCCGAGGCCGCCGCAAGGCTTGCCGGGGCTACCTGGGTGGGAGGCGAGCGCGGCGGCGCGTCCGTCACCCGCCGCTTGCGCTCTGTCTATCGCAACAATGTGGCGCTTATCGGCGATGCGTCGGGATCGGTGGACGCCATCACGGGCGAAGGCCTGTGCCTGCTCTTCCAGCAGGCGGCGGCCATGGGTACGGCGCTGGCAGCGGGCGATCTGGCGCTGTATCAGAGGGAGCACCGGCGAATCGGGCGCCGCCCCGCTGTCATGTCGGACTTCATGCTGCTCCTGGATGGAGCCGGGCGCAACTGCCTCCGCGCGCGCGTCCTGCGGGCCTTCGCCGCGCAGCCGGAACTGTTCCGGAGGATGCTCGAGATGCATGTCGGCCGCTGGACGCCGGCGGCATTCGCCGCGAATAGCCTGGCGTTGGGATGGCGGATGTTGCGGGGGTGAGTTCACCGCCGAGCTTCGAAGAATCCCCGCAGCAACTCCACGCAATCGGCAGCCAGGATACCCTCGACTACTTCCACCGCGTGGTTGAGCACGTCCGAATCGGCGAGGCGGAACTTGCTGCGCACGCCGCCGAAGCGCAGATCGCGCGCGCCGAAAACCAGCCTCTTCACACGCGCCGCCACCAGCGCACCGGCGCACATCACGCACGGCTCCAGCGTGCAATAGAGAGTGGCATCCTCCAGCCGGTAGTTACCGGCGCGCGCGGCCGCTTCGCGGAGCGCCAGCATTTCGGCATGCGCGGTGGGATCGTGGAGCGCGATGGGCGAATTGGCTCCGCGGCCGATGATCTCATCGCCGATGGCCACTACCGCGCCGACTGGGACTTCTCCGGCTGCTGCCGCTTCCCGCGCCAGCCGCAGGGCTTCACTCATCAGGGCTTCGCTCATCAGTCGCTCATCGAGATTCACTAGAGCTTATAATACGGGAACACAAGCTTATGCCCGAACTGGAAATCCATCACGAGAGTGAGCACGCCATCGATCCGGCGGGACAACGAGTGGGCGTGCTGGCGGCCGTTTTGGCCGTAGCGCTGGCTATCGTGACTATCGCCTCTCACCGGACTCACACCGCCGCCATCATTCATAAAGCGGAGGCGAACGACACCTGGGAGCGCTACCAGGCCACGCGCCTGAAGGTTCACACGCTGGAGCTCGGCGAAGGATTGGCGGCGGCCATCGGAGCCAAAGACACAGCCGCGGGAGTGGTCGCCGACTTCACAGCCCAAAAGAAAGACGAAGAAGGAAAGGGCAAGCAAATCCAAGACGAGGCGCGGGCGTCCGACGAGAAGGCCGAAGCCGATGAGCGGCGCGGCTTGCGATACGACATCGGCGAGGGTCTCCTGGAAATCGGCCTGGTGCTGAGCTCCTTGTTCTTCATTTCGCACAAGAAGATGTTCCCGGTGATGGGAGTGATCGCCGGAATCGCGGGAGCGCTGTTCGCCGCCACCGGCTTCCTCATGTAGTCTTCAGTGCCGGAAGTGCCGGACACCGGTGAAGACCATGGCCACGCCGAGCCGGTCGGCCGCGGCGATGACGTCGTTGTCGCGCACCGATCCGCCCGGCTGGATAAACGCCGTGGCGCCGTGTTTTGCCGCCTCTTCCACGCCATCCGGGAAGGGGAAGAACGCATCCGAGGCAACCACGGAGCCCGCCAGCGGCAGCACCGCCTTCATCGCGCCGATCTTCACGGAATCCACGCGGCTCATTTGCCCCGCGCCAACCGAAACCACCTGCCCCGGCCGCGCATAGACGATCGCGTTCGACTTCACGTGCTTGGCCACCTTCCAGCCGAACTCGAGAGCGTTCCACTCCTCGTCGCTGGGCGCGCGCTGCGATTTGAGAGTAGCGGAACTGCGCTCGAACTTCACGTCGTCGGCCGTCTGCACCAGGAAGCCGCCGGCGATGGACTTGACCACCAGCCGGTCCAGCCCCGGAGCGACGCGCATCAGGCGGAGATTCCGGCGGAGAGCAAGCACGGCCAGAGCCTCGGGCGTATATCCTGGCGCTGCGATGGCCTCGATGAATGTTTGCGCGATCTGTTTGGCGGTTTCTTCATCTACCGTACGGTTGAATCCCAATACGCCCCCGTACGCGGAGACCGAATCGCATTCGAAAGCCTTGCGGTAAGCCTCGGCAAGCGACGATTGCTCGGCGCAGCCGCAGGGGTTGGTGTGCTTGATGATGGCGGTGGCCGGCTCGGAGAATTCACAAGCAAGCTGCCAGGCCGCGTCCAGATCGACCAGGTTGTTGTACGAAAGCTCCCGGCCCTGCAACTGCTCCGCGCCCGCGATGCCCTGCCCTGCTCTGCCATAAAGCGCCGCCGCCTGGTGCGGATTCTCGCCATAGCGGAGATCCATGATCTTGGGAGCGCGCATGGCGAGCGCCGACGGTAGCGCGTCCGCGGAATCCACTCGGTCCAGCCGCGCGCTGATCGCGGCATCGTAATCGGCGGTAGTGCGAAATGCCTTCTTCGCCAAACTCCACTTAGTTTCGATCGAGAGTGCGCCGCCGTGCGCGCGCAGCTCTTCGAGGATGCTGGAGTAGTCCGCGGGTGAAACCACCACCGCAACGTCCTGATAGTTCTTGGCGGCCGAGCGAATCATGGTGGGGCCGCCGATATCGATGTTTTCGATCAGGTCTTCGAGGCGCGCATCGCTTCGCGACGCTACGTCTTCAAAGCGATACAGATTGACGACTACCATATCGATGGGCGTGATTCCGTGCTGCGCGAGCGCCTGCATGTGGTCGGCGCGGCCACGAATCGCGAGCAACCCGCCGGTGATTTTCGGGTGCATGGTTTTCACGCGGCCATCGAGCATTTCAGGAAAGCCGGTCACTTCGGAGACGTCCCGCACCGGCACACCACTCTCGCGGATCAAGCGGGCGGTGCCGCCGGTGGAGATGAGCTCGGCGCCAAAGCCGGCGAGCTCACGGGCAAATTCGACGACACCGGTCTTGTCGGTGACGCTAATGAGGACGCGCTGGATTTTGTTCATCAGAGGAATTGGTAGGGGAACTCTGACCATTATCGCAAGCCGGCGCGGGAACTTGGACCTGCTTCATCGGAAGTCGCAGGTTGCCCTGCGGACGAACGGTTGGCATGCGCGCCTCAGGTGCGGCTGGCAGCACGTTGAGTAAAGGGATCGCGCAGACGCGCGGTGGCGTGACCACGGTGGCGGGTCTCTGGACGAACAGCCGCCAGTCAGGCAACGGGACCCGCGGCCGAGGCAGCGGCGCCTGGGCTTCCAGCGAAGCCGCCAGTGTTAAGGCGATGAAAAGGATGCGCGACATAGACTACTCCGGACTGGTAATGCCGGGATTCACGGAATCCTTTCACTGTTTGTTGCTCATTAGCCACCGACTTCAGCCTCCATTATATTATTTCAGACCTCAAAGTGTTATACTCGCAGCCGGTAGTGTTATGGCTAAACTCTTGAAGCCGCTGGTTGTTAGCGCACTGTTGTGCTGTTCGGTGGCTGTGGTGAACGCTCAGTTCACACAGCAGGGGTCAATACTGGTGGGCACGGATAGCGTGGGAAATTCAAATCAAGGTGGGGCAGTTGCGTTGTCGGCAGATGGCAACACGGCCATTGTGGGTGGCTACGGCGACAATCACCTGACCGGCGCTTCCTGGCTGTTCACCCGTTCAGGGGGAGTATGGACGCAGCAAGGAAGCAAACTGGTGGGCTCGGGTGCCATGGGTTATGCGGGGCAGGGAATATCGGTGGCTTTGTCAGCGGACGGCAATACCGCCCTCGTAGGAGGATTCGCCGATAACAATGATTTCGGCGCAGCCTGGGTTTTCACGAGGTCGAATACCGTATGGAGCCAACAGGGCAGCAAACTGGTCGGATTGGACATCGCCGCTTCCGAGCAGGGATGGTCTGTGGCATTGTCTGCCGACGGGGATACGGCGCTGATCATGAGCCCCGTGGATTTAGGCAACGGCATGGCCTGGATATTCACACGCTCAGGCGGAACATGGACACAGCAGGGAAGCGCATTGTTCCCAACCGCAGACCCTAGCGTTTATACGGATTTCAGATCCGTGGCGCTCTCTGCCGACGGCAATACTGCGCTTCTGGGTGGCTTGAACGGTCGGACAGGTGTTGCTGAAGCTTGGGTTTTCACCCGGTCGGGCAGCACCTGGAGTCAACAAGCTGGGAACGTGAGCGGCTCGGATGAAATCATCCCCGGCGGTGGCGGGACTGTCTCTGTCGCACTTTCTGTGGACGGTAATACGGCTTTGTTGGGCTCGCCAGGTGATAACAATTTGCTGGGCGCGACGTGGGTGTTTACACGTTCGGGTGGAGCTTGGAGCCAACAGGCCAAATTGGTGGGTTCTGGTTCGGTCCCTGATTCCTCCGGGGCTGTATATCAAGGGTATTCGGTGGCAATATCGGGAGATGGCAACGCAGCGCTCGTGGGAGGGCCCGGCGACAGTGGTGACCAGGGGGCGGCGTGGCTCTTTCGGCGATCAGGCAACGTCTGGAACCAGAGCGGTGACAAGTTGGTTGGTCAGGGCGCAAAACTTCAAGGTGCCTCCGTCGCCTTGTCCGCGGACGGATACACGGCGCTGGTCGGCGCAACGGGCTCCGGGGTTTTCGTCTTCGTCTCTCCCAAACCCACGAGCGTTAGCCTATCCAGTTCGCTCAATCCCTCGCGTTACGGCCAAGTGGTTACGTACACGGGTTCGGTCACGGTCGGTGCAATGGGAGCAGTCACATTTGCTGTAGATGGA
>DATJAK010000272.1:0-28393 GCA_035516375.1 Bryobacteraceae bacterium
GGCCTGAGCGGTTTTCAACTGCTCGTCAACTCGGTGGGCGATGCCAACTGCCGTCCGCAATACGTCGAGCTGCTCCGCCAGGAGTTGAAATCGGTGGCGGCGAAGATGTGCGGCGATTGCCAGCGGCGCGCCGACACCAACCCGCTGCGCGTGCTCGATTGCAAAGTCGAAGCCGATCAGCCGATCATCGAAAAGCTGCCTGCGATTGTGGATCATCTGTGCCAGCCATGCCGCGAGCACTTCGAAGCGGTGAAGAAATATCTCTGCAAGCTCGAAGTGCCCTACGAGGTTCGCCCGCGGTTGGTGCGCGGCCTCGACTACTACATGCGCACTACCTTCGAAGTGGTCCACGGATCCCTGGGCGCGCAGAATTCGGTGCTCGGTGGAGGCCGCTATGACGGGCTAGCCGAATCGCTGGGCTCGAAGATCCACTCCCCGGGCATTGGCTTCTCCATCGGTGAGGACCGGCTGGTGATGAGCGTGGAAAGCGAGCAATCGCCCGCGCAGCTTTCGCTGCTGATCGCTCCTCTCGGAATCCCGGCGCTCGAGCGCGCGGCCATCCTGGCACGCGATCTGCGGCGCGCAGGGGTCTCCGTGGAAGTCGCAGAAGGAAAATTGAAGCGCCAGATGGAGCTGGCCGACAAGCTGGGCGCGCGCTTCACCCTGATCGTGGGCGAGAATGAACTGGCCGCCGGCCGCTACGCGCTCAAAGACATGTCCACCGGCGAACAGCGGAATCTGACCTACGAAGAAATCGTTGCCGCGTTGAGCTGACGTTCATCGTTATGGAAACTTCTCTCACACTGGATTTTCTCGGTGACCTTCAGAGGACCCACACCTGCGGAGCGCTGCGCGCCTCTGACGAAGCCAGGCAGGTCGTCCTGATGGGATGGGTGCACCGCCGCCGCGACCATGGCGGTGTCATCTTCGTGGACCTGCGCGACCGCGACGGCATCACCCAGGTTGTGTTTCACGCCGACGTGGAGCCCGCCGTTCACAAGCGCGCCGAGGAATTGCGGCCCGAATACGTTATCGCGGTAGAAGGCAAAGTTGCGCCACGCGGCGCTTCTGCGGTCAACCCCAATCTCGCCACCGGGCAAATCGAAGTAGTGGCGTCGCGCGTTTGGATCTTAAATGAATCGCGCACGCCGCCGTTCCCGATGGAAGAGGAAGTGGACGTCAGCGAGGACGTGCGCCTGAAATATCGCTACGTCGATCTGCGCCGGCCGCACATGCAGCGCAACATCATTCTGCGCTCGAAGATGGCCTTCGCCACGCGCGAGTATCTCACCTCCCAGGGCTTCCTCGAAATCGAGACGCCGTTCATGACGCGCTCCACGCCCGAGGGCGCCCGCGATTACTTAGTGCCCAGCCGCGTGCAGCTCGGCAGTTTCTACGCGCTGCCGCAATCGCCCCAGATCTTCAAACAGCTTCTGATGGTGAGCGGATTCGAAAAGTATTTCCAGATCGTGCGCTGCTTCCGCGACGAAGACTTGCGCGCCGACCGCCAGCCGGAGTTCACCCAGATCGACATCGAGATGTCGTTCCCGCAGCAGGAGCGAATCTATGAAGTGGTGGAACCGATGGTACAGCGCATCTGCGCGGCCGCCGGAGTCCAAGTGGCGTGCCCGTTCCCACGGCTCACCCATGAACAGGCGATGCGAAGTTACGGCATCGACAAGCCGGACACGCGCATTCCCCCGATGCATCCGGTAGAAGATCTCGTCCCGGAGCTTGCCAACGCCGGCATGCCGCTGGTGGCGATCCACATCCCCAACACCGGCGCCGCGAGCCGCAAGGAACGCGACGAGCTGAAAGCATTCGGCCAGGAGCGCGGCCTGCGCGTATACGACGACGCCAAGCGCCTGGAACGCGACCATCCCGGTCCCA
The DNA here is from genome assembly GCA_035516375.1 of Bryobacteraceae bacterium. Taxonomy (GTDB): domain Bacteria; phylum Acidobacteriota; class Terriglobia; order Bryobacterales; family Bryobacteraceae; genus PSRJ01. The sequence continues at coordinate 1,891 of DATJAK010000272.1, forward strand.
TGGCAAAGGTCCGCGAGCGGTGCCATGCGGGCGAAAACGATTTGCTGGTGCTGGCCACCTGGGGCGGCGAACCGAAGGGCCATCGTCCCGAACACACCGTGCTCGCAGCATGCGGACAATTGCGCTTGTACTGCGCGCAGAAGTTCAACGACCGCCACAAGCTCCTCGATCCTCGCAACTTCCAGTTTCTCTGGGTTGTCGACTTCCCCATGTTTGAGTGGGATCAAGAAGAGAACCGCTGGAACGCCGCGCATCACCCGTTCACGTCGGTGCACGATGAAGACCTCGACAAGCTCACCAGCGACCCTGCGCACTGCCGCGCCAAGTCGTACGACATCGTTTTGAACGGCGTGGAATTGGGCTCGGGGTCGATTCGTATTCATCGCCGCGACGTTCAGGCGAAGGTCTTCGCGGCCCTCGGCTTCAGCGATGAAGAAGCGCGGCGGCGATTCGGCTTTCTGCTGGAGGCGCTGGAATATGGCGCGCCCCCCCACGGCGGCATCGCGCTCGGCTTGGACCGCCTGGTGATGCTGCTCTCGGGCGAGAACTCGATCCGCGACGTGATTCCCTTCCCCAAGACCGCGCGCGGCACCGATCTCATGTGCGACGCGCCTTCGCCGGTGCCCGAGCGGCAACTGCGGGAGTTGGGCATTTCGATCCGCGGGCAAGCTAAGTAAGCCGGTCCGGTGGGACAGACCATCGTTGTTTGTGGTCTGTCTTTTCTGCTGCTTGAGCCCCGGCAGACGACGTAAACCGATCGTCTGCCCTACAGAAATGGAAATCACGGCATTGTCCTGCTCGGTGTGGATCACAAAAAGAATGTACCGCCCGAGGTGCTTAAGCTGTCTCCGGAAACACCGGCGCGATACTATCGGTAAGATGAAGCCGCTGATTTTGTTGTTGGCCGCTACCGTTATGCCCGATCTTACGCAACTCAAACAAATGGACGCGCGCTTTGCGCCTGTCAAGGTGCAGTACGACACCTCCACGCTTTCTGCCGGTGACCGCAACGCGCTGGCCAAGCTGATCGAAGCCGCGCGCATTCTTAACTTCCTCTTCATGGACCAACTCTGGAGCGGCAACCGCGCGCTCTACGATCAGCTTCAAAAGGACACCAGTCCGCTAGGCAAAGAGCGGTCGCATTACTACTGGCTAAACAAAGGCCCGTGGTCCGACCTCGACGGCCACACCGCGTTCATCCCGGGCGTTCCCGAGCGCAAGCCGCTCGGAGCCAATTTCTATCCGGGTGATATGTCGCGGGACGAGTTCGAAACCTGGGCGGCCAAGCTCTCTCCGGCCGAGCGCCAACAGGCGGAGGGCTTCTTCACCCTGATCCGCCGCGACGCTGCCAAGAAGTTGACCATGGTCCCCTACAGCCAGGCCTACGCAGCGGATTTAGCCAAGGCCGCCGGTCTGTTGCGCGAAGCGGCCGTGCTCACCGACAATGCGTCGCTCAAGAAGTATCTCACCCTGCGGGCCGACGCGTTTCAATCCAACGACTATTACGCCAGCGACCTGGCTTGGATGGAATTGGATGCGCCGCTCGACATCACCATCGGTCCGTATGAGACGTACAACGACGAGCTCTTCGGGTATAAGGCGGCGTTCGAAGCCTACATCACCATCCGCGATGACCGCCTCACTGAGGAATTGAAGAACTTCGCCAACCACCTGCAGGAAGTCGAAAACAACCTGCCGATGGAGCAGCGGTATCGCAATCCCAAGCTGGCAGCCTTGGCGCCCATTCGCGTGGTGAATGAGGTATTCGCGGCCGGGGATGGAGCGCACGGCGTGCGCACTGCCGCGTTCAACTTGCCCAACGACGAACGCGTGGTGCATGAGAAAGGCGCCAAGCGCGTCATGCTCAAGAACATTCAGGAGGCCAAGTTCAATAGCATCCTGAAACCTATCGCGGCGCGCGTGCTCTCCAAAGCCGATCAGCAACACCTCAGTTTTGATTCCTTCTTCTCGCACATTCTGGCGCATGAGCTGAGCCACGGCATCGGACCGCAGCAGATTACCGTTGCCGGCCGCGCCACTTCGCCGCGGGCGCAATTGAAGGAGTTATACGCCCCGATCGAAGAAGCCAAGGCCGACGTCACCGGTCTCTTCATGCTCCAATACCTGTACGACCACGGGTTCCCGCACGGGGCCGATGCCGAACGCCAACTCTACGCCACGTATCTGGCTTCCACCTTCCGCTCGGTACGATTCGGCCTCACCGAGGCCCACGCCCGCGGCACCGCCATTCAGTTCAACTATCTGACGGATAAAGGCGGCTTTGTCGCCAACTCGGACGGCTCCTTCGCTGTCGATTACGGTAAGATCAAGAACGCCGTGCGCGACCTCGACCACGAGTTTTTGACACTCGAAGCCGAAGGCAGCTATGCCGCCGCGAAGAAAATGCTCGACACGCTGGCGGTGATTCGGCCCGCCATGCAGAAGGCGCTCGACGGGATGAAGGACATTCCCACCGACATCGATCCGACCAACGAGTAACGATATGCGATTGATCGCTGCGAGCCTCCTTGCCGTTTTCCTGCTCCCATCCGCCTTCGCCCAGCAGAACGCTCACCCTGTCACGGGCCGCCCATACGCGGGCACGATGGGCATGGTGGGCGCGCCCTGGCTGGTCCGATCCGAGCGCGAAGACGAAGAACGCCCCGACCAGGCCCTCGATGAACTGAAGATCGCCAAAGGCTCCACGGTCGCCGACATTGGCGCGGGCGTCGGCTATATGAGCTGGCGGCTGGCGGAACGCGTGGGTCCCACGGGCAAAGTCTATGCCAACGACATCCAGGCGCCCATGCTCGAACAATTGCGCCGGAACGTCGCGCAGCGGCACTTGACGAACGTCGAAACCGTTTTAGGGGAACCCGACGATCCGAAGCTGCCTCAGGGGCGCATGGATTTGGTGCTGATGGTCGACGTCTACCACGAATTCAGCGAGCCGCAGAAGATGCTGCGCCACATTCGGGAATCGCTCAAGCCGGATGGGCGCATGGTGCTCCTCGAATACCGCGCCGAAGATCCGAACGTGCCGATCATGCCCCTGCACAAGATGACTGTGAACCAAGTGAAAGCCGAGATCGAGCCGGAAGGATTTCGGCTCGACAAGGTCCTGGAAACCCTTCCCCGCCAGCACATTCTCATCTTTCGCCGCAAGCCCGATTGAACCATTCATTTCAGGCCTGAAGGTAGTTATAATGTGGTCGGGCCTGAAGGAGGGTTCGACTATGATTTGGGTCGCCCTGTTATTGTGGGCGAACAGCGCAACCCCGCAGCAAGTCCAGCGGGGGGATGCACTATTCGCTGAACGATGTGCCCAATGTCATGCGCTCAAGGGGCGCGGCACGGCGGTGGGACCCGATCTGTCGGTCATGGGAAGACTGCCGGCGCGGGCGATTGCTACGGCGATTCGATCGACCGTGACGGAATATGTGCAGACCGTAAAGCTCATATCGGGCGAGACCTTTCCTGGAATGCCGCTGGCCGGAGACGACACTCACACGAAGTTCTTCGATGTTTCGAAGACGCCGCCTGAATTGCGGCAGCTCGATCGCGCGGATATCGTGAGCACAACGCCGAACGCTACCTGGAAGCACCCACCCGCATTGGCTGGCTACACCGACCAGCAAGTCGCGGACATTACAGCCTACGTTCGATATGCGGTTACAGGCACTGTCAAGCCCATTGACCCCAGCGACGTCCAGTAGCGCCACTGGTTAATAAGCCCGGCCCAAGACTGCGATCATCCCGGTCGTACACTGGAGGGGATGACTTCGCCCGCGATTCTGGTGCGCGATCTGAAGAAATCGTACGGGTCGAAGGCCGCGGTCAATGGCGTCGATTTAGAGGTCCCGCGCGGCTCCTTCTTCGGTTTCCTGGGACCGAATGGCGCCGGCAAATCGACCACCATCCGCATCCTCACCGGCTTGATTCCAGCCGATAGCGGCTACATCGAAATCCTGGGGCTGCGGCTGCCCGAAGCCGAGATGGAAATCAAGAGCCGCATCGGCCTGGTGCCCGATGAATCGCTCATGTTCGAGCGCCTTACCGGTTTCGAATTTCTCGAATTTGTCGGCCGCATGTACGGCCTCGCGCGGGATGTCGCGCTCCAGCGCGCGCGGGAGCTGCTCGACCTGATGGAATTGGCCAACGACCGCAAAGTCATCGGTGAGTACTCCAAAGGCATGCGCAAGCGCGTCGCCATGGCTGCCTCGCTGATCCATCACCCCGAACTGTTCCTCATGGATGAGCCGTTCGAGGGCGTGGATGCCGTGGGCGCGCGGCTGATGAAGGACATCCTTTCGGACCTGGTGCATCGTGGCGCGACTGTGTTCCTGACTTCGCACGTTCTCGAAGTAGTGGAGCGGCTGTGTGATCGCATCGCCATCATCAACAACGGTGCAATTGTGACTTCCGGCACGCTGGCGGAACTTCGCTCGGGCGGTGAATCGCTGGAGGATGCTTTTGTGCGCGTAGTGGGAGCGGATCGGCAAATGGAACGGCTCGACTGGCTATGATCGCCGCCATTCTGCGCGCACAACTTTTGAGCATGCGTCCGGGCGCGGGCCGCGGAGCCATTTTCGGATTGATCACCGGCTTCATCTGGTATGGGTTTTGGACCGGCGTGTGCGTCGGCATGTACTTCCTCGCCGCGCATGCCAGCGCCCATATGCTCGAGCGAGCGCTTCCCATCGCGCTTCTGCTCCTGTTGCTCTACTGGCAGATCGTGCCGATCGTTTCCGCCAGCTTCGGCGCGGCCCTCGATCTGCGCAAACTCTTGGTCTACCCCGTGCCGCACGCCAAGCTCTTTCTGGTAGAGCTGCTGCTGCGCCTCACAACGGGCGCGGAAATGGTGCTCGTAGCCATCGGCGCCAGCGCGGGACTTGCGCGGAATAAAGCTGTGGGCGGCTGGGTTTCCGTGCCGCGAATCGTTGTGCCACTCGCCATTTTCCTGCTCTTCAACCTCCTGCTGGCTTCCGGGCTGCGAAGTCTCATCGAGCGGCTTCTTTCGCGCCGGCGCATTCGCGAAATCCTGATCATTCTGATGTTGTCGGTGGTGACCGTCCCGCGGCTGTTGTTTCTTACCGGCACACGCCCCAAATCTCTGGATGCTTTCGGCGCACTGTTTCAGGCTTCATTCTTTCCCTGGGTAGCCGCCGCGGGTGCGATGCTCGGACAGTCTGAGTCGCGGTTGCTGGTCCTGATGGTGGCATGGACCCTGGCCGCAGCCTGGTTCGGCCGCATGCAGTTCGAGCGCAATCTGCGCTACGATGCGGTCGCCGCTCAGGCCACGCCGCTCGATCGGGCACCCGCTATCAAACCGAGTTGGTCCGACCGGTTGTATCGCCTGCCGTCCTTGATTTTCGGCGACCCCCTGGCGGTCCTGATCGAGAAGGAACTGCGCTCGCTCGCCCGAACACCACGGTTTCGCATGGTCTTCGTCATGGGATTCACCTTCGGCGTGATGGTGTGGCTGCCGTTCGTATTCGGGCGGCAGGCCGATCGCAGCGGCTTTATCGAGGAGAATTTCTTGGCCATGGTCTGTGTCTACGCGCTGACTCTTCTCGGCCAGGTGACGTATTGGAACTCTTTTGGTTTCGACCGCTCCGCCGTGCAGATCTATTTTGCCGCGCCGCACCGCCTCTCGCTAGCCCTGCAGGCCAAGAATATCGCCTCGATGATCATCATCTACATAGAAGTGGTGGTGCTCACTGGCTTGACGTGGGTGCTACATATTGGAGTTGGGCTGGGAAAAGTGGTCGAGACCCTGCTCGTCGTCGCGGTGTGTTCGCTCTACATGCTCGCGTTCGGCAACATTAGTTCCGTTCAATACCCACGCGCGCTGACACCCAACCGCATCTCGCAGGGCGGCGCATCCAGCCGGTTCCAGGCGCTGGTCTTCATTCTGTATCCGCTGGCGCTGCTGCCGGTGTTTCTCGCGTACCTCGCGCGCTATGCCTTCGACAGTCAAATTGTCTTCGTGGTGATGTTGGGGTTCGCCGCCATGCTCGGTGGTGTGTTGTACAAAATGGCAATGGAATCTGCCGTCAACACCGCGAACCGGAATCGTGAACGCATCCTCACCGAACTGTCACGCGGCGAAGGTCCCGTAACCGCAAACTGAGCCTACTGCTTCTTCTTCAGCACGTCCACCAGTTCCTGCACCGCGTCGGCGCTCTTCTTCAGCATGGCCTGTTCCTCGGCCGTCAGCTTCACCTGATAGATGTGCTCGATGCCGCGAGCGCCCAGCTTCACCGGCACGCCCACAAACAAACCGTTGATGCCGTACTCTCCTTCGAGATACGCGGCGCACGGCAAAACCTTTTTCTGGTCTCTCAGAATCGATTCCGCCATCTCGACCGCCGCGGCCGACGGAGCGTAGTACGCGCTTCCCGTCTTCAGGTACTTGACGATCTCGGCTCCACCGTTGCGTGTGCGGTCGACGATCTTGTCGATGGTGGCCTGGTCCATAAGCTCGGTGATCGGGATACCGGAGACATTGCTCAGCCGCACCACCGGAACCATGGTGTCGCCGTGGCCGCCCATGACGACGGCCGTTACATTCTGCACGGAGACTTTCAATTCCTGCGCCAGGAAGGTCCGGAAGCGCGCGCTATCGAGTACGCCTGCCATGCCGATGACGCGGTTCTTGCTGAATTTGGAAACCCAAAACGCCGCCTGGCACATCGCGTCAAGCGGATTCGTCACGATGATCAAGATGCAATTGGGCGAGTACTTGACGATCTGCTCGGTCGCCGTGCGGACCACGTCGTAGTTGGCCATCAGCAAATCGTCGCGGCTCATCCCCGGCTTGCGCGGAAAGCCGGCGGTGATGATCGCAATGTCCGACCCGGCCGTCGGCTCATAATCGTTGCATCCCGTAACCAGGCAGTCGTAGCCCTGAACCGGACCCGACTGGAGCAGATCGAGTCCCTTACCCTGCGGGACGCCTTCGATGACGTCCACCAGCACCACATCGGCGAGTTCCTTTTCGGCAATGCGCAACCCGCAATTCGCGCCGACATTTCCGGCGCCCACAACCGTAACTTTCTTTCGCAAGAACAACTCCTTTGGGATGGGGAATGGAAAGAAGATTATACCAGCCGTGCGGCTTAACAACTGCTTTCACGCGACGGTCTTGTTTAGCGCCGGCGCCGTCTCTCTGTGCCGCACGCACCATACGGCTTGGAGGCTCAACCGCCAGCGACGGAAGCCGAAGCTGGGCGCTCGCGCAAGGTGTAAGTGAACGGCGAACCTTCGATCATTGAGAACCGGATATCGGCCGGGTTCGCGGCGCTGCGCGGAACTTCCCACGTATAGCAATCGGCTTCACCCCCGAATGAACTGCCTTTTACGTTTATAACGACGTACTGCTCCCCGGCGACGTGGTCCGGATAGCGCTTCAGCAGTTCGATAAGTCCAGGAATGAGCCGCGGACGGTGAGCCGGAGCAGGGTCGCAAATGAGCACCTTAAGCGGGCATTTGAGGTACAGGAGCTTCTGAAAGTCATACAGAATCTCGTCGATAGATTTCCATTCGGACTCAAACACAGCGTCAGGTCTGTGAGTGTCGGGGTTGTACCACATCACGTCGACCAAGAACTCGTTAGGGCCGGCTGTTCCGTCGGTGCAACGCACCTGCTCGCCGCGTGCACTGCCGAGCTCACGCAATGCGCACTTAACTGCCGATGTCCACTTGGTATTCGAGGTGCGCCGATGCGGGTAGGCAGAGATTCTCTCCTCAATGCACCGGACGATTGACTCCACCAGTTCGCCAGGTCTGACAACATCCGTAGCGCTCATACTGTAGAGTGTACGCCGACTTTGGGTCGCTTGCGCACCGCGGGGCCGAAGGCGGCGACAGACTCACCTCAAAACCAATTCCCCGCCCCTTGCGCCAGATTCATACTCAACTGGAACTCCCTCGAGCAGCGCGTACACCGCAGAACGTAAAAGTAAGTATCCTTCAGCGGGAAACCGCGGCGCACTTCCGCCAGTGGTGTACTGGCCTGCACCACCTCCAGAGCGCTATCTTCGACGGCCGCGGCCAGTTGTTCCGCGAGATTAAACAGATCATCGGCTTGCCGCAGTTTCACAGGCCGGGTTAGCTTGGCGCATTTTTGACACATGCGATCAATCGGGGCAAAAGCTTCTAACTCGCCGCCTTCTCTCCCACCACAAGCATTGTCTCCAAATACGGCGCTTCTTGCTCGCGGTGCACGATGGCGGTCTCCAGCTTCTGGAATCCGGCGGCCCGCAGATATTCTTCGAGCTCCAACTCGGTAAAGCCGAGCCACAAATCCGCGTACAGTTCTCGCGCTTCTTCGAAATGATGGCGGCTCAAATCCAGAATAGCGATTCGGCCGCCGGGTTTCAGAATGCGCCATGCCTCCGCGAGCGCCTTTTCGGGATGAGGCGCATGGTGCAACGCCTGGCTCAAGAAGGCGAGGTCCACGGTGCCGCTCTCAATCGGCACCTCTTCGATATCGCCCAGCCGGTATTCCAGATTCTCGATGCCGTGCTTGCGCGCCAGCTCCGAACCGACCTCCACCATCTTTTCCGAATTATCGATGGCGATCACCTTCTTCGCACGCTGCGCCATGAGTTGCGAAATCATTCCTTCGCCCGCCCCCAAATCGGCAATCACCATCGGCGGCATCAGCTTCAACAGCGCCTCCGCAATTCCCTTCCACGATTGCCCCGGCACGTATTGGCGGCCAAAGCGGCCAGCCAGTTCGTCGAAGTAGCGGCGCATTTTATCTTTCCGCTTGCGAAGTACTAGCCCTAAGGCTTGCCGATCCCGCTCGGCCTCGGGGACCTCGCCTGCTGCTTTTCGCAACAGATCCATTACGTCAGCCGGCGCCTCTAAGCGGTAGAATGAATTCTTCCCGGTCCGGCGGTCGTCTACCAGGCCAACTTGTTTGAGTTGAGCCAGATTGGTCGAAATTTGGCTTTGTCCCTTACCCAAAATTTCCTGGAGCTCGGCCACCGAAAGTTCCTCCTGTTCCAAAAGCAGCAGGACCCGCAAGCGGTTCGGATCGGCAGCTAGGCGCAAAGATTTGAGGATTGACGCCATAGTACAAAATAGTCTAGTATCAATCTATCAAGATTTATAGATGCGAGGAACGCGATGGGTTCTCCGATTACAGTAACGGACTTTAAAGTAGCCGACATGGCTCTGGCCGATTGGGGCCGGAAGGAAATCAGCATTGCCGAGCAGGAAATGCCCGGCTTGATGTCGATCCGGCGCAAATACGCCAAGGAAAAGCCGCTGGCGGGCGGGCGCATTACCGGCTCGCTGCACATGACGATTCAGACGGCCGTCCTGATCGAGACGCTGACGGATTTGGGCGCATCGGTGCGCTGGGCCAGTTGCAACATTTTCTCGACGCAGGACCACGCCGCAGCCGCCATTGCGGCCGCCGGGATTCCCGTCTTTGCCTGGAAGGGGGAGACGCTCGAAGACTACTGGTGGTGCACCTACCAGGCGCTGAGCCATCCCGACGGGAAGGGCCCGCAGTTGATTGTCGATGACGGCGGCGATGCCACCCTGCTGATCCACAAAGGCTACGAGTTGGAAAATGGCAGCGATTGGGTTAATTCGAAATCCGACAGCCACGAAGAGACGGTGATCAAGGACCTGCTGAAGCAGGTGAAGAAGGAAAATCCGCAGCGGTGGCATCAACTAGCTAAAGAATGGCGCGGCGTTTCCGAAGAGACCACTACCGGAGTGCATCGCCTCTATAAGATGCAGGAAGCTGGAACGCTGCTGGTGCCCGCCATTAACGTGAACGATTCCGTCACGAAATCCAAATTCGACAATCTATACGGCTGCCGCGAATCGCTGGCCGATGGCATCAAGCGCGCCACCGATGTGATGGTGGCCGGCAAGGTCGCCGTGATCTGCGGCTATGGCGACGTGGGTAAGGGATCGGCGCACTCGCTGCGCGGCATGGGCGCGCGCGTTGTGGTCACCGAGATCGACCCCATCAATGCGCTCCAGGCGGCGATGGAAGGCTTCGAAGTCACCACCATCGAGGACACGCTGGGCCGCGGCGATATCTATGTCACCTGCACCGGCAACCTGGACATCATCACACTCGATCACATGAAGAAAATGAAAGACCAGGCGATTGTCTGCAACATCGGACACTTCGATAACGAGATTCAGATGGACCGGCTGAACTCATCCGATGCCAAGAAAACGAACATCAAGCCGCAGGTGGACATGTACACCTTCCCCAACGGAAACAGCATTTTCGTTCTGGCGGAAGGCCGCCTGGTCAATCTGGGCTGCGCCACGGGGCACCCCAGCTTCGTGATGAGCAACAGCTTTTCGAACCAGACGCTGGCGCAGATCGATCTTTGGAAGAACAAAGATACCTACAAGCCGGGCGTCTACACGCTGCCCAAGCGGCTCGATGAAGAGGTGGCGCGCTTGCACCTGGAGAAGATCGGCGTGAAGCTTACTACCCTCTCCAAGCGGCAGGCCGATTACCTGGGCGTTCCGGTGGAAGGGCCGTACAAAGCGGATCACTACCGCTACTAGCGATTGATTCCGCTCCCTCTGGTCGCGACTCGGTAAAACGCGGCTCCCGTTAATGAGCCGCGACCAGAGGGAGCGGTCGAAATACTCGATTTTTTGGGAGGATAACTTGGCAGAAGCTCAAAGATTTCTTTTTACATCAGAATCCGTAACCGAAGGCCATCCGGATAAGATCGCCGACCAGGTGTCAGACGCCGTACTCGATGCGGTGATGGCAGACGACCCGATGGGGCGCGTAGCGTGCGAAACCCTGGTGACCACCGGCACCTGCATTGTGGCCGGTGAAATCACCACTAAGACGCATCTCGACATACCGAAGCTGGTGCGCGGCACCATCGAATACGTTGGCTACAACGATGCCAGCTACGGGTTCGATTGCCACACCTGCGGCGTGCTGAATTTGATCCAGACGCAATCGCCCGATATCGCCATGGGTGTCGACACCGGCGGCGCCGGCGACCAGGGCTTGATGTTCGGGTACGCGTGCGACGAAACCGAAGAATTGATGCCGCTCCCCATCGAGATGGCGCACAAACTCGTGCAGCGCCTTTCGGTGGCGCGGCGCGAGGGCATCCTCGAATTCCTGCGCCCCGACGGCAAGAGCCAGGTTTCCGTAGAGTACATGAACAACAGGCCGAAACGCATCGAAGCAGTGGTGATCTCTACGCAGCACGCACCAGAAATCGGCACCGAAGAGCTGCGCAAAGAGGTGAAAAAGCACATCATCGATGCGGTCATCCCGTCGAACATGGTCGACTCGCAGACGAAGTATCACATCAATCCGACCGGCCGCTTCGTGGTCGGCGGGCCGCACGGCGATACGGGTCTCACCGGTCGTAAAATCATCGTCGACACCTACGGCGGCATGGGCCGTCACGGCGGCGGCGCATTCTCCGGCAAAGATCCTACGAAGGTGGATCGCTCAGCCTGCTATATGGCCCGTTACATCGCCAAGAACCTGGTGGCTGCCAAGCTCGCCAGCCGTTGCGAAGTTCAGTTGGCCTACGCCATCGGCGTCGCCGATCCAGTGTCCGTGACGGTGAACACGTTCGGCACGGGCACCATTCCTGATTCGCGATTTACCGAATTGGTTCGCGAGCACTTCCAGTTGACGCCCAAAGGCATCATCGATGCCCTCAAGCTGCGCCGGCCGATCTATCGCAAGACGGCTGCCTTTGGCCACTTCGGCCGCAAGGAAGACAGCTTTACCTGGGAAGCCACCGATAAAGCCGCGGCTCTTAAAGAAGCCAGCATCGCCAACGCCGTGGCGCGGTAGACCTCAATACGGCGAGATTCCATAGGCCCGCAGCCGGTCTGCGGCTGCGGGCAACCCTTCTTTCCAAGCCGTTTCCACGATGACGTAGGGCTCCCACGCGGGCCCAGCGTGTAGGGTGCGGGTAATCGGGTTGTCGCGCCAATCCCACAGCCTCCCCGTGTTCTGATCTACGCTGACCGGCAAGTGGTCCCAGTGTCCCTTCGGATAGTAGTAAACACCCAGGGCTTGAATGAAGAGACAGTACACCACCACAGCCCCAAAGGCGTAGCGCATGTTGCCCCGAATGGCAGGCACTCCGATACCGATCAGAACGATCAGGCCCGGCACAATCTCTGTTAGTAGCCGGGGCCCCCAGCTATAGCCTCCCCACCACTTTGGCCACCGGGCGATTCCGGCAATATGCAAGGCTGCAAAAACCGTGCAGGCCGTGACCAGTGAGAGATGGCGAGCACGGCTCTCGCGCGCCCGGGGCAGAAAGGCAGCCAGCGCGAAAATGGCCGCAGGTGTGTAGATCAACAATCCCCGGCCGGGGCTGAACAGGATTCCAGCCAAGCTGCGAACCATGCTCACCTCCTGCGGAAACGAATAGGCTCCTCCCCACATACCGAGTACCAGGCCGTTGTATGCGAATACGGCGATCGCGGCCGCCGCGGTTGGCAACAGAATCCGCAGGTAATCGCTGCCGCGAGCTTTGCGCAGCCAGAATGCCGCACACACGGCCGGAATGAGCACCATGCTGGTGAGGCGGAACAGCAGAGCTGCGCCAACGGCCGCTCCGCAGCAGCATGCCCACCGGCTCGCCCCCTTTTCCGAATCCCACCGTTCGAGGCTGTAGCAGCAGAGAACAATCGCGGCCGTGTCGAACGTCTGTTGCCATAATGCCTGACTGGAAGTCGACCAGGTCGTAGTTCCCAAAGCGAACAGCAACGTCAACGTCAACGCCCAACCGAACGGAGCGATCCGGCCGAGGAGGGCGAGCATCCCAAGCGTCGAAGCCGCGGTCAATGCCACCGCTGCGAACTTTTCCAGGATGCGAGCCAGTGTGACCAGAGACTCCAGCGGCAGCCGCCACACCGCGGGAATCGCGGCCGCGGGCAGATAGAAAGGCGCGATCATTACCGGCCCGGCTATGGGATAACCGCTGAACCAGTGCCCATGAGCGCGGCGCACCAGACCCGGATTCGGCTGTTCCTTTAACCACGGCCCGAACCGGTCGAGGGTGATCGAGTGGTCTAACACTACGGAAAACGGGATCAGCGCCGAAGGAAGCGAATCGCCGGCCGCAATCGGGCGAAGGTTGGAATGGTAGATGACGGTGAGCGCGAGGAAGAGAAGCGCGTACGGCCGGACGCGCTGCATCACGAATCCAACAGCCTCGCCGCGGCTTGGTCCAGAAACCAGGTGGTCCCTTCCTGGTGCTCGAAGGCGAGCTGCACGGGGTATTTGGACGGGTTGGTCATCTGCTCGAAAACCGCGCGGACGGTTTGGGCTTTGTCGTCTCCCGTGACTAAATAGAGTAGTAGCCGCGCAGCCAGCAGCGGGCCTGGCAGCAGAGTCACGCGCCACTGGCTGAATTGCGGTGCGTATACGGCGCTGGCGATTCCCGCGCGATCGGCGATCAGGGGCTCGCCGGGAAACAGGCTGGCGGTATGCCCGTCAGGCCCCATGCCGCATTGCACCACGTCGAAACGCGGCATGTCACCGGCTGCGAGTTTAAAGAACCGGCGAATCTCATCGGCATAGTCCTCGGCCGCTTGTTTGGGGTCGATCTCGCCTGCCACCCGATGAATATTCGCTTCGGGAATGCGCGCCAGATCGATGAGATTTTCCTTCGCCAGTTTGTAATTGCTGGCAGCGTCATCCGGAGGGACACATCGCTCATCAACCCAAAACAGATGCACGCGGCTCCAATCGACGGGCAGTAACGAGAGGCCATGAAACATAAGCTGGGGAGTGTGCCCGCCGGAAATTGCCAGCGTAGCTTGGGAACGGGCGCCGATGGCGAGTTTTAGCTGGGTGGCGATGTGGCGCGCGCACACTTCGGCGGCGGTAAGGGCATCGGGAAGAATCTCGCGCTCGAAACTCATGATCGCGCCGCTAACGCCAGTGCCCGCTCAAACGTCTCATCATGCCGGACGATTCCCAACTCCTCGCGCAGAAGCAAATAATCGGTAGGCATCGGTAGATTCGTGCACTGCGAAAGCCCGTCCACGGTGGTGATCAACCGCCCATCCTGGCGGACCAATTCGACACGAAAATCCCCGCCGCTCAACTCCACGCCAGTGTCGCCGGCGCCCGGTTCGAGCCTCACTTCCACGTGCCCGCCCGCGGCCTCCAGCGAGCTCACCACCCACGCGGCCATGTATCGCGCCATTACCTCTATGTTGCCGGCATGGAAGCGCATCCGTACCCGCGAGATCTCCGGCAGCCGGGCGACGTATTCTGCATTCTCGAAGACGTTCGATAACATCTCGCGCCAACGCGTCAGGTGGGTCCAGGAAAGGTCACCCAGTATCACGCCACGCGACGCCATGGCGGCCACGCTGGCGATGGCCGCTTTCGCATCGGGCCACGCACTCGTGTCCACCACCACTTTCTGGGCGATCTCGGCCAGATGTCCGAAACCCGGTTCCGCAAACGTGCGCCGGCAGCGGCACCATACGATCAGCGGCAGATCCGGGGCGGCGATGGGAGCGATGACCGACGCGACATCCGGCATCGAACCCTCGGGCGCGGTGATTTCGATCTGCTCACAACAGATCTGCCGCCTCTGCCCAAACGGCATCCAGCACTGGGCGGTGACTTTGGCTGCCAGGGGTGCATCCTTCTTAGGCCAGATGACGATCGTGCGCGCCGGGTGTTCCGGCATGAGCGCGGCCAGGGTTTCCCCGACGGACATGGCGTCGTCACCTTCCTGCGCAACCACCACCAGAGTCATGGAGCAGGAGCGCAGCACACCGGCACTGGCGTCCTCATCCGCCGATTTGGCGAGTTGCACCCAGATCTCGGCCATTTCCTTCAGAAGCCGTTCCGGAGCAAGAGTGGTGCTCACTATGGTTTCCTCCAGAGGTGCCCACGCCGCGCCAGCATCTCGTCCGACGCTTTTGGACCCCACGATCCGGCTGGGTAATTCGGAAAATCGTACCTGGTTTCGCGCCACACATGCTGGATCGGCTCGACCACTGACCAGCTCGCTTCCACCATGTCTTGCCGTGTGTAGAGCGTGGCGTCTCCAATGATGGCGTCGAGCAGCAGCGTCTCGTAGGCCGAAGGCGACCGCTCTCCGAAACTCGATCCGTAGTTGAAGTCCATCGATACCGGACGCAGCTGCATGCCGGTGCCTGGCCGCTTGGAAAGAAACTTGAGGGAGATGCCCTCCTCCGGCTGAATGCGCACGATGAGCAGGTTGGGCGCGGCGCCGTCTTTCTCCCCGTCGAAGATCAAGAGGGGGGCGGGATTGAACTGAATGGTAATCTCGGTTACGCGCTTAGGCAGACGTTTTCCGGAACGCAGGTAAAACGGCACACCCGCCCATCGCCAGTTCTCCACGAAGAAGGTGACTGCGGCATAGGTGTCCGTCTGCGAGTCTTTATTGACGCCGGGCTCCTGGCGGAAACCCGGCAAGTCCTGTCCTCCAATGCGCGCTGGGCCGTATTGCCCCGGCGCGGAGTTGCAGCGGATCTCATCCGGCTTCATCGGCCGAATCGATCGCAGCAACTTGGAACGCTCGTCGCGCACCGAAGTGGCGCGGAAACTCGCGCTCGGCTCCATGGCGATCGTGGCCATCACTTGTAACAGATGGTTCTGGATCATGTCCGCCAGTGCGCCCGCTTCCTGGTAATATGCGCCGCGGCCCTCCACGCCGATCGATTCCGCCGCCGTGATCTGCACGTGATTGATGTAACGCCGGTTCCACAGCGGTTCGAAAATCCCATTGCCAAAGCGAAACGCCAGAATGTTCTGCACGGTTTCTTTGCCCAGGTAATGGTCGATGCGGTAGACCTCGCTTTCATCGAACACCTGGTGCAAGTCGTCCGTGAGGGCCCTGGCGCTCGCCATGTCGTGACCGAACGGCTTTTCCACAACCAAGCGCCGCCAGCCGTTGCCCTTGCCGAGTCCGGCGGAACCCAGCCCTAACGCCGCCTGCCCGTACTGGCTGGGCTGCGTCGAAAGGTAGAACAACACATTTCCGCCGGTATGCCGGCCCTGCTCGATTTCCGCGAGCTTGGCCGCCAGGCGCTGGTAGAGATCTTTGTCGCCAATATCGCCGGCTACGTAGAAAAGTCCTTGCGCGAAGGCAGCCCAAACGTCGGCGTCGAACTCCGTATCTTCGGAGAACGATTTGACCGCCTCCTTCATCCGTTCGCGGAATTCATCGTCGCTTAATTTGGTGCGCGAAATGCCCACCACCGCGAAGCCCGCCGACAGCCGGCGGTCATAGGCTAGACGAAATAAGGCGGGCACAAGCTTGCGCTTCGTCAGGTCACCGGATGCGCCGAAGATGACCATGGCGCACTCGGGTACGCGCCGCTCAAACCGCAGCGGATCTTGAAAAGGGTTGTCGGGCATTGAGTTCAAAATAGCATGAGGGTTATTTCAGTCCCGTATCAGCCGTGTACTCCGACGAACGCTTGCTGGCTGCCATAAGGCTCATGCCATAGTATCGCGGCATGATCGAAATAGTGAAAACTTTCCACCTTCCCCTCCCAGAGCAGACTTATGCTGAACTCCGCGAGAAAGCGGAGCGTTGCCATTGCCTGCGACTTCGCTTGCGCGAAAGGCCATTCAGGAGTGGCTGCGGGCCAAAAAGAAGGCCGCGACCCGGCGGGCGATCATCGCCTATGCCTCGGAAATGGCGGGTACGGAAGCCGATCTGGATCCTCGTCTCGAAGCCGCGAGCGTGCAGCACCTTCTATCCGGCGAAGCGGAATGAGGCGAGGAGAAGTGTATTGGGCCGATCTGGCGCCCGGCCGCGGTCCTGTGATCGTCGTTTCCAATAACGGATTCAATCAACTACGCGGCTGGCGTTCCGTAGTAGTCGTTCCGATGTCGACCTCGGCTGCTCAAGCCCGACCTGGCCCTACGCTGTTCCGATTCCCAGCGGAACGGCAGGGCTGGCGCGTGCTAGTACGGCTATCTGCCACCAGGTGATTACGCTCGATCGCGCCAAGTTATCCAAGCGAATTGGAACGTTCCACCCCGCTGTTCTGCTACAAGTGGAGGATGGATTGCGCGCGGCCTTGGACCTGGATTGACAGACGCGACATTAGTCGAGCCCTTGTTACAATACGCTCCATGGCGGAAAACCAACCTGCACCGCAGCCCGTCGAATCGTTCGAGGCTTGCCTGGATGAATTGGAGCAGGTGGTCAAACAGCTCGAGGCCGGCGACTTGCCGCTGGAGCGTGCGCTGGAGCTCTTCGAGCGCGGCATGAGCCTGAGCGACAGCTGCCGCAAGCAACTGGAAGAGGCCGAGACACGCGTGGAGATCCTCATCCGAAAAGAAGGAAAGATGCAGCCGGAACCCTTCCGCCTGGACAAGAACGATAAGGCATGAACCTGCGCGAATACCAGCAACTGGTGGATCGAGAGCTCGACCGGCTGGCGCCTCCGGAGACCACGCCACCGGAGACGATTCACCGCGCGCTGCGCTACAGCCTGTTTGCCGGGGGAAAACGGATACGGCCGATTCTTTGCATCGAAGCCGCCCGCGCGGTTACCCGGCCATCCGGCGATATTGTGGCGGCCGCGTGCTCGCTGGAGCTGATCCACACCTACTCTTTGATCCACGACGACCTGCCCGCTCTGGATAACGATGACTACCGGCGCGGCAAGCTCACCAATCACAAAGTATTCGGCGAGGCGATGGCGATTCTGGCGGGTGATGCGCTGCTCACGCTGGCGTTCCAGGTTTTGGCGCAGCTCGATTCCCCGCCGGAACGCAAGACCAAGCTCATCGGCGAGCTTGCTACCGCGGCCGGCACCGTAGGCGGCATGATTGGCGGGCAGGTGGCCGACCTGGAAGGTGAAGGCAAGCCTCCCGACGCAACCCTGCTCGAAACCATTCACCGCGCCAAGACCGGCGCGCTGCTCCGCGCCAGCACACGCATGGGCGCGATCTACGCTGGCGCCACGCCGGCGCAGTACGAAGGGCTTTCCTGTTACGGCGAACACATCGGGCTGGCATTCCAGATTGTCGACGACATCCTCGACGTGGAGGAATCTTCCGAGGCTTTGGGCAAGACCGCGGGCAAGGATGCGGCGCAGCACAAGATCACATTTCCCGCAGTCTACGGCCTGGAAGCCTCGCGGCGCATGGCGGAAGAAGAATCGGCGCGCGCTCACAAGGTCCTCGAACAGTTCGGAGAAAAGGCCGCCGGTTTGCACGAACTAGCCGATCTGATTGTCCGCCGCAAATCATGAAGGTCCGGCTGGATCGCCTTCTGGTAGAACGCGGGTTGGTGGACTCGCGCGAGAAGGCGCAGGCGCTCATCATGGCGGGAGACGTGCTCCTCAACGGCCAAAGAGCGCTGAAGGCCGGGCAGGCCGTAACCGCTGACGTCGCCATCGAACTGCTGGCCCGGCCGCAGTATGTGAGCCGCGGCGGACTCAAGCTGAAAGGCGCTCTCGACCACTTTTCCATCGATGCCGCCGGGTTGGTTTGCCTGGACATCGGCTCGTCGACCGGGGGCTTCACCGATGCCCTGCTCCAGGCCGGCGCGGCGCGCGTGCACGCAGTCGATGTCGGAATGGGGCAACTCGCCTGGTCGCTGCGGACCGATCCGCGGGTGGTAGTGCACGAAGGCATCAACGCGCGCGAGCTGCGGCTCGACGATATCGGCGAACTCGCTTCGCTCCTCACCTGCGATGTCAGCTTTATTTCAGTAACGTTGATTCTTCCCGCGGTGGTGCGGCTGCTACACCCGGACGGCCGAATGGTTATACTGGTCAAGCCGCAATTCGAGGTTGGCAAAGGCCAGGTGGGAAAAGGCGGCATCGTGCGTGAGCCGGAACTCCACCAGGACGCCTGTGAGCGCATTCGCCGGGCCGTAGAAGAATTCGGATTCACTACCGACATCATGGACAGCCCCATTCTCGGCGCTGAAGGAAACAAGGAATTCCTGCTGTATGCCCGACATTAAGACGGTTGGCATCATCTCGAAACCGGGCGTGGAGCAGGCGAACCAGTTGGTGCCGCGCGTGATCGCGTGGCTGCGTGAGCGATCGATCGCCGTGCGCCTGGATGAGGAAACCGTGGCTTACGCGCGGGGCGAGAATGGCATGGACCGCAATTCGGTGCCGGAGGGCTGCGATCTGGTGATCGTCCTGGGAGGCGACGGCACGCTGCTCTCCGCCGCCCGCGCCATCGGAAAGCGCGGCATCCCGCTCTTCCCGGTCAACCTGGGCGGGCTTGGTTTTTTGACCGCCATTACCGTGGAAGAACTCTTCCCCGAGCTGGAGCGCGCGCTCCACGGCGAGCACCGCATCGCCAAGCGCAAGCTTCTGAACACGGAGTTGGTGCGCAACGGGAAAGTGGTGGTGTCGTACGACGCGCTCAACGATGCCGTGCTCACCAAGGCATCCATCGCGCGCATGATCGATCTCAAGGCTTTCGTGGATGAGCAGTTCGTCGCCGACTACAAAGCCGATGGGTTGATCATTTGCACGCCCACGGGATCGACCGCCTATTCCCTGGCTGCCGGCGGGCCCATCATCTTTCCGTCGGTGCCCACCATTTGCATGACGCCGATTTGCCCGCACATGCTCACCAACCGGCCGGTTCTGGTGCCGGAGACCAGCGTCGTGCGGGTGATTTCGCGCGGCCCCGATGAGAGCGTGTTTCTGACGATTGACGGGCAGACCGGCAATCCGGTGCAGGAGGGCGACACGATTGTGTGCCGTAGCTCGCAGTTCGCGCTGCACCTGATCCGCCCGCCGCGGGCGATGTTCTTCGACGTTCTGCGGCAGAAGCTCAAGTGGGGCGAACGGTGAGGCGGTTCTCGCTCACCACCTGGATTTTTCTAGGCATGGCGGGCGGCGTGGCGTTGGGCATCTTTATGCCCAGCTTCGCAACCAGGCTCAGCCCGGTTTCGAATATCTTCCTGCGGCTAATCCGGTCGATTATCGCCCCGCTATTGTTCGGGACGTTAGTCTCGGGAATCGCGGGCGCCGGCGACCTGCGGCGCATGGGCCGCGTCGGCATCAAAGCCCTCGTCTATTTCGAAGTGGTCACTACCCTGGCGCTATTCATCGGTTTGGGCGCGGTCAACCTGGTGCGCCCCGGGGTCGGCGTTCCGATTTCGGTGACAACCACCGAGGCCGCGATTCCACAGAATCAGACCGGCCTGGCCGCTCTGATCGAACACATCGTACCCGCCAGCATGATCGACGCCATGGCCCGCAATGATGTGCTGCAGGTGGTGGTGTTCTCGTTCCTGTTTGGCGCGGCTTGCGTGGCCGTCGGCGCCAAGGCGGCGCCGGTGATTTCGTTCTGCACCGCACTCGCCGATATCATGTTCCACTACACACGCTACGTGATGTATCTTGCGCCGTTGGGCGTGGGCGCGGCGCTGGCGGTCACGGTTGGGAGCAAGGGCGCCGGCGTGCTGTTCGGACTCGGCAAGCTCATCGCGACGATGTATGCCGCGCAAGCGCTGTTCGTGGTCGCCGTTCTGGGCGCAGTGGTGGCGCTGGTGCGGATTCCCGCGGCAGCCTTTTATCGAGCCGTGCGCGAGCCGTTCGTCATCGCGTTTTCGACGGCCTCGAGCGAAGCCGCGCTGCCCCTGGCCCTCGAAAACATGGAGCGGTTCGGCGTCCCGAAGCACATCGTGGGATTTGTCCTGCCCACTGGATACAGTTTCAATCTGGATGGCACCACCTTGTACCTTTCGCTCGCCTCTGTTTTCGTGGCCCAAGCCGCCGGCGTGCATCTTTCCTTTGGTGAGCAATTACTGATGATGCTCACGCTAATGCTGACCAGCAAGGGGGTGGCAGGCGTGCCCCGCGCGGCCCTGGTGATTCTGGCCGGAACCCTCACCACGTTCCGGCTTCCGGCGGAAGGCGTTTCCATTTTGCTTGGTGTGGATGCTGTGTTGGATATGGCACGCACATCGGTCAACGTACTGGGCAATTGTCTGGCGAGCGCGGTGGTGGCGCGCTGGGAAGGTTACTTTCCGGGTAAGGTGACTGAGGGAGAATAGAGACAGCGCTTTCGTCAGGAGGGGAAGATGCGCCTGATCGTATTCGCGTGTTTGCTTCCAATCGCCCTTTCGGCCCAGCCCCAGACCACGCTTAACGATCTCTGTTCGATTGAGGGACGCGTGGTGAACGCGCTGACTGGCGAGCCGCTGAAGAAGACTACTTTAACGCTGCGGAATACGGACCCCGGTCCGCCGGGCACGCAGCGGCAGGTGTACAGCACTGTGACCGGGGCCGATGGGCAGTTTGCGATGAAGGATATCGAGCCCGGATCCTACGCGCTGTCGGCAGTGCGCTCCGGCTTCCTGCGTGCGTCATACGGCGCTCGTAGCCCCAACCAGAGCGGCGCAACACTACGTCTCAGCCGCGGACAAAGCATGAAAGAGGTAGACTTCCGGCTGACTCCCCAGGCCGTGATATCGGGACGTGTGCTGGACGAAGATGGCGATCCGGTACAGAACGCACGGATTCAACTGCTCCGGCTCACCTACCGCAGCGGCAAAAAGCAGTTGAACCCAGCGTCCCCCCTCCCGTCCAACGCCACCAATGATCTCGGGGAATACCGGATCTTCGGCCTGCAACCGGGCAGATATGCATTAGCGGTGACCTTCCGCTCACCGGTTACCGATACGGTCGACCATTCCGTGAACCCTCGCGGGAACGAGAACTACGTGCCAACCTATTACCCCGGCACTGCCGACGCAAACGCGGCGGTTCTCTTCAGCGTTGAAGCCGGAGCCGAGGTTCGCGGCATCGATGTCAGATTACTGAAAACCCATGCCGTAAACGTCAGGGGGCACGTTACCAACAATGCGCTGCCGGGGCGGCACGCGATGATGGTCTCGCTGGTGCCCATATCGAACACGGCCCGTTTCCAGGCACCTGGCGCTCCGGCGGAGGCATCTGGGCGATTCGAGATTCGCAACGTCGTTCCGGGATCGTACCGCTTGTTCGCATCCATTTCGGAGGGTGATCACAACTATTACACGCAGCAGCCGGTCGAGGTGCATGATGAGGACGTCGAGAATTTGAGCGTGACCATCTCGCCAGGTGTAGCATTGCCCGTCCACGTCAGCGCAGAAGGCAACAGCGCAGTGGACTGGGAACGGGTAAGCTTCAATCTCTTTCCAACTGACAGCGACGGCGGCTACTACGGTGGTCCTTTCAAACGGGAGGACCAGACCTTTCGGTTCGAGGACGTAAGCGCCGGCCACTACTATCTGCTGGGCAACCTTCCCGAGGGATATTTCATCAAGTCCGCGCGATTCGGTGATGTGGACGTGCTCGTCTCCGGACTGGCGATTGGAAGCGACCCGCCCGCACCGGTCGAAGTAGTTCTCAACCCGAACGCCGGCCGGATTAACGGTGTCGTTACGAATCCGGAAGCGCAGCAGCCGCCGCCTTTCAGCGCTGTGGTGCTGGTTCCGCAAGAGAAGGAACGAAGGGATCAGCGATGGTACTACAAGACGGTAACGGCCGATCGATCCGGGAACTTCGCGCTGAAGAGTGTTGCACCGGGCGAATACAACCTGTACGCCTGGGACGAAATCGAAGATGGCGCGTACATGGATCCCGACTTTCTGAAGCCGTTTGAAGCTAAGTGTGTGTCTGTCTCGGTGAAAGAGGGCAGCCAGCTCACTGAGCAGATCGCGTTGATTTCAACGGCCACGCTCTCTGCTGCCACAAAGTAGTGGGCAGGTGGTGGGGCATGCTTTTAGCTTGCCCTGATCCCTCCTGGGCAAGCTAAAGCATGCCCCACGCAGCCACTCACTCGGCTGCGCGCACGCGCAAGTCCTGAGCCAGTTGGAACGTCAGCACCGTCTCCACCGGCACTTTGATGGTGCCCTTGGTGAGGATCTGCGTCACTGCTCCCGCGCCCGCTCCCGAACCGGCGCCGATGGCCGCTCCTTTGCCGCCGCCGGCGATGGCCCCGATGATCGCCCCAATCGCTGCACCGCCACCGGAGAACTCGCCCGTACGCTTGTTCGCGCCCACTCCCGAATTGCCTTTCTCGACGATGTCGGTTGTGCTGAGTTGGTACTGGCGGCCGTCGATCGAGACCGAAGCCAGATCCAACACCAGGTCGGAGGCGTGCCGGATTCCGCCCTTCGATGCGGAGCGAATGATAATCTGCGCGTTCGAACCGCGCGGGATCACAACGTTTCCGGCGGCGTCCTTCACGTTGCGGGTCACCTCGGCGGGATACGTCTGGCCGTCCACCGCCTTGCCCGAATCGATGGTCTCTTCGTTGCGGACGGAAACATTTGTGCCCGCGGGCAGGACGAAAGTTGTCGAGGTGATGGCCGCTTCAGTGGGATGGAAATGATCCGGGTGTACCGGCTCGCTTTCGGGCGGGGGCGCGCTCGCCGCAGCGGGCGTGGCCGCAGAAGCGGTGGCAGCCGGCGGGTTCGCTACCGGTTCCGCCGCATCGCTGTACTCAATCGCACGCACCTGGTTCATTGGGATCGTGCGAGTGATTTGGTCGTCTCCCGCGATCTTCACTTCGCTGGCGGAACTCGAAAGCACAGTCCCGCTGACACTCGTGCCGTCCCGCATCTGCACAGTAGCGTGCTGCCCGCCACTGGCGGGCTTAGCGCAGGAAGCGAGAACAATGAGCGAAACTACCGCACCTAGAGCGCACACCTGACTCCATTTCAGACGCATAGCAGGTGTAGTATAACCTGACTCGTTTCCGAAGATCTGTTATCTTTTTACGACCGGAGTGTCCACGATGGCGGCCACGTGGCTGTGTTTTCTGCCGTACGTGAAGTAAATCACGAGCCCGATAATCAACCAGCCGATCAATCGCGCCCAATTGATCCAACCCAGTTTATACATCATGTAACCGTTCGTAACCACACCGAGAATGGGAATGAGCGGGACCCAGGGAGTGCGAAACGGGCGCGGCTGGTCGGGATTCGTGCGGCGCAGTATCAGTACCGCAATGCTGACAATTACAAATGCGAGCAGCGTCCCGATATTAACCATCTTGCCGATGTCATCGATGGGCGTTACGCTGCCGACAATCGCCGCCAGTAGTCCAACCAACAGGGTGTTCTTCCAGGGCGTGCGCCACTTGGAGTGAACGGCAGCGAAGAACTTCTTGGGGAGCAAGCCGTCGCACGCCATGGAATACAGTACGCGGGTTTGGCCGAGCAGCATGACGAGCATCACACTGGTGAGCCCGGCCAGCGCGCCTAAGGTGATTATGTGCGAGGCGCCCGTCAACCCACGGTCCAGAAACGCGCGCGCGATGGGCGCTTCGATGTTCACTTCCTGCCACGGCACCATGCCGGTCAGGACAGCCGCCACCAGGATGTACAGAGTCGTACATACCAGCAGCGACGTGATGATTCCGATGGGCAAGTCTCGCTGAGGGTTGCGGGCTTCCTGAGCAGTCGTCGAAACGGCGTCGAAGCCGATGTACGCGAAAAAGATGTAAGCTGCGCCGGCGCCGATACCGGAGAAACCGTAGGGCGCGAACGACGACCAGCTCGACCCCCAGTTGACGCCATTCACGTACCGAAAACCGAGCGCGATTACGAACAGCACCACCGCAACCTTGATCACTACGATGGTGGTGTTGAAGCGGGCGCTTTCCCGTATGCCGATAATCAACACAGCCGTAATGACCAGGGCGATCAAAAATGCCGGCAGATTAAAACCGATCTCGGAGCCGAACAGATGCGGCGCGGCCAGTAACTGATGGGCACGGTCGACCAGTTCGGCGGATTGCGCCGCTATGATGGCCGCTACACGGTCGACAAACGCCTGAGTGCCGGAAACCAATGAGGGATCGGATGCTTGCGCCATTTGCCGCGCAATGGTATTTTCCGCGATTCGCAGCCCCGTCCAATGATCGTACGCGAGCCAGAGCGGGATCTTGATATGGACGATATCTAACAATTCCACAAAATGGTTCGACCAACCTGAAGAAACCGTGCTGGCCCCCATGGCATATTCGAGCGTCAGATCCCATCCTATGATCCAGGCGAACAACTCACCCAAGGTGGCGTACGCGTAGGTGTACGCGCTGCCGGCCAGGGGTATGAGCGCAGCAAACTCGGCGTAGCACAGGCCCGCAAAGGCGCATCCGAAGCCCGACAGGACAAACGACAGCATCAGCCCCGGACCGGCGTAGTGCGCGCCCAAACCCGACAGCACGAAAATCCCCGCGCCGATAATCGCCCCTACCCCGAGCGCAGTGAGCTGGAATGGGCCCAAGGTCCGGCGCAGGCTATGCTCATTCACCTGTGCCGCCTCGTCCAAAATCAGCTTCAAGGGCTTGCGAATTAAGATACTGGCCATAACTTCACCATGAAATATTTCAAGCGTAGCAAAATTCGCACCAAAAACCCTCCTCGCACGTAGAATCAAGAAAAGGAGTGCTGTCTTGCGAAAACTCATCCTGCCGGCGTGCCTGTGTCTGGGAACGCTCTTCGGCCAAAATGCTTCCGTATCCCCGAATCTGCACTTCGACCTGAACGCGCTCGATCGAAACGCCAACCCCTGCGTCGATTTCTACCAATACGCGTGCGGCACGTGGATGAAGAACAACCCGATTCCTCCCGACCAATCGCGATGGGATCGCTTCGACGCGCTCCAGGAGCGGAACCGGGAGATCCTCCGCGAAATCCTGGAAGAGGCGGCACGGCCTGATCCGAAGCGCGACGCCATCTCCAAGCAGATCGGCGACTATTACGCCGCCTGCATGGACGAAAAAACGATCAACGCCAAGGGCCTCGCGCCCATACAGCCGGAGCTCGACCGTATCCGCGCCCTATCGGACAAGGAAGCTTTGGCCGCGGAGATTGCGCACCTGCACCGCGACGGCATGGCGGCTCTGTTTGAGTTCAGCTCCGGGCAGGACTTCAAGAATTCCAACGCCGAAATTGCGCAGATTGGCCAAGGCGGGCTCGCTCTTCCGGACCGCGACTACTATCTCAAGGACGACGCCGACACGGTTGCCATCCGCCAGAAATACCTTGCGCATGTCGCGCGCATCTTCGAACTGGCTGGAGAATCGGCGAACCAGGCCAAGACGGACGCGCAGACGGTGCTGAAACTGGAAACCGAGCTGGCCAAAAACTCCTTGGACCGAACCTCGCAGCGCGATCCGGAGAAGGTTTATCACAAGATGAGCAAGCAAGATTTTGCCAAGCTCGATCCATCGTTTCGCTGGAACCAGTACTTCACCGATAGCGGCGCGCCGGGCTTTCAGGACCTCAACGTCGATTGGCCGGATTTCTTCAAGAGCGTGAATGCCGCCATCGGCACGTTCAGCCTGGACGACTGGAAAACTTATCTGCGCTGGCATGCGCTGCACTCGGAAGCGCCGCTGCTTCCCGAGCCCTTCGTAGAGGCCAATTTCGACTTCTACGGCAAAACACTGACCGGCGCCAAAGAACTGCGGCCGCGCTGGAAACGCTGCGTCGATTTCACCGATGACCAGCTGGGCGAGGCGCTCGGACGCAAG